>JAXIPB010000247.1:0-5224 GCA_045403155.1 Micromonosporaceae bacterium
ACCCGATCGATGCATGTGCTGCAGCCCAAGCGGTGCTCTCGGGGCGAGCAAGCGGTGTTCCAAAGGCCAGGGACGGTGCTGTCGAAGCTATCCGGGTATTGCGGATGGCCCGCGGTTCCGCGGTTCGTGGACGGACTCAGGCGATGAACCAGATGCATGCGCTCGTGACCAGCGCAGTGGATCCGCTGAGGACCCAGTTGCGCTCGTGCTCGCCCGCCAAGCTGGTGGACCGCTGCGTTGGCGTGCGTCCTGGCAAGCTCGACAGCCCGGCGGCTGCAACCAAGTTCGCCTTGCGGGAACTGGCACGGCGGCATCGAGTACTCGATGAGGAGGTCGTGCGCTTCGATGCGGAACTCAGTCGTCTTGTTGCCAAGCGAGCTCCCCGGTTGGTAGCGCTCGTCGGGGTCGGCACCGATGTGGCAGGCGCGCTGCTGGTGACCGCCGGAGACAATCCCGACCGGCTGCGCAGTGAGGCCTCCTTCGCTCACCTGTGTGGTGTTCCCCGATTCCAGCATCCTCCGGCAGGATCCATCGTCACCGACTGAACCGAGGCGGCGACCGAAGTGCGAACCAAGCCCTCTGGCGCATCGTCATGGTGCGCATGAGTTGGGATGAAAGAACGCGGGCCTACGCGGCTCGGCGAACGTCCGAGGGACTCTCAAAACGGGAGATCATCCGCTGCCTGAAGCGCTACGTAGCCAGGGAGGTCTACGAGGTTCTGGTGGCTTGACGAAGCATAGGAGCATCCTGCACCTTCCGACCAGACTCTTAATCCGCAGGTTCGGGGTTCGAATCCCCGGGGGCCCACGACGCAGTGTCATGTTCCGGTGTGAAGTTCCGCCTCATCCTGGACACTCCGGCACCACCTCATGGTCAACGGAGTTCGGGACATCTTGACACCGGCTCCATCTGATCGTCGGGCATCTGTTCGGCCCGCCCGCGCCCAGCCCGGCGTCTCGGGCCCTGGACGGCGTTCGGCTGGCTCGTCAGGATGTACTTGCTTCGGGCGAGGCGGCCTGGACGGGTCCGCCTAAACGGATCGGGACGCCGGTGGATCCTTCGATGGAGAGCATGCCTCCGCGCCAGCTCAAGATCGGACAAGCCTCCGAGGCAGCCGCTTCGAGGGTCTCGGACACGCTGTCGTTCGACGAGTTCTTCGCGGCTGAGAGCGAGACGCTGTACCGACGGATGCGACTCGTCACACGCGACCACCACGAGGCTGAGGAGGTCGTGCAGGACGCGTTCCTCAGCCTGTATGAGCGCTGGGATCGGATCGTTGGCATCCCCGATCCGGTCGGGTACCTCTATCGGACGGCGTTCAACGCGTGGAAGAAGCGGTCCAGGCGGATGGCTCTAGCCATCCGGAACGTCTTCGCGCCACCACCGGAGAGGGACGAGTTCGAGGCAGCGGACGCCCGGACCATCATCGGAGAGGCCCTCGGCCACCTGACCGCGCGCCAACGAGCAGCGATCGTCCTCACGGATCTCGTCGGTCTCTCATCCGAGGAGGCCGCCGAGGTCCTCGGCGTCCGGCCGGTAACGGCTCGGGTACTTGCGTCGCAGGCGCGCGCATCGCTCCGCGCGCGATTGGGAGATGCCGATGGCTGATCTGCACGACCTCCTCGAGCGGGAGAGCGAGCGGTACACGCTCCCCACAGGGGCGGCCGAGCGGATGTTCGAGCGCGGCCGACGTCAGGCTCGGAACCGACGGCTGGCCGCGCTCGGCGTCGGCGCGATCCTGTTCGTCGCGGTCCTCGCCATCGTCCGGGCAGGTCTGCCGGGCGGCGATGAGCCGCGGCCTGCGACTCCGAAGCCGATCACCCCGAGATCGCTCGCCGGCACGTACGTCGTTCGGTTGCGCCCCGAGGACCCAGGTGTCCAACTGCTGCACATGGAGGGCCGGTACGAGATGCGTCTCTACGCAACCGGGGCCCTCGAGCTGATCAGCCCGAGGCGCTTCGACCTGCCAGGCGACCCGATCACCTTCGAGATCAGCGAGGGCCAGCTGACGACCGACGCGCTTGTCGGGTCCGAGTGCGAAGCGCCGGGCACCTATCGTGTGAATCTCCACGCAGGCGTGCTCACCCTTGTGCCGATCGAGGAGTCCTGCGAGCTTCGACGGATCGTGTTCGCATCGCGACCTTGGACGGCGGTCGCGAGCGGACGAATCTCCGACCCGCTCGAGGGGGACTGGACCGCCACGTTCTCGTGCGAACGGATGGTTCGGGCGGTTCGCCGAGCACCGGTGGCCTCGGAGGTCGAGGCGTTCTGGAGGGCCGCGCTCGCCGACCAGTACGCCGACGGACCGACCCTGCCCGATGATCTCACCAACCCCTGCCGGAACGTTCCGGCGCCGCTGGTGCGCGTTTTCCGATTCTCGGACGGACGCCTGCAGATCTTCGATCCGCCCGATCTGCAAGAAGGCTTCGATGGCAACTATGTGGTTCGGAGCGGCATCATCATCATCAGCGACGGGAGTGACCGCAACATCGACGGGCGGTACGAGGTGGCCTTCCGCATCGACGGCGACCAGGTCACCTTCGACTTGATCGGACGTGCTGCGTCCGATGCCTTCTTCGTCGGGGCGTGGGAATCTGCGCCTTTCGTGCGGACGACCTAAACGATCCGGGCGGTCGACGACTCCTTCTCCCAGCGACTCGCGAAGGAGATGCCATGCCGTGTTTCTCGAGATCGGCCGGCTCCCAGGTCCACGTGGTGAATCGGAGACTGGGCTCAGCCGCGGTGGTGGGCCTCGCCCTGATGACGGCGTCTTGCACCTCAGATCCATCCCCCTCCGCCCCTGAAGAAACCAACGAAAACCCGGAAGGGAGAGCGAAATGAACAATGCGCGTCCGACCAGGGTGGTCGTCTGGCTCCTGGCGTCGGCTGCTGGCTTCGTGCTGGCTACCGCTGGAACAGCATCGGCACAGCCACCGATCACGGGCACCGAAGTATCGACGTTCTCGGATAGCTTCACCGCGCCGTTCGAGTGCCAAGACGAGCTGTACGCCATAACCGCGACCGGCCATACGGTGATGAACTTCACCTTCTTCGAGGAAACCGGGGCCTTGTACTTCCACCTGATCGATCACGGCAAGGCTGTGGCTATTCCCGTCGACGGGACCGGTCCTAGCTTCACCGCGAACTTCTTTGCTTTCGATTTGGAGGGCATCAGGGCCGTCAAGCACGGCGATGTGCTCGTCGAGGAGGACACGGACCTCTTTAGAACCGTTGCGCACGGATCTGATGGGTCGAGGGTGTTCGTCTATTTCCATGCGCACTTCACCGTGAACGCTAACCTCGAGACGACCGTTCAACTCGAAATGGAGAGGCTTGTCTGCATCTGATTGAGAGGCGAACCGCTTCAGGAAGCCGCGCGGGGTACGCGCGGCGGTATCGCGGACCTGAGCCGGTGGGCGATAGTACGCGCGCACGCTGGTGGGCGTCCCGACTCGGATTGCCTCCGTCCACTCGGTCGAGGCATTCGCTCGTCGCTCGCTCATAAACCGTGCGCTATCCACGCGCCGCAGACGGTGCTCACGAGGGTTCCCCGGACCCAGAACACCCATCCGCGCTGCGAGACCATCGTGGCCCAGCATGCCAGGGAGCACTGGGCGGCAGCAAGCGCGAGGCCGAGTCTTGTCGTCGCGGTGCGCCCTTTGGTGTGTCACTGCTCGAATCCATGACAACGCTGATTGAAAGCCGTCCCCGTCGCATCCCCGTGAAGGAACGGGAAACGATGGGAAACGATGGGCATGACTGAGACGGAAACGGACTGCTCAGAGGCCCCGCAACGCTCTGACCAGCACGTTCGCACCAGACTCTTAATCCGCAGGTTCGGGGTTCGAATCCCCGGGGGCCCACCACGAGAACCGCAGGTAGATGGGGTGTTCTCGACGAGACGTCGTATCTGATCGCCGTCCACAGACCCTCAACAGACCCTCACGCGCACCCAGCGCCCGACGGGCCGTGCAAGGCGTGTCACCAGAAATGGAAAAAGAGCTAGTCGACGAGACCCCCTGGCATTGATCCCCAATCTTGGTCCGTGAGCGAGAACACTCCCAAGCCCCCAACCGGTTCGCCCTATGCAAGGGGCGGCGACGGGACAGTTCTGGAGCACGGCTAACTTCGGCACGGAACGCCGCTTCGTCCGGCGTCGAGCGCGCGATCTCTGCCAGCTCGACGACCTGCCGAACGGCCGGGTTCGGGCCGACGACGGCAAGGCCCAGGCGCCATCGTCCCGCTCGCACCTCCTCCCAGTGGTCGGCGACGATTCGCAGGTGAGAGCGGCCGAGGCGAATAAACCAGGGGACACGCCATTGGAGCGGCCGACGACACGCCATGGGCGGCGTAGAAGCCGATCGCTCTCCTCATGAACCCGATCGTCGTGGGCGGATGCTCGTCGGTGAGCTCCTCCACGTAGGCGAGCCGGCTGTGGTCGTCGACCGCCACGTGGACGTAGGTCCACCCCAGTCTGGTCGCGCGCCCCTTCTGCGAGCGGTCGAATCGCCACCCCGAGCTGCTACACGAGGAGCTTCGATGGCGTCTTCACGGGCGAGGGAATGGAGATCGTTCTCACCCCGTTCCGGGCTCCGAGGGCGGACGCCTTCGCCGAGCAATGGGTTCACACCGTCAGAACCGAGTGCCTGGACTGGACGCTCGTCCTCGGTCGACGTCATCTCGAACGGGTGCTCCGCGAGTACGTCGCCCACTACAACGCGAGGCGGCCGCACCGCGGCCTCGACCTCCGAGCGCCGGACGCGCCGCCGGGTCCTTCAGCTCCGCTCCCCGATCTGCGGCGTATCCGACGACGCGACGTCCTGGGCGGGCTCATACACGAGGACAACCTGGCCGCATGACGCAGATCAGAGGTTTGTGCCCTTCATGCTCCCCTGGCCGGTGCCCGGATTGCGGCTTGGAGGCCGGGGGCGGTCACCCGCTCTCCTGCGTCTTTGTCCCTTCGACGTCGATTACCTGTCGCTCAGTGCTCTCTTCGCCAGCCCGGATCTCAATCCGCCGCGGCTTGGCCTCCGGGGCAACCGGTATCTGGATTGTGAGCACGCCTTGTTCGTAGCTGGCTTGGAGCCGCTCGGGGTCAAGGTGCTCGCCGAGGAACATCTGGCGCTCGAACGCGCCCACGGCCCGCTCCTTGGCGATGATCTGGTCGCCTTCTTCCCTGTCGTACAGCCGCTCGGCGGTCACACTGAGCACGTTCTGCTCGACG
>JAXIPB010000249.1:0-6028 GCA_045403155.1 Micromonosporaceae bacterium
CCGTGCAGCCCTCGACGTAGTGCACGTACGCACCCTCGTCGACGATGATCAGCGTCCGCTCGAACTGACCCATGTTCTCGGTGTTGATCCGGAAGTACGCCTGCAGCGGGATCTCCACGTTGACGCCCTTCGGCACGTAGATGAAGGACCCTCCACTCCAGACGGCCGTGTTCAGCGCGGCGAACTTGTTGTCACCAACCGGGATCACCGTGTTGAAATATTCGCGGTAGATGTCCTCGTGCTCCCTCAACCCGGTGTCGGTGTCGAGGAACAGCACGCCCTGCTGCTCGAGGTCCTCGCGGATTTTGTGGTAAACAACTTCGCTCTCATACTGAGCCGCGACTCCGGCGATCAGGCGCTGCTTCTCGGCCTCAGGGATGCCGAGGCGGTCGTAGGTGTTCTTGATGTCCGCGGGCAGGTCGTCCCAGCTGGTCGCCTGCTTCTCGGTGGACCGTACGAAATACTTGATGTTGTCAAAGTCGATACCCGAAAGGTCAGCGCCCCAGGCCGGCATCGGCTTGCGGTGGAACAGCCGCAGGCCCTTGAGGCGCAGGTCGAGCATCCACTCGGGCTCGTTCTTCTTCGCCGAGATATCGCGGACGACGTCCTCGTTGAGGCCACGGCGCGCATTCGCGCCGGCCGTGTCGAGGTCGGACCAGCCGAACGCGTACTTTCCGAGGCCGGCGAGTTGTTCCGCTTGGCTCGGACGTGTCTGCTGCTCGGTCATCGCTGCACCCTCTCGGTGTTCTCATTCGTGCGTACGTTGGTATCGCTGGGTCGCCGGATCTGCCTGGCCAGCGGCGCCGGGATGTGCGTGGTGCACACTCCGTCACCGTTGGCGATCGTGGCGAGGCGCTGCACGTGCGTGCCGACAAGCCGTGAAATCACCTGGGTCTCGGCCTCACATAGCTGCGGAAACTCTGCGGCGACGTGCGCCACCGGGCAGTGGTGCTGGCACAGCTGCCCGCCGGACGCGATCGTCGACGCCGACGCAGCGTAGCCCTCCGCGGAGAGCGCACCGGCGAGCGCCTCCGCCCGGGCGAGAGGATCGTCACCCGCCCCGCTCATCGCCGTGCGGCATCGTTCCTCGAGCCCGCCGACGACATGGGCGGCAAAGGCCGCAACCGCCGAGTCTCCCCCGCTGCGGGAGATCCAGCGCAGGGCGGAGTTGGCCAGGTCGTCGTAGGTGTGCGGCGCGCAGTGCAGCCGCCCGGCGTCGGTCAGTGCGAACGTCTTGGCCGGACGCCCGCGTCCCCGCTGGCCGTAAATGTGCTGCTCACGAGCGACGACGTCGCCGTCGGCGAGCATCGCGTCGAGGTGGCGTCGGATAGCGGCCGGGCTGAGCCCGATCGCCTCCCCCAACTCCGCTGTCGTGGCGGCTCCGTGCTCAAGCAGCAGAGCCTTGACGCGCGCACGGGTGCGACCGTCGCCGCTGGGCAGCAGCGTCGGCTCCGGCGTGGGCGCCAGGGTTTTCACAACAGCAACGTTACGTAAATCCCCCCCGGTGCGCAAACGCGCCCTCCAAGACCCCGCCCCAAGACCCCGCCGCCAACGACCCCGCCGCCAAAGACCCCGCCGCCAAAGACCCCGCCGATCATGTCCTGCAGGTCATGATCGACGCGGTTTGGCGACATCGAGGTCATGATCACAGCGATCTTGGAGGCGTCGGGCACGCCGCGCGGCTTCGTGCACGCGGGGCCGCTTCGGGCAGCACGCCGGGCGCTTCGGACAGCACGCCGGGCCGCTTCGGGCAGCACGCCGGGCGCTTCGCGCAGCACGCCGGGCCGCTTCGCGCAGCACGCCGGGCGCTTCGCGCAGCACGCCGGGCCGCTTGGCGCGGAAAGAGCCGCTTTGCGGCCGCTCGGGCGGTATCTTGCGCCATTGATCGGCGTTTTTGGTGCCAAATGTGCGGCGAATCGCTGCATTCGCCGCCCAAACGGCAATCTTGGGACGAAGCGATCTTGGAGGCGCGCGCGAGCCACCAATAATGCGCTCGTACGATGACCGGCGTGATCTCCTGGCTGGCGCGTCCCGATGTGCTTCGGCGAGTCGCGCTCGCGTCCGTGGTGGTCAACATCGGCATCGTGATCTCCGGCGGGGCGGTACGACTCACTGGCTCGGGCCTGGGCTGTCCGACGTGGCCGCGCTGCACCGAAACTTCCTACGTCACGACTCCCGAAATGGGCATATACGGCGCAATCGAGTTCGGTAATCGCGTCTTCACGTTCGTTGTCGGCCTAGTGGCTGTATTGGGCGTCGTCTCCGCCATGCTCCATAAGCCGCGAAACCGGCGGGTCACGACGTTGGCCTGGCTGGTTCTTCTCGGCATTCCGGCTCAGGCGGTGCTCGGCGGGATCACAGTTCTGACCGATCTTAATCCTTGGGTGGTGGGCGGCCACTTCCTGCTCTCGATCGCGGTACTCGCCGCGGCGTACGAGTTCTGGCGCGCTGCGCGGCGTCAGACCGCCCGAGCCGCAGCGGAGCCGGCGCGAGCGATCCCGCCCGTACTTCGGGGCCTTGCCGCCGTGGTCACATTCACCAGCGCTGCAGTGCTCGTGGCCGGCACGGTGGTCACCGGGAGCGGCCCGCACGCCGGCGACGCCGGGGCCAGGCGCACAGGGCTCAGCCCGGAGACGGTCTCGCAGATCCACGCGGATCTGGTATTCCTGCTGCTCGGGCTCGCCGTTGCGACCTGGTTCGCGATGCGGGCGGCGGGCGTCCAACCGGCGACGGTGCGGTCGGCGTGGCTGATAGCGATCATCCTGGCGCAGGGCGCGATCGGGTTCGTCCAATACTTCACGAACCTGCCTGAGATCCTGGTCGCCGCCCACATGGCGGGAGCGTGCGCGGTGTGGCTCGCCACCCTCTCCCTACTCGCCGCCACCCAAGATCCCCGCGATCATGACCTTGAGGTCATGGTCGGCGCCAATTCACGACGCGAACGTCATGATCACGCGGATCTTGAAAGGGCCTCCACGCACCGAACCCCTTGAGCGGTCCACAAGCTGGGAGTGGCGTTGGCCGAAATCACGACCCTGACCGAGGCCGTCGCGGCGATGGTTCACGACGGCGACACTGTGGCGCTCGAGGGATTCACTCATCTGATCCCGGTCGCGGCCGGGCAAGAGATCATCCGGCAGGGGCGTCGCAACCTCACTCTGGTCCGGATGACGCCAGACATCGTGTACGACCAGATGATCGGCGCCGGATGCGCGGGCGCCCTCGTCTTCTCGTGGGGCGGCAATCCAGGCGTCGGGTCGCTGCACCGGCTTCGCGACGCGGTCGAACACGACTGGCCGGTCCCACTTCGGCTGGAGGAGCACAGCCACGCCGGCATGGCCAACCGCTACGCCGCCGGCGCCAGCGGGCTCCCGTTTGCCGTCCTGCGCGGCTACGTCGGCACCGACCTGCCGAAGTACACGGCCAGCATCTCCACGATCACGTGCCCGTTCACGGGCGAGGAGCTCGCCGCCGTCGCCGCCCTGAATCCGGATGTAACCATCATTCACGCGCAACGCGCGGATCGGCGCGGCAACGTGCAGCTGTGGGGGATCACCGGCGTACAGAAGGAGGCCGCGCTCGCCGCTCGCCGGTGTCTGGTCACTGTGGAGGAGGTCGTCGACACTCTCGAACCGAAGCCTGGAGCGATCGTCCTGCCGACCTGGGCCGTGACGGCGGTCGCTGTCGTCCCGCGGGGCGCGCACCCGTCGTACGCGCAGGGCTACTACGACCGGGACAACGCCTACTACAGGCAGTGGGACGAGATCAGCCGCGACCGGGAAACCTTCATGCAGTGGCTCGACAGAATCAACGCGACTGCGAGTGCCCCGTGATCACATACACCGCGGACGAGATGATGACCGTCGCCGCCGCCCGCGCACTCGCCGGCCCGTGCCCACCACTGTCCATCGGGGACGGTGAACTCGCCGAGACCGCCGATGCCGTCGTGAGCGTGCCAGAGACATTCAACTACTGGCTCCAACCCGGCCGCATTGACGTGGGGTTTCTGAGCGCGGCGCAGCTCGACCGCTACCGAAACATCAACACGACAGTGGTCGGGCCGGAGTACCGTCGGCCGAAGGTCAGGCTGCCTGGGGCGGGCGGAGCACCGGAGATCGCCGCCTCATGCCGGGAGGTGTTCATCGTGGTACGGCACAGCCGGCGCGCTTTCGTGGACAGTGTGGACTTCGTCACGTCGCTCGGATTTGGCTCTGGTAAAGGACATCGCGAGCGGCTCGGCCTGCGCGGGCGGGGACGTGTGCTGGTCATCACCGATCTTGGTGTGCTCGAACCAGATCCGGAACGCCGCGAGCTGACGCTGGCCGCGCTGCATCCAGGCACCGCGCTCGACACTGTCCGCGCGGCGACCGGATGGGATCTGGCGGTGGCGCAGAGACTCGGCACCAGTGAGCCGCCGACGGCCGAGAAGCTTCGCGTGCTCCGCGGCCTCACGGCCGCACACACGTCGACGAGGGAGGCCTGATGGAAGACGTGACCGGCTACCGGCGCGACACCGAGGGTGTGCACCCCCCGCTCGCATTTCCGGCGTACGCCTCATCGGTGCTCGACGGGGCTGGCGATCCGGACCCGGATGCGCTCGTTGAGATCTGGCAGGCCTACCCATCCGGGCGGTACGCCGCTGAAGGCCTTCGCGGGTTCGCTGGCTGCCCGACCGATGCCGATGGTCGATACGCGATTCTGACCATGAAGTCGGCCCCGGTGCCCGGGCCGGACGGCACCACCCAGGCGCCCCACCTCGCCTTGTCCGTGTTCGCGCGTGGGCTGCTGGATCGCGTCGGGACGCGCGTCTACTTCCCCGACGAGGACCGAGGCGAACGCGGCCGATCCGGTCCTCGCATGCCTCTCCGACGGGTACGAGCGGGCAACCCTCATAGCCGACGCCAACGCGGATGGCTGCGACGTCTTCGATATTCGACTACAGGGAGAGGGTGAGACCATTTTCTTCTCGATTTGAACGGTCTTCGCCAACTGAACGGGCCGGACTCTTCGATGGCGTATTGGCGCGGGGTCCGGTCAGGGCCGAAGTGAGTGACACGGCGTGGCTTGCCGCGCTGCTAGAGATCGAGGCGTCGCTGGCGCGGGCCGGCAACGGCGCCGGGGTGGTGCCGGATTCGGCCGCCACCGCGATCGTGGCCGCCTGCGAGACCATCCACATTGATCCGGCCGAGTTGTCGGCCGCCGCCGCCGCCAGCGGCAATCCCGTGGTTTCCCTGGTCGAGCGCATCCGGGCGAACGTCCCGGCCGATGCCGCGCCATATGTCCATAAGGGAGCAACGAGCCAGGACATCATGGACTCGGCGACGATGTTGCTGGCCCGCAACGCCCTGAGCCCGCTGATCCGCGATCTCCGCGGCGCGGCGGACGTGGCCGCGACGCTGGCCCGGCTGCACCGCGACACTCCGATGGCCGGGCGGACACTGCTGCAGCAGGCGGTGCCGACGACGTTCGGGCTCAAAGCGGCGGGATGGATGGTCGGCCTGGACGAGGCGTTCGATCGCCTCGAGGCGGTCCGGGTGACGCGGCTCGCGGCCCAGTTCGGTGGCGCGGCCGGCACGCTCGGTGGACTCGGTGATTCGGGTCCCGACGTCGCTCGCCGGCTCGCGGATGAGCTGGGGCTGGCCGACCCGGTGCTGCCGTGGCACACGATCCGCAACCGGCCGGCCGCGCGCGCCGGCGCGCTCGGCGCGGCGTCCGGTGGGGTGGGGTCGGTCGCGCGCGACATCACGCTGTTGGCCCAGAACGAGGTCGGAGAAGTCGCCGAGGGCACACCCGGTGGGTCATCGGCCATGGCGCACAAACGCAATCCGGTGGCCGCGATCAGCGCGCTCGCCTGCGCCACCCAGGCGCCTGGCCTGGTGGCCACGCTGCTCACCGCGATGGTTCAGGAGCACGAGCGAGCGGCCGGCGCCTGGCATGCGGAGTGGCGCCCGCTGCGCGAACTGCTCATCGCGACGGGATCGGCCGCGGCGTGGATCCGGGACTGCCTGGAGCATCTTCAGATTCGTGC
>JAXIPB010000128.1:0-3628 GCA_045403155.1 Micromonosporaceae bacterium
CAACCCCACCCACGTTGCACTCACCGCTTGACAACGAGCGCCGATTTAGGACGCTGAAGTCATGATCACGGCGATCTTGGGGCGTTGGTTGGGTCGCGCCGGTAGGTGACCGGAAACCGACCAGACGGTGCTTGGCCGCGACATCCTGGTCAACTAGCCTCGCCTCCGACCGGATCGGTACGCGCGGCGTAGGTGGTGCGAGTGGCAGTCTTCTCGGCCAGCGACGTGGTGCACCCATTCGATGAGTCGGCCAAGCGTCAGCTTGAGTCGATGACCGGTCTGCAGGCGACGGTGCAGGCCTTCATGAAGGTGTACAGCGAGCGCGAGGCGCACAACTATCACCTGTCGGAGTGCCTGCGCCTCGGTCCGACCCAGCTACCCGAGATCTACCGGCTCCTGCCGCCGATGTGTGACGCGTTCGGCATCCCGGAGCCCGAGCTCTACCTGTCGATGGGCGAGGTCAACGCCTACACGCTCGGTCACACCCGGACCTCGATCATCATCTTCAGTGGACTCCTCGACCACATGGCCCCGGACGAGATCGAGGCCGTGCTCGCCCACGAGTGCGGCCACATCCTGTTGCAGCACGTTCTCTACCACTCGATGGCCCAGTTCCTCGACGCCGCCCGGGAGATCGGCTCTGCAGCACCGATCCCGGGGCTTTCGGCGCTGCTTTCCCTGGCCTCGGTGCCAGTGCAGAGCGCATTGACGAGTTGGTCGCAGAAAAGTGAGCTGTCGGCCGATCGGGCCGCCGCAGCGTACATGGGCAGCGCCGACGCCATGACGAGGGTCCTGTTCCGGTACGCGGGGGTCAAAGTGGACTCGCCCTATGTCCACAGTGTCCAGGCATTCGCCGACCAGGCAAAGGAGTGGGAGGCGCTGCGCGAGTCCCGGTGGAACCGCATCCTGCAGTGGATGCTGAGCAAGCAGTCGACCCACCCGATGCTCGCGATTCGGGTTCGGGAGATTCAGGGGTGGGCCACGACGCCGGGCTTCTCGCGGTTGGCCGAGGTTGCCGCGGAGGCCCGCCAGGTGCCGCGCTGCCCGACGTGCGGGCACAAGATCGACGCCGGGTGGCGGCACTGCAACGAGTGTGGGACGGCTCTCGCCCCCGCAGTGCCGGCGCCGCGGGTCATGGACGAGACCATCGAGATGCGGCGACCAGTCAGCGGCTAGGAGACCTCGCCATGGGCGTATTCAAGAGTGAGCGTCGCATCTGGACCGACGTCACGGACCTCGAGCCGGTCGCGGAGCACCTCGCGTCGCACTTCCGGGCCAAGGGCTACGAGGTGGTGCATCAGCAGACCGCCACGGGCGCCTGGGACGTCGACATCACGCGTGCGGGCGCGTTCCGGACCATCTCCGGGATGCGCACCGCCTTGAAGGTACGCATCGAGCCCGATTCCGGGTCGGTGATGGCCCGCGCCGGAATCGGCATTCTCGGGCAGCAGGCCCTGCCTACGGTCGTGTCCATGCTCGTCTTCTGGCCCGTGCTGGTCACCCAGGTCTGGGGTGCCGTGCAGTCGTCCAAGATGGACGATGAGGCGCTCCGGGTCATCGACGAGGGCCTCGCCGTCGCCGTCACCGGGGGGGCGGATTCATCGACGACGGTGCCGGGCCCTCGATCCGGCGGTGGGAGTTTCTGCGGTCAGTGCGGCGCGCCGCACGCCGGAGGCAAGTTCTGCACCCGTTGCGGATCCGCGCTGCCCGTCAGCTGACACCCGGCCCACCCGGCCACGGCGTCGAAGCGAGGGGACGTTAGCGTCGCGGATGTGACCGTGGTCCATCCCATCGCCCAGGCCTGGATCTCGACGGGTGGCACCGGTGCGCGCAACTACGACGAGTTCGCCGACGATGCCGAGATCACGGCCATCATTGGCTCCAATCCCGAGAGCGCATTGGCCGTCGAGATGCCGCACCGCGCGCCGGACAGCCTGGGCAAGAGCTTCGCCCAATCCCTGCCCGAAGCGGCGGCGAGGCTGGCCCGCCAGCGCGAGGACGGCAGCTACGCCCCGGCGGGCAGCGTTCTCGCCCTCTACCGCATCGAAGAGCCGGGGGATCCGGATGAGGCGACCCTCGGGGTCTTCGCGATGGTCGATACCGATCAGATCTCGACATCGGCCGCCGAGCCCGGTCTGGTCATGCGCAACGAGGAAGTCTTCATCGAGAAGGTCCGCGAGCGCGTCGCGTTGGCGGAGGCTACCGGGCACTTGCTCTCGCCCGTACTGCTGCTGCAGACCGCCCGCGGTTCGGAGCTGCGGGCCGGTCTCTCGGCCGCGGTCGAGTCAGCCGGCGCGCCGGCGGTGACCGATGTCGACCATGCGGGCCGCGTCCACGCCGTATGGCCGCTGCCGGCCGGGTCGAGCACCGCGGCGAGCCTCGCTGAGCTCGCCGGCGGGGGCGAGCTTGTCGTCGCCGACGGCAACCATCGCAGTCTCGCGGCCCAAATCGGCGGCCTGCGAAGATTCCTCGCGGTCGTCACCTCGCCCGAGTCGGTGCAAATTCGGCCGTACAACAGGCTCGTCACCGAACTTCCCGTCCCGCTTGCCGAGGTCCTTTCCCGGCTGTCGGCGGCCGGTGCCACGGTGGCGCCGATCGCGTCGTCGCCAGGCATCCCCAAGCAGGGCGAGATCTACCTGTACGGGCAGGGCGGCGCCAACATCGTCCGGCTGCCCGATTCACCGGCCCGGGCGGTCGTCGACGGAATGGACCACGCCCAGGTTGAACGGCTCGTTCTGCGCGACGCGATGGGCCTCGAGCCCGGCGACAAACGGATCATTTATGTCGGCGGAGACTATCCGCCCGAGTGGCTGACGGGCGAGGTTGATTGCGGCCGGGCGGAGCTCGCTGTCCTCATCGCGCCGGTCACCGTGGACGAGTTCGTCGCGGTGAACCTGGCCCGCCAGAAGATGCCGCGAAAGAGCACCTGGTTCACGCCGAAGGCGCGCGCCGGCCTCGTACTGGCCGATTTGGCGGCCGAGGCGTGACCGCGTGACCCGCGTGACCGGAGCGGGGCTGGGAGGATGCCCACATGCGCGTATTCCTTGGATCTGATCACGCGGGTTTCGAGCTGAAACGGGATCTCGCGAAATGGCTCTCGGAGGCGGGGCATGAGGTCGTCGACGTCGGACCGGCCTCGTACCAGCCCGATGACGACTACCCCGCGTACTGCCTGCACACGGCCGCTCGGGTGGTCGCGAGCCCTGGCAGCCTGGGCGTAGTGATCGGTGGCTCCGGCAACGGGGAGCAGATCTCCGCGAACAAGATCCCCGGCGTGCGCGCCGCGTTGGCGTGGAACGAGACGACCGCCCGACTCGCGCGCCAGCACAACGATGCCAACGTCGTCGCGATCGGTGCTCGCACTCATTCGCTGGAAGAGGCGGCCCGGATCGTGATCACATTTGTCGACACCTCCTTCTCACATGGGGAGCGACACGCTCGCAGGATCGGTCAGATCGCGGCGTACGAGGCGACCCACGACCTCCCCCCGCTGCCGTAGCGCGCTCAAGATCACGACGATCATGATGTCAACGTCGCCTAAAGGCGTCGATCATGACCTCCAGGTCATGATCGCCCGTAATGGGGGGGGTAGAAGAGGTTGGGGGGGGGGAGTGGCGTGGTGGCGGCC
>JAXIPB010000044.1:0-12392 GCA_045403155.1 Micromonosporaceae bacterium
GATGCTCGTAATCGTCCGGCCGCGCCGCCACTGCGCCTCCAAAATCTGCCGATGAGCAAACGTAATCACGCCCGGCCTCGCCACCAGAGCCTCCAAGATCCAGACAACTTCACTCGTTGCACTGAACCCTAGAATCCGCCCCGTCGATCATGACCTCCAAATCATGATCGACGATGATCGGGTTATTTGACGGAGCCGGCGAGGACTCCTTGGATGAAGTAGCGCTGGAAGGCGAAGAAGACGGCGAGCGGGACCAGCATGGACAGGAACGAGCCGGGTCCAATGACGTCGACATTGGAGGAGAACGCCCGCATCTGTTCCTTGAGCGCATACGTGATCGGCGGGTTGTCGAAACCGAACACGAGCGCCACGAGGAGGTCGTTCCAGACCCAGAGGAACTGGAATATGGCCAGGGACGCGATCGCCGGCCATCCGATCGGTAACACGACCTGGCGGAAGATGCCGAACTCCTTGGCGCCGTCCATCCTGGCCGCCTCGAGCAGGTCGCGGGGGATGCCCAGGAAGAAGTTGCGCAACAGGAAGATGGCGAACGGCAGGCCGAACGCGACATGGAAGGCGATCACCGCGGGAATCTGGCCGTAGATGCCGAGGTGGCGGAAGATCGTCGCGTCCGGGATGATCGCTACCTGAATCGGTACCACGATCAAAGCCACGACCACGATAAAGATCAGGTCACGGCCGGGGAACGCGACCCATGCCAGCGCGTACGC
Source organism: Micromonosporaceae bacterium (assembly GCA_045403155.1). Taxonomy (GTDB): domain Bacteria; phylum Actinomycetota; class Actinomycetes; order Mycobacteriales; family Micromonosporaceae; genus JAXIPB01. The sequence goes on from JAXIPB010000044.1 coordinate 732, forward strand.
GGCCAGCGCGCCAAGTACGACGACCAGCACGGTCGACGGCACGGTGATCAGCACGGTGTTCCACAGCGAACCGACGATGCGGTCGTTCTGCATCAGGCGGGCGTAGTTGTCGAACGTGAGTTGGCTCGGTGCGGCAAGGACGTTCCACCAGCCGGTGGCGCTGTTGTCCGCGGTGCTGCGCAGGCTCGCCACCGCGAGACCCACGGTGGGGAGGAGCCAGAACAGCCCGACGACGACAACGATGAGCCGCACGGCGGCACCGCCGAAGCGTGTGACGAAGCGAGCCAGCGGTCCGCGCCGGGGAGCCCCGGACACCACCGTGCCGGCCGGTTGGAGCTCGGGCACCCGCGTGGTCGTCGGGTAGCTCATCACGCCTCCCCCCTCAGCCGCCTGATGTTGAACAACATCGCCGGCAGCACCAGCACGAACAGCAGCACGGCCAGCGCACTACCCAGCCCGTAGTCGAGCCCTCCTCCAAACGAAACCCGGTACATCTCCAGGGCGACGACGTTCGCGTCGTCCTGCGACGACTCGGGCGGCAGGACATATATGAGGTCAAATATCTTGAGTACGTTGATGGTCAGCGTCACGAGCACGACGATGAGCACCGGTCGCACCAATGGGATGGTGACCCGCCGGAGGACCTGCCCCTCGGTCGCGCCGTCCACGCGGGCGGCCTCGAGCGCCTCCCGCGGCAGCGCGGCCAGGCCGGCCGATATCAGCACCATCGCGAACCCGGCCCAGATCCAGATGTAGGCCCCGATGACCGCCGGCGTGACCAGGCTCGGCCCCAGCCACGTCAGTCCGTTGAACGGTTCGACGAAGTTGCGCGCCGGAAGTCGGATCGTGTAGCCGTCGCCGCTCAGCTCCGGGAAGGCGAATCTCCCCGCCGCGTCGGTGCTCGACACGGCGACGACCTCGCCGCCGCGCAGCGCTTCCACCTTCATCCCGGGCAGGCCCTTCTCGGTGGGGTCGATGACCCCGGCCTTGCCCCCGCCGCCGCGGGTGAAGTCGAGCCAGACGACTCCGTTCAGTCCAGGCCCGGCCGGCGGCGCCGTCGCGGCCGAGGCCTCGGTGGGGATCCGGTCGGCCGGTAGACCGACCAGGGGCAACGTCACCGCATCGCCGACGGCGATCGCCGTGTCGGTCTGATAGCCGCCATCGGCCACGACCAGACCAACATCGTCGCGCGGGTTCGCACCGTAGTACGGCGACGGCGGGACGAAGGCGTCGTGGATCCCCACGATCACCGCGTTGAGCATGCCCCGCTCGGGGTTCTCGTCATAGACGAGGCGGAAGGTTACGCCGGCGGAGAGGAACGAGATCGCCATCGGCATGAACAGGACCAACTTGAGCGCGGTCGCCCGGCGTACCTTCTCAGTCAGGACGGCGAAGATGAGGCCGAGCGCGGTGACCACCGACGGGGCCACGACGACCCAGATGACGTTGTTCATGATTGCCCGGCGGGTCTCCGGTGCGGTGAACATCGTGATGTAGTTCTCCGCACCGACGAATGTGGCCCCTTCGGGACTGTGCAGGCTCAGCCAGACCGTATACACGATGGGGTAGCAGACCAGCACTGCGAGCATGAGAACGGCGGGGCCGAGGAAGAGCAGGGCAACCGTGGCGCGCTCGGTTCGCCCGGTCGTACGCCCACTGATCGCACGCCCTCTGGTCGCATGCCCACCGTGGGATCGTCTGCCGTGTCGTGGTTGGTCGCCGACGCCAGGAGGAGGAGCCTGGCGTCGGCGACCGTGCGCGCCCGCCCGGTCATGGGCGGGGACCTCGGCACGGCTGGTCGAGGTGACCCGGTGAGCATCAACCGGCTCGGGCGCGCGTGTCATTAGTTACTCCCGAAATCCTTCGTTGCGGCGTCCTCCAGCAGCTGGGCCAGAGCCGCCGGTGCGATCGGCTTGCTCAGGAACTCCTGCAGAAGGACCCACATGTGCGCGCTGGTGCCTCCGCCGAACGACTGCGGCGTCAGGTCGGACATGTCGAACCGAAGCAACTCGGCGGCGACGACGGCGTTGGCCAGCGCTCGGGTGGTTTCGTCCGGGTACACCGCCGGGTCGAGCTTCTTGTTGGCCGACATGAAGCCGCCCTTCGCCGCCATGATCTTGGCTGCGTCGGCCGAGGCGAGGAACGCCATGAGCGCCATCGCCTCTGGCGTGTCTTTGAACGCGACGGCCTGGTCTCCTGCCGTCACGACCGCCGGCTTGGAGCCATCGATTGAGGGCCAGTCGAAGAACTTGGCGCCGTCGCCGACCTTCACCTTCGCCAACTTGTTGATCTCGGAAGCGACGAAGTCACCCTCGAAGAGCATGGCGGACTTGGGCTTCTCACCAAACACATCGGCGATCGACTGGGTGAAGGAAACCTGGACGGCCCCGGTCGGTCCACCCTGGACATACTTCGGCGTACGCCAGTAGTCGGCGAGCACCTCGAGCGTCTTGACGACCGTCGGGTCGGTCCACGGGATCTCGTGCTTGGCGAGTTTGTCGTACTTCTCCGGGCCGCCGACGCGCAGATAGACGTTCTCGAACCAGTCGGTCAACACCCAGCCGTCCCCACCGGCGGCCACGATCGGCGTATTGCCGGCCTCGGAGAGTGTCTTGGACACGGCCTTGAACTCGTCCCACGTCTTCGGCGGCTGCACGCCGGCGTCGTCGAAGTTGTCGGTGCGGTACCAGATCACCGACTTGTTCGCCACCTTGAAGTAGATGCCGTAGAGCTTGCCGTCGATGGTCCCAAGGCCCTTCCAGGCGTCGGAGAAGTTCGCCGTGACTGCGGCCGCGGCGTCGCCGGTGAGCTCCTTGAGTGCGCCGCGCTTGGCGAACTCGGCGACCACGCCGGGCTGCGGGATGAACGCCACGTCCGGCGGCGCGCCCCCGGCGATGCGGCTATTCAGCAGGACCGGCAGGTCGTTGCCGCCGGAGGTGTATTTGACCGTGGCCTTGGTGCGCTTGGCGAACTCATCGAGCACGGCCTGGAAGTTCTCCTGCTCGGTGCCCGACCACGTCGCCGCGACCTCGACAGTCTTGCCCGTCAGGTCGATGGCGTCCGGCGCCGGCGTCGTCGTAGGGTTGTTCCCGCAGCCGGTGGCGGCGAGAGCCGCAACCGCGAACACGGCGAACTGTTTTGCCTTTCGTACCATGTATCCCTCCTCAAGGGACTGTCAAATGCTGAGTTGAGAGGGCCGGGACGGGGTTGCCGCCCGCGGCCGGGTTGCGCCGGCGACGACCGAGGTGATGACTCGGCCGCCGCCGCCGTTCAGGTGATCGTTCGGCCCGTGGACAGGTCGAAGAGGTGGAGCTGGTTGGTATCGACCGCAAGCTGGATACGGTCGCCCTCCCTGACCTGCGCCCGTGGGCTGAACCGGCACACCAGCGAGGTCAGAAACCTGGTCCCCGCCGGCGTGTCGTCGTCGGCGCCCGCATCGCGGGCTAGCTCCTTCGTGTCCTCCGTGACCACCGGCTCGACGTTGATACCGCAGTGCACAAGCAGGTCGGAGCCGAGCGCCTCGGTGAGTTCGGCGGTCACGTGTAGTGTGGCGCCATCCGCGTCGGCCGCGGTCCCGTCGGTCACCAAGGACAGGTCTTCCGGCCGGACACCCACGGCGACGGCGCCGCCCAGGTAGGACCGGAGCGCGGCGCGAGTGGCGACGAAGTCACGACCCAATCGCAACGTCTGGTTCCCGAGCAGGAGAATCGGGCCGCCGCCGTCGACCGTCAGGAGCCCACTCATGAGGTTCATCGATGGTGAGCCAATGAAGCCGGCAACAAAGAGGTTGGCCGGATGGTCATAGAGTTCTTGCGGAGCGGCGACCTGTTGCAGGACGCCCTTCTTCATGACCGCCACGCGATGACCGAGGGTCATCGCCTCGGTCTGGTCGTGGGTGACGTAGATCGTCGTCACGGCCAGCTTGCGGCTGTTGCGCGCGATCTCGGCTCGCATCTGGACCCGAAGCTTTGCGTCCAAGTTGGACAGTGGCTCATCCATCAGAAAGACCGATGGCTCGCGGACGATCGCCCGGCCCATGGCGACCCGTTGGCGTTGGCCGCCGGACAGAGCCTTCGGTCGCCGGCGCAGGTGCTCGCGCAGCCCGAGCGCCGTCGCGGCCCCGCTGACCCGGCTGGTGATCTCCGCACGGGGCACCTTGCGCAGCCTCAGCCCGAAGGCGATGTTGTCGAACACGTCGAGGTGGGGATAGAGAGCATAGCTCTGAAACACCATCGCCACGTCTCGGTCGCGGGCGGGCACCTCGTTGACCACGCGCGGCCCGATCCGGATCGAGCCCTCACTGACGTCCTCAAGCCCGGCGGCCATCCGCAGCGCCGTGGTCTTGCCACAGCCCGAAGGGCCAACCAGCACGAGAAACTCACCGTCGCCAATGTCCAGGTTCAGCCCGTCGACGGCGCGCGTTCCGTCCGCGTACAACTTGCCCACTTCGTCAAATGCAACGTTGGCCACGGCTCTCCCGCTCGTATGGAGTGGTCTCTGATCTGAGGTGAATTGGCACGGTGGTGGGAGTCTTTACGCCGTCGTCAGATTCGCGCCAGTGACGGGCGCATTACGTGACGGAACCGAAGGAGTGCTCACAAGATCCGCTCGCTGGTCTGCGGCGCATCACCTCGTTGTGGGTGCGTTTCCACGGCGTTGACCTGCCATTACACGCGGCGTCAGGGAGGATCCGCCGGTGCCGGCCGTGATGCCAGGTTGGTGAGCGGAAAGACATCGAACCGCAACCATCGAAGTGTGCGACTTTCTCGTCGCGCGACGCGACACTGTCTCACGCGCGGTGCAGTCGAGTCACCGCAATCGACGATCCTTACGGCCCGCCTGGCCGTAGACAGGTGAGTGGTCGCGCCGGTGGGAGGTGGTGTGCGGGTGGCCGCCGTGCGCGCACCGTTGGCGGGATACGCCATCGCCGTCGCGGCCGATCGGCGGCGCCACGACCTCGCCTCTCTCCTGGAGGGCATCGGTGCCCGCACCGTCGGCGTTCAGGCGGTGCGATCGGTGGCCCAGGCAGACGTCGAGGCCGTTCACGCGGCCACCCTCACCTGTATTGCCGAGCCGGTGCATGAGGTGGTGGTGTCATCGGCATTCGGGCTGCGGACCTGGCTCGACGTCGCGCGCAGATTCGGGGATCTCGATGCGATTGTCGCCCGGCTGGGCGAGGCGCGGCTGCTGGCTCGCGACGCCCGCGCCGCCGACGGCCTCCGCGAACTGGGGCTGACCCAGATCTGGTCGACCGCGGTCTCGACGACCGAGGATCTCTTCCGCTACCTGATCGCGCAGCCGATGAGCGGGCGCCGCGTGATCGCCCAAATCGACTCGGAAGCGCACCGCGAGTCGTGTCAACGGCTGCGCGAGGCGGGCGCCAACGTCGTGGAGGTCGTCACGACACGGCCGCGCCCGCCAAATCACATGGACGTTCTGCGTCGGCTGGCCGACCTCGTGGTTCGTCGCCAGGTCGACGCGGTCGCCCTCACCAGCGCCGCGGCCGCGCGCAACCTGCTGCACCAGGCCGAGGTCGACGGCGCCCTGACCGATGTGTTGAACGCATTCGTCTCCGGCGTCATGGCCGCTTGTCTCGGGCCCCTCACCGCCGAAGTCCTGCGGGTCAAGGGGATCGCGCCCACGGTCGCAGCCGAGGCCACGATGGAATCGCTCGCCGCGCTGCTCTCGGCGGACCTGCCGAAACGGGCACTGATACTGCGGATCGCCGGGCGTGAGTTCGAGGTGCGCGGCCATGGCGTGATGGTCTCCGGCCGACTGGTTCCGGTCCAGCCCGGACCGATTGCGGTGCTCCGCGCGCTCGCCCGTCGACCTGGCCACGTCCTATCGACTGCTGAGATCCGCGGCCTCGTGCCGGGGTGGTCTGCAGTGGACGATCACGCGATCGAGATGGCCATCTCAAGACTCCGTCGATCGCTGGCCGGCACGGAGCTCGACGGTGTCGACGTTGTCCAGACGGTGATGAAACGCGGATATCGCCTCGTCACCGAGCATGCGTCGGGCTGAACCCCGCACCCGGGAAGAACGTACAGATGGTGTGGCACGGGCCACGGACTAGGACGGCGAGAGTCATGCCAGCAACGTCAGTCGCGGCGATACGAGCGGAGGCGCTGTTCGCCTCGTCGCTGCAACGCTCGGACGATCCGACACCGGCGGACGTGAGGGCCGCCGTCGTCGCCAATCTCGCTCGGTTCGGCGCCCTCGGGTGTGCCGTGCTCGTCGCGCAGGAGTTCGGCGAGCATCCACACGAGGCGGTGACCCGGATGGCGTGGGTCCTCGATAAGGTGAGGGCCGCCTACCCACGGGTCGTCGCCGCTCGTCCGCGTACCGCGGTCGCCGCGCGGCGTTGACGCTGGCCGGCGCGCACGGGGACACTGGATGTCGTGCGTGAGGACGGGGAGTCCCCGGTTTCGACGACGCTGGTGTCGTTCGACACCAGTCCGGACCGTTACCGGCACTGGCGCCTGACCATCGACGACGAGATCGCGACCCTCGCGCTCAATGTTGACGATCATGGCGGGATCGTGCCCGGTTATGAGCTGAAGATGAACTCGTACGACCTGGGCGTCGACATCGAGTTGTCCGACGCCGTGCAGCGCCTGCGCTTCGAGCACCCCGGCGTGCGCTGCGTCGTGGTGACCAGTGCCAAGGATCGGATGTTCAGCTCCGGGGCGAACATCAGGATGCTGGCGCAGTCGAGTCATCCGTGGAAGGTCAACTTCTGCAAATTCACCAACGAGACCCGATTTGCTATCGAGGACGCCACCGACCACTCCGGTCAGACGTATCTCGCCGCGCTGAACGGGCCGGCAGCGGGCGGTGGCTACGAGATCGCGCTGGCCTGCGCCCAGATCCTGCTGATCGACGACAACACCTCGGCGGTCTCGCTGCCCGAGGTGCCGCTCCTCGGCGTGCTGCCGGGCACCGGCGGGCTCACCAGGGTCACCGACAAGCGCCTGGTACGGCGTGATCTCGCGGACGTCTTCGCCACCCGGCCCGAGGGGATACGCGGTAAGACCGCCGTCGCCTGGGGCCTCGTCGACGAGGCGGTGCCGAGGGCGATGTTCGACGACGTGGTCCGGGAGCGGGCCCGGGCAGCGGCGGTCCGGTCCAGCCGTCCCGCCGGCGCTGCCGGGATCCGGCTGACGCCAGTGCGCCGCGAGATTACGGCCGAGGCGGTCACGTACGACCACGTGACGGCCGAACTGGACCGCGGCCGGTCGGTCGCCACCATCACGATCACCGGTCCCTCGGCGGCCGAGGTCCCGACCTCCCTCGCACAGGTGCATGAGCTCGGTGCCGACTTCTGGATGCTCGCGGCGCTTCGACAGCTCGACGATCTCATCCTGCACCTGCGCACCAACGAGGTGGAGATCGGCAGCTGGGTGATGCGTACGGTCGGCGACGCCCAGAGCGTCGTCGCGTGCGAGGCCGTCGTGGCCGCGAGCCAGGACGGCGACTGGCTGGCCAATGAGATCGCCCTCTACGCGAAACGCACCCTCAAGCGGCTCGACGTGACCAGCCGCAGCCTGATCGCGCTGATCGAACCGGGCAGCTGCTTCGCCGGCTGGCTGCTGGAGGTGGCGCTCGCCTGCGACCGGCAGTACATGCTGGACGGGGTGCCCGACGGCGCGTTGGTTGATCCGGCCGTTCTCGTCGTCACCGACGCGAACGCGGGCCGCTATCCGATGGGCAATGGGCTGTCCCGCGTACAGTCTCGATTCTTCGGGCGGGCGGAACAGGCGCAGCGCGTGCTGGCCCAGCGGGACCGGCCGCTCCTCGCCGCGGAGGCCCTTGAACTCGGCCTGGTCACGGCGGCGCCGGACGACCTCGACTGGGACGACGAAGTGCGGCTGGCGTTGGAGGAGCGCGCGGCCCTGTCGCCGGACGCCCTGACGGGTATGGAGGCCAATCACCGTTTCGTCGGACCGGAGACGATCGAGTCGAAGATCTTCGGTCGGCTCGCGGCCTGGCAGAACTGGATCTTCACAAGACCCAACGCTTCCGGGCCGGACGGGGCGCTGCGTCGGTACGGAACTGGACAGCGTGCCACATTCGACAGACGGCGAGTCTAGTGAGGACCGGGGGCACGTGATGTCACAGAACATCGACTACACCGAGCGGATCCCGAACAACGTCGATCTGGACGGAGACCGGCGGCTGCAGCGGGCCCTCGAGTCGTGGCAGCCCAAGTTTCTGAGCTGGTGGTCGGATATGGGTCCGGCCCTCGCCACCCGGGACGTATACCTGCGCACCGCGATCAATGTTGGTCGCGACGGTTGGGCGCAGTTCGATCATGTAAAGGTCGACGAGTACCGGTGGGGCATCTTCCTGGCCGAGCGCGCGGGCGAGCGACACATCGCATTCGGCGCGCACAAAGGGGAACCGGTGTGGCAGCAGGTGCCGGGGGAGTACCGGTCGGACCTGCAGCGCCTCATCGTGATCCAGGGCGACACCGAACCGGCCTCGGTCGAGCAGCAGCGCAACCTGGGCGCCACCGCACCGAGCCTGTACGACCTGCGCAACCTGTTTCAGGTCAACGTGGAGGAGGGCCGCCACCTCTGGGCGATGGTCTACCTGCTGCACGCCTACTTCGGCCGCGATGGACGCGACGAGGCGGAGGCGCTGCTGCGGCGCAACTCGGGCAGCGTCGACTCGCCCCGCATCCTCGGCGCGTTCAACGAGGAGACGCCGGACTGGCTCTCGTTCTTCATGTTCACCTACTTCACGGACCGGGACGGCAAGTATCAACTGGGCACCCTGAAGGAGAGCGCGTTCGACCCGTTGTCGCGCACGTGTGAGTTCATGCTCAAGGAGGAGTCGCACCACATGTTCGTCGGCACGACCGGAGTCGACCGGGTCGTCGAGCGCACGGCGCAGCTCATGGTGGAGAACGACACCGACGATGCCGGGCCTCACGGCGGCATCCCGCTCAATGTCATCCAGAAGTACATCAACTTTCATTACACCGTCTCGCTGGACCTCTTCGGCGGGGAGACTTCGACCAACGTGGCCAACTACTTCACCGCCGGGCTCAAGGGTCGGTGGTCGGAGGAGCGGCGCACGGATGATCACGTCCTGACCGACGACTCGGCCTTTGTGGACGCTTTCACCGGCGGCACCATCGGCCAGGTCGAGGTGCCCGCGCTGATCGGACTGAACCAGGACCTCCGCCATGCGTACATCGCGGACTGCGCGACCGGCGTGGCGCGCTGGAACCGCATCCTGGCGCAGGCGGGTCTGCCGCAGCGCCTGGCGTTACCGCATTCCGGCTTCAACCGCAAGGTCGGCGTCTTCGCCAACGCGCGGATCAGCCCTGAGGGGGACGTGCTCACCGACGAGGCGTGGGAGGCTCGGCGCAAGAGTTGGCTACCCACCGATGTGGACAAGACGTTCGTGCGTTCGCTCATGCAGCCGGTGTACGAGCGGGGCAAGATATCCGCCTGGTTGGCTCCACCGCGCAACGGCATCAACGGCAAGCCCTTCGACTATGAGTACGTCCACCTGGCCTGAGGAGCGTCACCATGCCCCAGACGTTCAACGCCTGCCTGTACCTGCTCGATCGCCGCCTCGAGGCCGGCGACGGTGACCGGATCGCGATAACCGGCCCCCGCGGCACGCTGACCTATCGGGCCCTGCACGAGTTGACGTGCGAGGTCGCCGGCGGGCTGCGCGAGCTCGGCGTGCGCCCGGAGCAGCGGGTCATGCTCTTCACAGTGGACAGTCCGAGGATGCTCGCGACGATCCTCGCCGCCATGCGTATCGGTGCCGTCCCGGTGCCCGTCTCCACGATGATGCGGCCCGAGGATCTGACCGGAGTCGTCCAGGACTCGCGGGCCACGGCTCTGGTGATCAGCGCCGAGTTCGCCGGGGACGCTTTGCCGGCACTGATCGGCGTGCCCGATCTGCGAGCCTTGGTGCTCGACGGCCCAGTGCTCGACGGCCCGGCGTCGACGACCGCGCCGCCAGGGGTTGTCGGCTGGGACTTCGAGCAGCTCCTCGCCGCGGGTAGGGAAAGAGGAGATGGCGACTCGGCGTACCCGACCTGGGAGGACACCACGGGGCTCTGGCTCTACACGTCGGGCACCACGGGCGTGCCCAAGGCAGCGGTGCACCGGCACGCCTCGATTCGCGTGGTGTGCGAGACGTACGCGCGGGATGTGCTGGGCATCGTCGCGGCGGATCGGGTGCTCGCCGTACCCAAGATGTTCTTCGCCTACGGCCTGGGATGTTCGGCGTTCTTCCCGCTCTCCGTGGGCGCATCGGCCGTGCTGGAGCCGTCCCGGTCCACACCGGACATCGTGGCCACCAACCTGCGGTCGTACGAGCCCACGGTATTGGTCGCCTCGCCGACCTTCTTCGCCGGAATGCTCGGCGCGGGCGTGCCGGCGGAGGCGCTGGCCTCGGTCCGACTGGCCACGTCGGCCGGCGAGCCGCTGCCGGCCCCGATCAATCAGCGCTTCGTGGAGCGGTACGGCGTGGACATCATCGACGGGATCGGCTCGACCGAGGCGCTGCACATCTTCATCTCGAACCGGCCGGGGCGGGTGCGCCCCGGCACGAGCGGCACACCGGTTCCCGGCTACGCGGCCCGGATCGTCGACGAAGCCGGACTGGACGTGCCGACCGGCACGGAGGGGCACCTGCTGGTGAGGGGGGACTCGACCGCGCTCGGATATTGGTGCCGGAACGAGGCGACGCGTCGCGCGTTTCAGGGCGAGTGGCTCCGTACCGGCGACTTCTACGTCGCCTCGCCCGACGGGTACTACACATACCTCGGTCGCTCCGATGACATGATCAAGTCTAGCGGGATGTGGGTCTCGCCGGCCGAGGTTGAGGCACGGCTGCTGGAGCACCCGCAGGTCGCGATGGCGGCGGTCGTGGCCGTGCCCGACCTGGACGGGCTGGACAAGACCGTCGCGTGTGTCGTGCTGGCGCCGGATGCTCGGGTGGAGGAGGCCGAGCTGGTCGAGTTCTGCCGGGCCGGACTGGCCCACTTCAAGTGCCCGCGCACCGTGCTCGTCGTACCCGAGCTTCCGTTGACCGCGACCGGAAAGTTGCGACGTAACGTCATTCGCGGCCAGGCCGCCTTAGCTTTGACGCCACGACAGGCCCCGGCGCCGACCCCGGTCGAGCCGACCCCTGTCGAGCCGACCCCGGCGGGGTGAGCCCATTATTTCTTGCGCGTGTTCAGTTCCGGGTCGATGGGGATGTTGACCAGGTTCTGGACCCAGGCGATGTGCTCCTTCTCCCGCTTGTGAAGCTTCCGACTGATCTCGCGGGCCAGTCGTCGCTTCGCAGCGCGGCCTTTCGGCTGCGGCGGGACGACGCGGACCGGCCGGTCCTGAGCATCCTCTGCGGACGGGGTCTGGAACACAGGCACCACGGCCAGATTGGCCGGTCGCTCGACATGCGGTGACGCGTAGGCCGCCTTGGCCTTGGCCGCCTGTATCTCCGCTGCCGGTATTGGCTGGGCTCGCCGGGTCTGGGCCGGCTTGGCCGGCGTTGACGGTTTGGGTGTGGCGGAGGACTTCTTGGCCAGACCCGAACTGGCCGGCGCTGGTTTGCCCGGCGTTTGTTTAGCCGCCGTGGCCGCCGCTGCCGTGGCCGCCGCTGCCGTGGCTGACGCCGCCGTGGCCGCCG
>JAXIPB010000105.1:0-52446 GCA_045403155.1 Micromonosporaceae bacterium
CGTTCACCCATGTCTTACTAGGAGCTTCGTTCGTATCATCGACGACATTCACGGCAATCGCGATTGTCATCGAAATGTGATAATTAACTACAAAAGTTTCAATCAGTAGCAGACCAGGACGTTTAACTTAGCGGCATTGACCGTGGGGTGCATCAATTCCCGGTGATCATGTGCGCGAATCAGGGGGCGCGAATAAGGGGGGCGGGGGGAGGGCTAGGGGGTGCGGAGACCGAGCGTTCGAAGCTCCAGCGAAGCGAGCGAGTTCACCACGGCCTCCTCGCCGTCGCGCCAGGCGTTTGCGGGATCCGGATGGATTGGGGCGAGCCGACGAAGTGGCTGGTTGGCCAGTGCGCGCAGGGCGAGCAGGTCGCGGCCGGCCCGACCGCGGCGCAGGGACGTTGCGAGGGTGGCCCGCCGGATCCAGCGCACGCGCAGAGGCAGCCAGACGAACAACACGAGCGCGAGCGGAACGATGAGCAGGAGCACCACCAGCGTCACGGCGAGGTTCTGCACCGCCTCCTGCTGCTCGCGACCGGCGTCGGCGAGCGACTCGGCTGCGCCCGCGGCCTGGTCCAGCGGTGAGGCGAGCGCGTCGCCGACCGCGGGTACGTTGTCCACCTTGTCCCCTGCGGAGGACAGACCGCCCGCCATGCCTTCGCCGGCGCCCTCGATCTTCTGACCGGGCACCGCGAGTTTCTGGACCGTGTTGTAGACCATGTTGGCTGCCCAGATCCAGAACGCGACCCAGGCCAGTACGAGCAGATCCGTCACGAGCTGGCGGACCCCAACCGACGGCCGGTCTGCGTAGATCCTCACATACTTAACTGTGCAGGCCCCGGCGCGAGCATGCGGGACAAGTGCCGAATATCTCCAGAGTGTGGCTAACGTCCGAAAAGCCGTTTTCGGTGGCGACCTTCTCCGCCCAGCGTTCGACCGCCGGCCCATCCACCTCGACCGTCGCGCCGCACGACCGGCAGACGAGATGGTGGTGATGGCCTTCGCCACAGCGCCGGTAGAGGAACTCGCCAGACGGCGGGCGCATGACATCGACGTCGCCCGAATCGGCCAACGACTGCAAGGTGCGGTAGACCGTCGTCAGCCCGAGACGCACGCCTCGTTCGCGAAGCATCGCGTGCAGCGTCTGTGCACTGTGGAACGAGTCCAGATCCTGTAACAGGGCCGCGATCGCGGACCGCTGCCGGGTGTTGCGTTGCACAATCGGGCCGCTCACCGGGGCTCCCGGGCGTGGGTGATCGCGTCGGCGACGATGTGGCCGATATGCTCGTCGGTGAGGGAGTAGGCGATCTCCCGACCGCGGCGCTGGCCGCGTACCACGCCCGCCCCCCGCAGGACCCGCAGGTGTTGCGAGACCAACGGCTGCGGGGCACCGGTCGACTCGACCAACTCGTGGACGCATCGTGGGCCGTCGCCCAGCTCGGTCACGATGGCGATGCGGACGGGCGCGGCGAGCGCGCGCAGGAGTTCCCCAGCCGCCTCGTACGCTGCCGCCCCGCCTGGTGAGTCGGCGCTCCTCAGCCCAAGGCTGGAGTCACCGGACAGATCGGTTGTGCTCATCCCCGCTACCGTAACCGCTGCTCACGGCTGGAGCACGACGTCGGGAGGCTCGGTCTCGGCGGCGGAGGTCGCGCCGGCCCGTCGTCGAGTCGCGCGCCAGAGCCCCGTTCCGGTGGCGATCGCGGCGAACCCGGCAATCGCCACGAGTACGATCGTCGCCCCCGGCGCGGTGTCGTACTGCGCCGCGATCGAGATGCCGGCGAACGCGGCGAGAACTCCGAGCGCCATCGCGAGGTGCATCGTGGCGCGAAAACCTCTCGTGACCAATTGCGCCGTGGCGACCGGCACTACCATCATCGCGCTCACCAGCAGCAGTCCGACGGCGCGCATAGCCACGGTGACCGTCACGGCGGTCGCCACGGCGAGCAGCACGTTCAGCGCGCGAACCGGGAGGCCCGCGACTCGGGCGTACTCCTCGTCCTGGCAGATCGCGAAGAGCCAGGGCCGCAGCAACATGCTGACTGCCAGTACCGCGCCGCCGAGCACGGCCATGACGACGAGGTCCTCACGCGAGGTCGTGAGCGGAGACCCGAACAGGTACGCCATGAGGTTGGCGTTGGTCTTTCCCTCGGACAGCGCGACGAGGAAGACGCCACCGGAGATGCCGCCGTAGAACAGCAGGGCCAGGGCGATGTCGCCCGATGCCCGTCCGCGCTCCCGGATCAGCTCGATCGCGATCGCACCGAGGGCCGAGACCACGACCGCCGTGATCACCGGAGATCGACTCGTCAGCAGGGCGAGACCGACTCCGGTGAGCGCGACGTGCCCGATGCCGTCGCCGATGAGCGCCATCCGGCGCTGGACCAGGTAGATGCCGAGTGCCGGCGCGGTGAGCCCCGTGATGAGAACCCCGAGCAGGGCGCGCTGCATGAAGTCGTACGAGAAGAGGCTCATCGCCCGCTCCAGATGCCGGGCGAGTCGAGTGGGGCGTGCGGGTGCACGTGGTCGTGGTGCGGGTCCGCATGGTGGCCGACTGGCGCCGGCACCGCTCCGTCGTGGGCGATCACTCCGTCGTGGATGACGACCGCTCGAGTGACCAGTGGCTGAAGCGGGCCCAGTTCGTGCGCGACCAGCAGCACCGTCCCGCCACCCGCGACAAAGGCCCGGAGCGCCTCCGCGAACGCGGCCTGGCTGCTCGCGTCGACCCCGGCGGTCGGCTCGTCGAGCACCAGCAACTCCGGCTCGGCCGCCAACGCCCGGGCGATGAGCGTGCGCTGCTGCTGGCCACCGGAGAGCGTGCTGACCGGTGCCGTCGCTCGGTCGGCCAACCCGACCGAAGCCAGCGCCGTGGCCACGGCCGTACGGTCGGCGCTGTCGGCCGGTCGCAGCAGCCCCCGCCTGGACAGCCGGCCTGAGGAGACGACCTCGCGTACCGTGGCCGGGACCCCGCTGCCGGCCCCGAGGCGCTGCGGGACGTAGCCCACCCGACGCCACTGCCGCCGCATCGAGCGCCCGGGGCGCGTGACGCCGAAGAGACCCAGGGTGCCGGCGGCCAGTGGCACCAGCCCGAGGATCGCCCGGATCAGCGTGGACTTGCCCGATCCGTTGGCGCCCAGGATCGCGACGACCTCCCCGGCGTTGGCCCTCAGATCGATACCGCGCAACACGGGGCGATCGCCGTAGGCGACCACACCGCCACGAAGATCGACAACGGGGTTCACATGCAACCCAGGGCCGGCTTCAACGTCGACAGATTCGCGCGCATGACCGAAAGGTAGTCGCCGGTCGACCCGGGCTGCAGTCCTTCGATCGGATCGAGAACCGCCGTTGCCGCGCCAACCTCGTCGGCGATGGCCCCCGCGACCTTCGGGCTGACCAGCGTCTCGAAGAAGATGGTGGTCGCACCGTGTTCCTTTGCCTCCCGTGCGACGTCGGCGAGGCGCTGCGGGGTCGGTTCCACCTCGGGCGAGAGCCCGGTGATGGAGATCTGCTCGAGGTCGTAGCGGTCGGCCAGGTAGCCGAAGGCCGCGTGGCTCACCACGATCTCGCGGCGCTGGCAGGTCATGAGTCCGCGCGCGAACTCCTCATCCAGCGTGGTCAGCCTCGTCTTAAGGGCGGCGGATCGGTCCTGGTAACCGGCTGCGCCTTCTGGATCGGCGCCGGCGAGTTTCTCGGCCACGGCGTCGGCGACGGTGGCGAGCCGGGTCGGGTCGAGCCACAGATGCGGGTCGTTGCCGCCTGCATCCGGGTCGGTCGGCGCCGCGCCGGCGCTCGGCTCGTCACCGTGATCCGCTCTGGCGTCCAGCAGCGACACAGTGCTGCCGGCATCGACCGCGACACCGCTCGTCTTCTGTGTGACCGCCTCATCCACCGACGGTTGAAAGCCCGCGATGTATAGGACAAGGTCCGCATCGGCGACGCCGGCCACCTGGCTGGGGCTGAGCTCCATGTCGTGCGGTTCGGCGCCGGGCTGGGCAAGGTTTGTCACGCTGACCCCATCTCCGCCGACCTGCTCGGCCACGAACTGCAGCGGGTAGAAGCCGGCGACCACGCTAACCGCACCGCCATCTCCGGGCATCGACGTCGGTCCGCAAGCACTGAGACCCGAGAGGCTCAGCGCGGCGGCGAGGAGGGCGAATCCTGCCCCGCGCAGCCCCCCTGCGGGAACGTCGATCACGCCTCCGACTCTGCTCGCAAATGACTATCATTGTCAAAAACGCATACGTGCACCTTACCCACCCACCCGCGTGCTATGCGTGGGCGGTGAGTGATGCCGCCGCCACGTGGACGCGCCGGGCCCGGACCGATCTGCGGCAGGCCCTGGCCCTGATGCGGTGTAACCGGAGTCGACGAGCCGAAGGCCGACCAGACGGTACGCCGGGCTGCGCCACCAGAGGCCACGCGGCGTGACTAGTCTGGCGGAGTGATGGAGCCGGCCGTTGGCTATACGGTGCCGCCGCCGCGCGGCACGGACGTCCGCCGGTTGCTGTGGCTGGGCAGCCTCATCGCGGTCTGCGCGCTGAGCGTCATCGGGATTGTCACCTACGTCGGGTGGAACATCGGGCCCGTCGCGCTCGCAGTCGGCATCGCCGGAGCGATCCTCCCCGTTCCTGTCCTTGTCGGCTGCTTCGTCTGGCTCGACCGATACCAGCCGTCTCCATTGTGGATCTTTACGGTGTGCTTCCTGTGGGGTGCGGGCGTGGCCACGAGCGGCGCGCTCCTGGTCAACACCCAGGCCTCCCATCTGGTCGAGCGGCTCGGCCTGTCGGACGATCTGGTCGCGGTTCTGGTGGCGCCGTTCATCGAGGAGTTGCTCAAGGCGGCCTTCCCGTTGTTGCTCTTCGTCTTCTACCGGAAGGCGTACACGGGAATCATCGACGGTATTGTCTACTGTGGACTTTCTGCCGCCGGCTTCGCCATGGTGGAGAACATTCTCTACCTCGGCGGTCACGGGTTCGCCAGCGAGTCCGACAAGGGCTACGCCGCCGGGGCCTTCGCGGTGACTGCGATCTTCATTCTGCGGGTGCCACTGACCGGGTTCGCGCATCCGCTCTTCACGTCGATCACCGGAATCGGAATCGGGATCGCCGCTCGGTCCCCGAGTCGTGCGGTCCGGGTGATCGCTCCCCTGGCCGGACTGCTCGCCGCGATGATGCTGCATGGCGGGTGGAATCTCATGGCGACGCTGGCGCAGAACGAACCGTACTTCCTCCTCTACGGATACTTCGCGGTCTTCGTGCCGTTCTTTTTCGCCATGGTTGGTCTCGTGCTGTGGGTACGGTCGCGAGAGGGGCGGTTGGCGGAGCGGGTACTCCCCCTGTACGCCGCTGCGGGCTGGTTCTCGCCACCGGAGGTAGCTGCGCTAGGCACCATGGGGCGGCGTCTCTCGGCGCGGAAGTGGGCCAAGCGGGTGGCCGGCGAGGGTGGCGCCACCGCGATGCGCGGCTATCAGCAGGCGGCGACGCGGTTGGCTCAGCTCCGCGACGGGCTCAATCGGGGCCTGTACCGGCGCCCGAGCGACGTCTCGGCCGCGATCGAGGAGGAGCGTCGGCTGCTGGCGACGATCGACGCGTACCGGAGGGTCTTCGCGGGGCGAGATCCGTTCGCGCGTCGGGCGTTCTGGACGGCGGGCGGCTATCAGATCCAGTTCCCGGACAACATCGTGCGGGCCGTACCGGCGCCTGCGCTGCCGGTGGTTCCGGTGCCGATTCCATTGCTGGCACCCTCTGTGTCCACCGCACCGGCCCCGCCCGTCGCGACTGCGCCGTGGTTGCCGCCCAGCGGTTACAGGTAGAGGCCGGTGGAGTCGGGCTCCACCCGGCGGGCGGCGACAGCGTGGACATCGCGCTCGCGGAGCAGGACGTACTCCCGGCCGTGCAGTTCGACCTCGGACCGGTCGTCCGCGTCGAAGAGCACGCGGTCGCCGGCGACGATCGATCGCACGTTGGGTCCGACGCCGACCGCGGTGGCCCAGGAGAGCCGGCGACCGACCGAGGCGGTTGCCGGGATCACTATGCCCGCCGCCGAGCGTCGCTCGCCCTCTCCACCGTCGAGCCGGACGAGCACGCGGTCATGCAGCAGGCGGATCGGCAGGCCGGGCTCGGTGTCAGCGATGCTGGCGGTCACGCCTGTCAACCTACCGGGCGTGGCAGGCGCCTTCTGCCGGGGACGCACACCGGCGCGAGATCGAATTCGGGTATGGATACGGTAGACGGGCTGGCGGCGACGCGACGGTGCGACACAGGTCGCCCACGGGTCGCCCACGGTCGGCGAGGAGGGCGTCGTGGGGCAGTTCGACAACGTGCGAGAGAACCTGCGCCGTGCCTACGAGTCCGGGCGGGACAGCGTGCGGCAGGCCCGGGCGGAGGCTGAAATGGATACCGAGGACGGCCTCGAAACGAGCGAACCCACGGCGGCGTCGCGCCCGATCGTCCTGGCGTCGACGTCGGTGGCGCATCCCGATGACCTCGACGTGCCGCGCGGTCTGCGGGTCGCCGGGGCGTGGGCGTGGCGCGTGCTGCTGCTCGTCGCCGCCGCTGCGGCGGTGCTGTGGGTCGTCGGCAAGCTTCAGCTCGTTGTCGTCCCGCTGATCATCGCGATCCTTCTGTCGGCGCTGCTGTCTCCACTGGTCGGAATTCTTCGGCGGGCCCGCGTGCCGCGCTCGCTGGCCGTAACGGTGGTCATGATCGCCGGCCTCGGGGCGGTCATCGGCACGTTGACAATCGTGATCAACCAGTTTGTGGACGGGGCGCCCCAACTGTCGAGGGACGCGGCCGGCGGCGTGCGGAAGATCCAAGATTGGCTCAGGACCGGCCCGCTGAACCTCTCCGAATCGCAGTTGAACGGCTTCTTCAACGGCGTACAGGACTGGTTCTCCAACAACCGGGAGACCCTGACCAGCGGAGCGCTGTCGACGGCCACCACCCTCGGCCACGTGCTGGCCGGCGTCTTCCTCGTGCTCTTCGCGACGTTTTTCTTCCTCCGCGACGGTCGCCGGATCTCCCGCTTCGTGATCGGCCTCTTGCCGGAAAACGCGCGCGAGTCGATCGCCGGCGCGGCGGAGGTCTCGTGGGCCACGCTCGTCAACTACGTGCGAGCGACCGTGCTGGTCGCGTTCATCGACGCGCTGGGCATCGGGATCGCGCTTGTGGTCCTCGACGTTCGGTTCGCCTTCTCGCTCGCGGCGCTGGTCTTCCTGGGTGCCTTCATCCCGATCATCGGTGCGACCATCTCCGGCGCGGTCGCCATCCTCGTAGCCCTGGTTGACCGGGGGCCGTTCGTCGCCTTGATCGTTCTCGCAGCGGTCATCGCGGTACAACAGATCGAGGGGCACATCCTGCAGCCGCTCATCATGGGCCGGGCCGTCGCGATTCATCCCCTGGCCGTGATCGTCGCGATCGCCAGCGGCGCCGTGCTCGCCGGGATCATCGGCGCGCTCGTCGCCGTGCCTGTTGTCGCGGTGCTCAACACCGGTATTCGCCACCTTGCGCGGGTGCGGCGCGCGGAGGAGTCGGGCGCTCCGCCGCCCGGGCCGCCGGAACCGACCGGCCCGCCCGGGCCCGGAATGGCCGAGGAGTCACTCTCGCCGCTGCCGCCCGACGTCTGACCGCAGTGCCCACCCGTGTCATCGCAAGTCTTCGACAGTCGCCCGCTTCGCCAGCGGCGGACCCGGCGAGTGTTCAACACTCGCGACTGAGCCGCGACCGACCGAGCTCGGGGCGGCGGCCGTCACCCCAACGGCGAGTCGGCGCAGCGCGGCGTCGACGACGTCCGGATTCGTCGTGTACCAGAACGGCGGCAGGGACCGGCGCAGGAAGGCGCCGTAGCCACGGGCCGTCTCAAGCCGCGAATCGAGCACCGCGACCACGCCACGGTCCGACGCCGATCGGATGAGACGACCGACTCCCTGGGCAAGGCGCACGGCGGCGATTGGGACACTCACAGCGGCGAAGCCGGAGCCGCCGGCCGCGTCGACCGCGGCCGAACGGGCCGCCGCGAGCGGCTCGTCCGGGCGCGGAAACGGCAGCCGGTCGATGACCACGAGCTGACATGCCTCGCCGGGCACGTCGACGCCCTGCCATAGCGACATGACTCCGAGCAGGCAGGTCGTAGGCTCGGACCGGAAACGCTTCACGAGCAGCGGCAGCGCCTCCTCGCCCTGAACCAGAATGTCGAGGTCGGTCTCGGCTCGCAGGACCTCACCGGCCCGTTCCGCCGCCTTGCGGGACGAGAAGAGGCCGAGGGTACGTCCACCGAGCGCCCGCACAAGCCGCACGAGCTCCTGCGCCGTGGCGTCCGGGAGGCCGGACGCGAACGGCCGGGGCAGATGCGCCGCGACGTAGAGAATCCCCTGCCGGCGGTAGTCGAACGGAGACCCGACGTCGAGCGCCCGCCACGGCAGGTCCTCGTCCTCGACCTCCTCCGCCCCGCCGCTGCGACCCTCGAGGCGCGCGGTGGGCGGATTGGGGGAGGGAGGGAGTCCGAGGGCGCGCGCGATCGTGTCGAAGTTGCCGCCGAGAGCGAGCGTCGCGGAGGTGGCGACCACGGTGCGGTCGTCATACAGGAGGCTGCGCAGCGTAGAGGCGACCGACAGCGGCGCCACCACGACCGACCGGCGTCGCTCATCCCGTTCGACCCACATGACGTCGAACGCCGAGTTCGCGAGCATCCGCTGAGCCGTCTTGCTCGTGTCGGACAGAACCGCTCTGGCCTGCTGTTTTCGCACCGGATCCGGGTCGTCGGCCGTGACCTCGCCGATGCGATCGAGCGCATGCCGCGTCGCGGCGTCGAGCAGCGTCAGCGCCTCGGCGAGGGCTCGCGGCAGGCCAGTCGTGAGCCGCCCAGGAGACGCCTCGGCCAACGCGGTCGCGAGCCCATCGCCCGCCTCGACCAGTCGCTCGTAGACCTCACCCTCCACAAGGGAGCGTGCCCTCCGCGCCGCGCGATCGATGAGATCGGGCGTCAGCTCGGCCTGGCTCGCCGAGCTGACCCGATCCGCCAACTCGTGCGCCTCGTCGACGATGAGCAGCTGATGCGGGGGGATGATGTGCCGGCCGGCGAGCATGTCGAAGGCGAGCAGGCTGTGGTTGGTCACGACGATGTCGGCCTCGCGCGCCCGGACCCGGGATGCCTCGGCGAAGCAAGCGTCCCCGAACGGGCACCTCATCGCGCCCACGCACTCACGGGCCGGCATCGACACCAGCCGCCATGCGCTCTCATCCACGCCGGGGTCAAGCTCGTCCCGGTCGCCGGTATCTGTTTCGGCCGCCCATTCGCGCAGGCGCTGGATCTGGCGCCCGAGCCGGCCGGCCTCGCCGAGCCACCGCGTGCCTGAACCGGTGGTCTCGAACAGTCCGTCCGGCTCCTCGGCGGTCCCGCCGTCCAGTTTGGCTAGACACGCATAGTGGTGGCGGCCCTTCAACACCGCGAACGTCGGGCGCCAGCCGAGCAGCGGCTCGACTGCGTCGGCCAGCCGGGGCAGGTCGTGATCCACCAATTGATGCTGTAGGGCGAGGGTGGCTGTGGAGACGACGACGGGCCCGTCAACGAGTAGCGCCGGGACGAGGTACGCGAGCGACTTCCCCGTCCCGGTGCCGGCCTGAACGAGCAGGTGCTCCTCCTCGGTGGTCGCGCCGGCCACCGCCGCCGCCATCTCCTGCTGACCCGGACGGGCGACTCCGCCGGGCACCGCTCCCACCGCCGCGGCGAGGAGGTCCTCGACCGAGGGGTGGGAAGGAATTTCAGCCACGGTGTGTGAGGCTACCCGCTGGCCTCCGCCCGGAGGCAGTTGTCCACACCCGTCCGACCTATCCACCGGTCGGACGGGTGTGGGGGGCGAAATGCCTAGGTCGTTAGCGCGTCGATGAGCAGGTCGCGGCGCAGGCGTGTCGTTTCCGCTAGCGTGGAATGACCATGAAATACACGACCGACCCGCGTGTCGACGCCTATATCGATTCCCTGCCCGAGTGGCAGCAGGCGATCTGCCGTGAGGTTCGCGATTTGATTCACGCCGCCGATCGGGAGGTTGTCGAGACCATCAAATTCAAGAACCGTCCGTACTTCGTACTGGACGGCAACGTCTGCGCGCTCCTGGCGGCGAAGGACCACGTCAATGTGTTCCTGTACGACGGCGCGATCGTTCCCGACCCCGACGGAATCATCACCGGTGGGCAAACCAACACGACAGCGCGCACGGTCGCCGTCCGCCAGGGCGAGACCGTGAATGCCCGCGCCCTGAAGGCGATGTTCAAGCAGATCATCGCCAACAACCGCGCGGGAGGCTGGCGCCGGCTAAAAGGGGATCGCTGATCCGGATGCCGGGTCACGAGAAGATCTTCGGCAGGGTCGCCGACACGACAGCGCCGGAACGTAGATCTCGTATGGTGTGACCACGCGCAGACCTTGGGAAGGCCCCCACCCATGAGCGGTGAGCATTTCATCCCGTTTCGCAAGACCGACGTCATCTCCATGTGCGCCGACGAGCTGCCCGCGTCCGAGCGGGAGTCGTTCGTGGGTTTCACGAAGATGCTCGCCAGCCTTCTGCACCACCGGTTTCATGCCCGCATTGAGGCGCTCAAGGACGCGTACCATCCGTTCAATCCGGAGGCCGACACGCGGACCATTAACCAGCTCACTCAAGAAGAGCGCGCAGCGGCGCAGGCCCGACTCGAGGAGGAGTTGGCGTCGCTCGCCGTCGCCGCCAACTTTACCCGGATCGACCTGACCGAGCTGGACCGGGCATTGACTGTGCACTCCCTGCTGAAGGTCAGGCTCACAGTGGACACCAACGTGGTGAACAAGATCATGCTCTTCCGGCGGGGCGAATCAACCAGGACCCGGCGATTACGGACATGGTGGGGTCTTCGCCGTCGGACGGTCGAGTTCACCAACTACGCCAAGGTGCTGATCTATGCGACGTTCAAGGACGCGGAACACTTTGCCGGGAGCGACATCGACCGACTGCCCTTCCGCCCCGGATCGACGATCGTCAAGCTCTTCCAGAACGTACCGCGTCACGACCTCGAGATGGTCTTTCCGAATGTACAAGTCAGAATGCGAAGCATCGACAAGTTGATGATCGGCATTCCGGCGGTTATCTCCGGGATCATCGTGATCGCCACCAAGCTCCTTGCCGCGCTGGGCCTTCTGTTGCTGTTGCTGGGTTTCTGGATCGGCATCCATGACGAAGAGGTGACGGTCGATCAGGCCCGGCTGGTATCGGTCGGGGCCGGCCTGTTTGCGTTTGGCGCCTTCCTCGTTCGGCAGGTCACGAAGTTCAAGAACCGGAAGATCCTATTCATGAAGGCGTTGTCGGAGAACCTCTACTTCCGCAACCTCGACAACGACGCCGGCGTATTCCACCATCTTCTCGACGCGGCGGAGGAGGCGGAGGTGATTGAGGCGGTGCTCGCCTATCACTTCCTACGCACGGCGCCGGAACCGCTGAGGGCCGAGGCCCTGGACCAAACAATCCAGAATTGGTTCGCCCGCCGCTGGGGTGCCGAGATTGATTTCGAGGTCGATGACGGCGTACGCAAGCTGCGCGAACTCTCGCTGGTCACCGAGGACGATCACGGCCGCATGACCGTTGTGGGACTCGCCGACGCGAAGCGATGCATGGACCGGGTCTGGGACGATCTGTTCGACTACCACGATCGCTCGGCTGACAGCGCGGTGGCCATCGGCTGACGCGTTGGCGACCCGCCGCGGCGGTCGCCTTGGCGCTGTGCCGGCGACGGAGAAGAATGTCGGGCATGGCGGCGAGGCCCGAGGCGCGTGGCGGCCTCGTCCAGGTGGTCTTCCTCAAGTACGACGGACGGCCCCACCGCAGCTACCCGGCCCGCTGGCTCGGCGAGGACAGCGACGGCGCCTGGCTGGGCGTGACGTCGGGCTCGCCCGCCACGGTCGACGGGAACCGGGCGACGTACCGCCAGGAGCCGTACGTCCTGCTGGTACCCAAGCGAGCCTGGTGGACGGCGATGTTCAACGCACCGCCACGCCGCACCGAGGTGTACTGCGACGTGACAACGCCCGCCACCTGGACCGGAAGGGACTTGGTTACCGTGGTGGACCTGGACCTTGACGTTCGCCGGCGCCGATGGGGTGACATCGAGCAACTCGACGAGGATGAGTTCGCCACCCATCGTGTCCAATTCGGATACCCGGACGAGGTGGTCGAGCAGGCGAGGGCGGCGAGCCGCTGGCTTGCGACGGCGCTCGGCGACGGGACCGAACCCTTCGCTACCGCCTTCCGGCCGTGGCTGGCTCAGGTCACGCCGCGTTCATCTTCGCATTGAGTGGCGCTGGGAAAGGCCGCCGTTCGCGGCTCAGGGTCCGGTCCGGCTTCGTACGATCTTCAGCAGGAGGGACCGTGGCGGACGAACCTGACGAGCGGGAGTTACTCCGGCGGGCCCGGCGGGTGCGCCGATTACTACGGGTTGGTCCCGGCCGGGTCGATGTCACCGCCATCGACCCGCGCTCGACCCCCGGCCTTCCGTCGCGGAGTGCTCGCGACGTGGACGCCAAGACGTGGTCAAGCGGGGAGGTCGCCCGGCTGGGCGCGCCGATCGCCGCATATCAGGAACGACTGTTTGCCTCGGCGCAGGTGGGCGCCGATCGTCGGCGTGTCCTGCTCGTGCTGCAGGCGACGGACTGCGGTGGCAAGGACGGCACGATCAAGAGCGTCGTCGGCGCGCTGAATCCGCTCGGGGTCCGCATCAAGGCGTTCGGCCCGCCCACGGAGGAGGAGTTGACCCAGCACTTCCTCTGGCGGATCAACCGGGCGCTGCCCGGCGCTGGTTACGTGGGCGTATTCAACCGGTCACACTATGAGGATGTGCTCGTCGTGCGCGTCCACTCGCTCGTGCCGCGAAAGGTCTGGGAGGACAGGTACGACGAGATCAACTGCTTCGAGCAGGACCTGGCCGCGGACGGGGTCACGCTGGTGAAGGTGATGCTGCATATCTCGTACGAGGAGCAGCGTGAACGCCTGCTTTCCCGGCTCAACGATCCAACCAAGCGATGGAAGTTCAACCCCGGCGACCTCGACGATCGAGCCCGGTGGGGTGAGTACACGCAGGCGTACAACGACGCCCTGACGCGGTGCAACTCGCGGCGGGCGCCGTGGTATGTCGTGCCGGCCGACCGTAAGTGGTACCGGAACTGGGCGGTGGCGAACATCCTGCTCGCCCACCTGGACGACATGGACCTGACGTACCCGGAAGTTGATCTCGACGTCGCCGCATTGAGCCGCCAACTGGCGGAGAACGCAAAGTGAACAACAAATGAACGATTGTGCATCCGAGGCCCTAGCCGGATGATGTCCGTTCATGGCGGCCTAACATTCCCCCGGGCGAGAGCCAGCCACCCCAGCAGTGAGGTCATGCCGTGCGATTCAAGTTCCGCCCCAGCGACGACTCGTTCTACGAGTACTTCACCCAGGCCGCAGCCAACCTCGTCCGGGGCACCGAACTGCTCAGCGAACTCGCGATCCCGGGGGCGGACATCCAATCGATCTCCGAACGACTCGGCGACGTCGAGCACGACAGTGACCAGATCACTCACGACGTCTATAACAAGATCAACTCGACCTTCATCACACCGTTCGATCGGGAGGACATCTATCGCCTCGCGTCCAATCTGGACGATGTGATTGACCACATCGAGGCCGCGGGTAACCTCGTCTATCTCTACGGCCTGACCAAGCTGCCCGCTCTGCCGAGGGAGATGCACGAGCTCGTCGCGGTCCTCGATCGCCAGGCGAAAGTCACCTCTGACGGGATGCCTCGGCTGAAGTCCATGAAGGATCTCAAGGAGTACTGGGTCGAGATCAACCGGCTCGAGAACGACGGTGACCGGGCCTACCGGATGCTCCTCGTCCGCCTGTTCTCCGGCGAGTACGAGCCGCTGGACGTGCTCAAGATGAAGGAGGTCGCGGACGAACTCGAGGCGGCCTGCGACGCGTTCGAGCATGTGGCGAACACGATCGAGCAGATCGCCGTGAAGGAGTCCTGACCTCGTGTCGGTTGAGCTCGCCGTTATCGCGGTCATCGTCGTCGCGATGGCGTTCGACTACACCAACGGCTTCCACGACGCGGCCAACGCCATCGCGACGTCGGTTTCGACCAGGGCGTTGACGCCCCGCGTCGCGCTACTGATCGCGGCGCTGGGAAACCTTGCCGGCTCGTTCTTCGGCGCGAAGGTCGCCAAGACGGTTGGCAGCGGCCTAGTGACGCTTCCACCCGGTGTCAGCAGCCTCGGCGTGGTCTTTGCCGGTGTTGTCGGCGCCATCGGGTGGAACCTCATCACGTGGTACATCGGGCTGCCCTCGTCCTCCTCGCATGCCCTCTTCGGAGGGCTCGTGGGCGCCACCTTCTTCGCCGCCGACGGGGTCATTCACTGGAACACGATCGCCACGCTGGTCCTGCTGCCGATGGTGCTCTCTCCCCTCGTCGGGTTCCTCCTCGGCGCCGTCGTGATGTTCCTCCTGCTCTGGTCCATCAAGGGGCTTACCGTGTGGTCAGCCCGCGCCGCCCCGGTCACCGAGACCATCGCACAAGTGCGCGAGCCGGTGGCGGCGTCGATTGGTGGTGCCGGCACCGAGCGCTCACCGACCGTTGTCGCCGAGCCTCGGGTCGCTGTCGATCCGGCCCCGCGCTCGGGCTTTGGGTCAAAGGTTCGCCGGCGCGTTCACCACATCGTGCAACCAGGTCCGTTGAACCGGTTCTTCCGCGGCGCGCAGACCGTCTCTGCGGGGGCGATGGCCGTGGGGCACGGGATGCAGGACGCGGCGAAGACGATCGGCATCATCGTGCTTGCCCTCTACACCGGCGGCATTCAAGAGAGCAAGACACACATTCCGGTGTGGGTCTACTTCACGTCGGCGACCGTGCTGGCCTTGGGCACCTACGCGGGCGGATGGCGGATCATCCGGACCCTCGGCCGCCGGGTGATCGACCTCAGGCCGCCGGAGGGCTTCGCGGCCGAAACGGTGGCGAGCTCCGTCCTGTGGTTCAACTCGTTGGTGCTCGGCGCCCCGATCTCCACCACCCACACGATCACGTCAGCGATCATGGGTGTCGGCGCCATGAAGAAGGTGTCCGCGGTGCGATGGGGTGTCGCCGGCAACATCGTTACGGCGTGGATCCTGACGTTTCCGGGCTCCGCCGCGATCGCCGTGCTCGTGTACTTCCTCGTACGTCCTTTGTTCTAGATATATGGTCCCGGCGTCGGGCCCGGATAGACGACGCCGAGCTGGGCGCGGGCCTCGTCGAGGATCGCCATGGTGTCGAGCGTCGCCGAGTGCGGGATAAGCGGGCTCTCGGCCATGCCCGCCCTCAGGCATCGCATGACCTCCTCGGCCTGGTAGCCCAGGCCATTGCCCCGGACGGGGAATGCAAACTCCTCGGCCTCGCCACCGCGTACCAGCGTGAAGCGGTCCGACCGGTAGAAGTGGCGCAGCAGGTCGATGCGACCACCGGTGCCGGTGATGCTCGCCCGCTGTCCGGTCTCGCCGACGAAGCCGCAGGACAGCGTCGCCACGGCGCCGCTGTCGTATCCGAGGATCACGCCCGTGTTCTCGTCTGTGCCCTCGGGCGTCAGGGTGGCTCGGCCGACCACTGTTTGCGGCCGGCCAAGGAAAAGGTAGGCGAACGCGATCGGGTAGACGCCGAGATCGAGCAGCGCACCCCCGCCGAGCTCCGGTGCCCGCAGCCGGTGACCCGGCGGGACTGGACCGGGGATGCCGAAGTCGGCCTGGATGCTGGTCACTTCGCCGATCGCCCCATCGGCCACGAGCTCGCTGATGCGCCGGATGGCGGGGTTCGCCCGCATCCACATCGCCTCCATCAGGAAGAGCCCCGCGGCGCCCGCGGTCGCGACGAGCTCCTCCGACGTCGGAAGGTCGAGGGTTAATGGCTTCTCACACAGGACGGCCTTGCCGGCCTTCAGGCAGGTCATCGAGGCCGCGTGATGCGCGCTGTGCGGTGTGGCGATGTACACGACGTCCAGGTCGGGGTCGTCGGCGAGGTCCTGCCACGAGCCGTACGCACGGGGAATCGAATGGGTGTCGGCGAATTCTCGGGCGGCGGCGAGCGTTCGCGAGCCGACGGCGTTGATCTGTGCGTCCGGTAGGAGCTTGAGGTCCTCGGTGAAACCGGTGGCGATCCGGCCCGTGGCGAGAATTCCCCACCGAACCCTTGCGTCGTCCGCCATGTGTGCTCCTTCGCCTACCCGGGCGATCTGGTTCTCCGACGGTACTCGACTATGGTCGGGTGGTGGACGCCTATCTTCTGTCGGCGGTGAGGACGCCGTTCGGCCGCCATCGGGGCGGACTCTCTGGAATCCGTGCCGACGACCTCGCTGCCCTTCCCATCGCCGAACTGATACGCCGCCACCCGGCGCTGGCCGACGCGGACCGCGTCGATGACGTCATCCTCGGCGACACGAATGGCGCGGGCGAGGACAACCGCAACGTGGCCCGGATGGCCGCACTCCTTGCCGGCCTGCATCCGAGCGTCCCCGGGGTCACCATCAACCGGCTCTGTGCCTCGGGTGGCGAGGCAGTCACCCAGGCGGCGAGGGCGGTGGCGGCCGGCGACGCCGATCTCGTCGTCGCCGGTGGCGTCGAGAGCATGAGCCGCGCGCCTTTTGTTCTACCCAAGCCGGATGTGCCCTTCCCGACCGAGGCGCGGTTGTGGCATACCCAGGTCGGCTGGCGCATGGTGAACCCGGCGTTTCCCGCCGAGTGGACGGCGAGCCTGGGTGCGTGTGCCGAGGCGGTCGCCAATGAGCTGGGGATCGGCCGCGCGGAGCAGGACGAGTGGGCGCTGAGATCACACGAGCGGGCCACGGCCGCGTGGGACGCCGGACTGCACGACGACTACGTGCTGCCGGTGGACGGCCCGACCGGGGCGGTGAAGAGGGACGAATCCATTCGGGCGGATACGACGGCCGCCAAGCTCGCCTCGCTCAAGCCCGCGTTCACGCCGGACGGCTCGGTGACCGCGGGCAATTCCTCCCCGCTCAACGACGGCGCGATCGCGCTGTTGGTCGGGTCCGCCCAGGCCGCGGGCTCGCTGGGAGTACCGGTGCTCGGTCGGGTCGTGGCGAGCGTGACGGTGGCCGTCGAGCCCCACCGGTTCTCCGTCGCGCCGGTACCGGCGATCCGCAAGGTGCTGGCGCGGGCAGAGCTGTCCACATCGGACATCGCTGTGTGGGAGATCAACGAAGCATTCGCGGCCATGGTGCTGTCCTGCCTGCAATCGTTCCCCGAGCTGGACCGGGAGCGGGTCAACCCGCACGGAGGCGCGATCGCCATCGGGCACCCACTCGGGGCGTCGGCGCCCCGGGTCATCGTGGACGCCAGCCGGGAACTACGCCGTCGAGGCGGGGGGTACGCGATCGCGGCCGCGTGCGTGGGCGTGGGTCAGGGTACGGCGATGGTGGTGCACCTTGACTGAGGCGTCAGCCAAACGAGACCGGCGCGACTCAGGGAGTGAGGCGTCAGCCGAACGCGAGGAGCGGGTGTCGGCGCCGCTGTGGCTGGCGGAGCATGCGCACCGCTTCGCGGAGTCCGACGCGACGCCAGCCATCCCCCGCAGCGCCGCCACTGTCATCCTGATGCGGCCAACAAACGGCGGCGGCTTCGAGGTGTACACGCAGCGCCGCGCGTCGACGATGGCGTTCGCCCCCAACATGTACGCCTTTCCCGGCGGCTCCGTCGACCCACGCGACGCGGACGCCGAGGTCGGCTGGACGGGGCCATCCACGGCGGCCTGGGCGGCGCGATTCGGCTTGGGCGAGGCGGACGCCCGGGCCGTGGTCTGTGCGGCGGTTCGGGAGGTCTTCGAGGAGAGTGGCGTGCTGCTCGCCGGCCCGGACGAGTCCACTGTGGTCGGTGACGTTTCTGGCCAGGACTGGGAGGCGGCGCGAGTGGCTCTGCTGGCCCGGGAGGTCGCACTGGGTGAGTTGCTGGCGTCGCGGGGCCTCATCGTGCGCTCAGACCTGCTCGTACCGTGGGCTCGCTGGCTGACGCCCGAGTTCGAGCGGCGCCGGTTCGACACCTTCTTCTTCCTCGCCCGCCTGCCCGTCGACCAACGCACCCGCGACGTCGGCGGAGAGGCCGACCATACGGTCTGGGTGAGCCCGGCCGAAGCGGCGACGCTCCCCATGCTTCCCCCGACGCTCTTCACCCTTCGTGAGCTCAGCGCCTACGGGGACATCGACGCCGCGCTGGACGCCAGTGCCGACCGCGTCGTGACCGCTCCCGTCATGCCGCGCATGCACGTCGACGCCGACGGCGCCTGGCTCATTGTTCGCCCGCCCCCCTCGCGCCACCCCTGACCCCGCGCCCCCTGACCCAGCGGCCCCTGACCCCGCGGCCCCTGACCCCGCCGATCATGATTTGGAAGTCATGATCGGCGCAGTTTGACGGCTCTGGGCTCATGATCGTGGCGATCTAGGTCGCTGTGCGCTGGGCCCGCTACTGCTCCCGCACGGACCCCTAAACCGGCTGGCTGGTAGCCCCGAGGCCGCAAGATTGCTGTTTGGGTGCCAATAGTTGCGCGACACGACGCCGGATGCTCGCCACCGAAACGGCGATCTTGCAGCTGTAGGGCGCCCAAATGAGCGGCGTGACGTCCACGTTTTCGCCGCTCAGTGAGATCTTCACGCGGGCGACCGCATCCGGGCCGACTGAACTGTTCCGTTATTACCGAATTGGTAGTGTTCTGAACTGCCACCATGTCGCGAAAGGTTTGCTGCGTGCCCGTACGGTTATCTTCAAGCGTGAAGGCGAAGGTGAGGGCGCGATGACTACTCAGTCGGGGTCCAGGAGCAATATGTCCGGCACGACCGAGATTATGCCGGCCCAGGACGGTCAAGCCACGGTCGTGTACGCCCGTGAGCCGGCCGGTTCACGCTGGGGACGGCGGCTTCTGATCCTCGTGGGCACCATCGGCGTGATCGTGGCGCTGATCTTCGGCCTCAAGGCGGTCAACCTCTGGCCGAACCTGCGGAATCCGTTTGCCACCGAGACCACCGACCGCAGCGGACCTGTGCTGTTGGAGTCCATCCAGGATCTGAGCCGGTACGTCGCCGCCGAGGGCAACTTCCAGGTGCTGGTCGACCTTCAGGAGAACAAGAGGTTCATCCCGGACATCTTCTTCAATGAGCGCACCCTCTTTGTCGGCGTCGGGTCGGTCGACGCGTACGTCGACTTCTCCACAATCACCGAGGGCGCGATCGTGACATCGCCGGACGGGAAGTCGGTAGACATCACGCTGCCCGCGCCAGTACTGGAGAAGCCCAGCCTCGACCCCGAGCGCAGCTACGTGTTCGCTCAGGAGCGTGGGCTCGTCAACCGGGTCGGAGACCTTGTCGGCAATGACGCGAACAAGCAGCAACAGCTATACATGCTTGCCGAGAACAAGATCGCGCAGGCGGCCAACGAGAGCGAGCTGCGGGCCAGGGCCGAGAAGAACACGCGGGCGATGCTGGAGAGCCTGCTGCACCAGCTCGGCTACGAGCGGGTCACGGTGACCTTCGTCGCTCCCTGAGGATCCGCCTACTCGCTCGGCATGATGGCCCAGAGCACGATGTATATGAGGAACTGAGGCCCCGGCAACAGGCAGGAGAGTACGAACAGCAGCCGCACCACGCCCGGGCTGAGACCGAATCGACGGCCTAGGCCGGCGCAGACGCCGGCTATCCAGCGGTCGTCACGCGGGCGCGTGAGTCGTCTGCTCGTCGTGGGTGTTGTCATGGTCCCTTTCCCCTCGTCTGCCCCACGTATCGAATGGGGCCACCACCTTCGCAGAAGGCGATCAACGTGTCACCGCGCGGTGGCTATCAACGTGTCACCTTCGACGGTAAGTACCGCTGTCCACTCCGCCATCCGGTAACGCCCGTAGGTGCTGCCCTGGTTGAAGCGGAGTACTCTCGCCCGGCAGGAGCGTGACTGGCGTGATCGGCGCATTCGACCTCTTCAAAATCGGCATAGGCCCATCGAGTTCGCACACAGTCGGGCCGATGCGAGCGGCTCGGCGATTTGCGGCCGGGCTTCGCGAGGACGGTCTGCTGAGCGCCACGGTGCGCGTACGCGCGGAGCTATTCGGTTCGCTCGGCGCGACCGGACATGGCCACGGAAGCGATAAGGCTGTGTTGCTTGGCCTCGCCGGCGAGGACCCGGAGAGCGTGGACACGAACCTCGTCGAGCCGCGGGTGGCCGAGATCCGGGCCGCCGGGCGGCTGCCGCTGGCCGGCGTGCACGAGGTGGATTTCGACACCGACCGGGATCTCGTGATGCACCGGCGGCGGGCGCTGCCGTTTCATCCCAACGGCATGATCTTCTCGGCGTACGACGTGGACGGAGCCGAACTGGTCGCGCGCACGTACTACTCGGTCGGTGGAGGCTTTGTCGTCGACGAGGGCGCAGCGGGCGCGGATCGCATCAAGCCCGACGACACACCCGTTGCCTACCCGTTCCGGACCGGAGTGGAATTGCTGACCCTCGCCCGGGATGAGGGCCTTCGCATCAGCGACATCATGCTCGCCAACGAGCTTTCCTGGCGGAGCGAGGCCGAGGTGCGCGATGGGCTGGCGCACATCTGGAGCGTCATGCAGGAGTGCGTCCGGAATGGATGCATCCACGATGGCGTACTGCCCGGCGGCCTGAAGGTGAAGCGGCGAGCCCCTGACCTTTACCGGATGCTCGAGACCGAGGCCGACGACGCCGATCCATTGCGAGTCATGGACTGGGTCACGCTCTTCGCCTTGGCGGTGAACGAGGAGAACGCCTCCGGCGGCCGCGTGGTCACCGCCCCAACCAACGGCGCGGCCGGAATCGTACCGGCAGTCCTGCATTACTACACCCGCTTCGTGCCCGGGGCCGATGCCGACGGCGTGGTTCGCTTTCTGCTGACCGCGGCGGCCGTTGGCGTCCTCTTCAAGGAGAATGCGTCGATCTCCGGTGCCGAGGTCGGCTGCCAGGGCGAGGTCGGTTCGGCCTGCTCGATGGCGGCGGCGGGGCTGACCGAGGTGCTCGGCGGCACACCGGCTCAGGTCGAGAACGCGGCCGAGATCGCGATGGAGCACAACCTCGGGCTCACCTGCGATCCGGTCGGAGGTCTGGTTCAGATCCCGTGCATCGAGCGCAATGCTGTCGCCTCCGTCAAGGCGATCACGGCGGCCCGGTTGGCGATGCGCGGCGACGGCCAGCACACGGTCTCGCTCGACAAGGTCATCAAGACGATGCGCGAGACCGGGGCCGACATGAAGATCAAATATAAGGAGACGGCCCGCGGTGGCCTCGCGGTCAACGTGATCGAGTGCTGACAGATGGTGAGCGGCGGACCGGCCATCGATCGCTAGCGTTCCACCAACTGGGACGGTGCTCCCGGCCCGGGCGCGGTGGGCCGGTATTGTGCGCGTCACGTCGGACATCCGACGTTTACCCGATGGCCGGTATGCGGGGTGACGGCCACAGTAGGGCGACTGCTGCTGTGGAAAGGCCACAGCGAGTCGGCCAACCAGGAGGCACCCGCGTGGCGACAGTCGCGCTCAGAGACGTTTCGAAGGTGTTCGGCGACGGAACCGTGGCCGTCGACAGCGTCAGTCTCGACGTTGCCGACGGCGAGTTCATGGTGCTGCTCGGACCGTCGGGGTGCGGTAAGTCGACCGTGCTTCGGGTCATCGCCGGGCTGGAGGATCCGACCTCCGGCGCCGTGCTACTGGACGGTGACAACGCCAATCACCTCGCGCCTCGGGAGCGCAAGGTCGCGATGGTCTTCCAGGATTTCGGTCTCTATCCACATATGTCGGTGAACGACAACATCGGATTCCCGCTTCGGATCGCCGGCCTCGAGAACGCGACCCGCCAGGAGCGTGTCGCCGACATCGCGGCGGCACTTGGCATCGGCGATGTGCTTGCCCGCAGGCCCAGCCAGCTCTCCGGCGGTCAGCGCCAGCGGGTTGCGATGGGGCGAGCGATCGTACGACGGCCGTCACTGTTCCTCATGGACGAACCACTGTCGAACCTAGACAGTGGACTCCGGGCCGAGCTGCGCGCGGAGATCTCTTCACTGGTTCGCGAGCTCGGCGTCACCACGATCTACGTGACGCATGATCAGGCCGAGGCGCTGACCATGGCCGACCGCGTCGCAATCCTGAGGCGAGGCGTTCTGCAGGATGTCGGCACCCCGACCGAGGTCTATAGCCGTCCAGGGACCCTCTACGTGGCCGCGTTTCTCGGCAGCCCGCGGATGAACCTGGTGGAGGCGTCGGTCTATGTCCACCTCGATCGATACATCGCACTGCACATTGGAGAGCAGGCTCTCTATCTGCCATGGCACGACATGCGCGCCCGCCAGGTCGCCCACTTCCACGGGGAGCGAATCGTGGTCGGGGTCAGGGCGGAGGCGCTGACCCCTGTCGTAGCCGACACACCGGGCGATGTCCTGCATGGTCGAGTCCGCTATCTCGAACACCATGGCCATGAGTCACTGGCGTTCCTCGACATCGGCGCGTACGCGGTGCCCGTTGACGACCTCTTCGGCACCACGGGGCCACAGACAAATACTTCGGGATCGAGGCTGAGCAAGGTCGCCACTCTCTTCCGCCGCGGGCCGCGCGTCGAACGTGGTACCGATGTCGAGGACAGCGGAGAGCTCGGGATGTTTCCGTCGCGCGGAGGCTCGCCCAACGAAGGGTCGGAGCTGGCCGCGTCGGGCCGGACCGGGACCACGGTCCTGGAGTCGACCGGTCGACACCATCGGGCACGAGCCGAGGTGGCGGTCCGGCTGGCGCCGTATCCGGGCCTGCGGGTCGGCGACCCGATGAGCGTCGCGATCCGCATCGACCAGCTGCACTTCTTCGACGGGCGCGGACAACGCATCGACGTGGGCTGGCGATGAGGCTTGCCTAGACCTGTTACCGGGCGGTAACTTGTCTCGGTGGGCTCCGATGTGAGCGGTGTGGCCGCGGCGATTCTGCAGGCGGTGCCGTTCGCGCGCACCCTCGGCATCTCCATCATGGAGGTGGTCCGCGGCGACGACGGCGGTGTTCGCGTCGTTGCCGAGATGCCCGACCTTCCGGCGGCGCACAATCACGTCGGTGGCCCGCACGCGGGTGCGATGTTCAGCCTCGGCGAGACGGCGTCCGGGGCAGTCGTGGCGGCAGCCTTTGGTGATCAACTCGGACGCGCCCTTCCCCTCGCGGTGCGGGCCGACATTTCGTACCGAAGGCTCGCCATGGGACCGATCCGCGCGACCGCCCGTCTTGATCGACCGGTGCCGGAGGTCATCGACGAGCTGGACTCGGGACTCCGCCCTGAGTTCGCGGTCAGCGTCGAGATCGCCACCGTGGACGGCACCCCGAGCGCGGAGATGACCGTCGTCTGGACTCTGCGCCCGCACCGCTAGCCTGGTTTAACGAGATCATGTGGTGGGTAAGCCGGGCGCATGACGAATTATGTTGACGCTCCGGACGTCGTGGATAGCGGCGTCACTGACGTCCTGGCCGAGGATTACGTCGTGCATGTGCCGGCCGCAGCCGCCGAGTTGGCGGAGAGCCTCGAGCAACACGGTGGCGCAACGTTCGTCGCCGACATTCCCGACTGGGACGAACCAGATCCTCAACCCTGACCCTGACACGCCCCGAGATAGCCGTGATCATGACGTCACGGTCGTAAAACACCGCTGATCATGACCTGCAGGTCATGGTCGGCGCGGTTTGGGGAGCTTTCTCGCAGCGAACGGGGGGACGTACGCTCACCGGATGGCAGCACGAATTTCGCACTGGATTGACGGTGCCGTCACACCGGGCACCTCGGGCCGCGTCGGTCCTGTCTTCAACCCGGCGACCGGTGAGCAGACCGGAGAGGTCGACCTGGCGTCGTCGGCCGAGGTTGACCGCGCGGTCGCATCGGCCGCCGCCGCCGCCGAGAAGTGGCGCGAGTCCTCGCTCTCACGGCGGGCCGCCGTCCTCTTCGCCTTCCGGGAACTACTGCACCAGCGCTCCGGCGATCTCGCCGCGATCGTCACCAGCGAGCACGGGAAGGTGCTCTCCGATGCCAAGGGGGAGGTCGCCCGGGGACTGGAGAATGCGGAGTTCGCCACCGGCATCCCGAACCTGCTCAAGGGGTCGTACTCCGAACAGGCCTCCACCGGCGTTGACGTCTACTCGATCCGGCAGCCAATTGGCGTGGTCGCCGGCATCACGCCGTTCAACTTCCCGGCGATGGTTCCACTGTGGATGTGCACGACGGCCATCGCGTGCGGCAACCCGTTCATCCTCAAGCCAAGCGAGAAGGACCCGTCGGCCTCGCTCTTCCTGGCCAAGCTGTGGCAGGAGGCCGGGCTGCCCGACGGCGTCTTCACCGTCATCAACGGCGACCGTGAGGCGGTCGACGCCATCCTCACCCACCCGGGCATCGCCGCGGTGAGCTTCGTCGGCTCCACCCCGGTCGCCCGCCACATCTACGAGACCGGGACCGGCCACGGCAAGCGGGTGCAGGCGCTGGGCGGCGCCAAGAACCACATGATCGTGCTTCCCGACGCGGACGTCGAGATGGCCGCCGACGCCGCGGTCTCCGCCGCGTACGGCTCGGCGGGTGAGCGCTGCATGGCCATCTCCGTGGTGGTGACCGTGGGCGATGTGGGCGACGCCGTCGTTGACGCGATCGCCGCGCGCCTGCCGAAGCTCCGCATCGGCGCCGGCACCGATCCCGACGCCGAGATGGGGCCGCTCATCACCCGCGAGCATCGCGACAAGGTTGCGTCCTATGTGGACGCCGGAGCCCGCGAGGGCGCGATCGTCGTCACCGACGGACGGAAGGCCGAAACACCGCAGGACGGGTTCTTCCTGGGTGTGAGCCTGCTCGACAACGTGACGCCGCAGATGAGTGTCTACACCGACGAGATCTTCGGTCCCGTCCTCTGCGTCGTGCGGGCCGAGACCTACCCGGAGGCGCTCGAGCTGATCAACAAGAATGAGTACGGGAACGGGACCGCCATCTTCACCCGCGACGGCGGCGCGGCCCGGCAGTTCCAATTCGACGTGCAGGCCGGCATGGTGGGCGTGAACGTGCCGATCCCGGTGCCGGTCGCGTACTACTCCTTCGGCGGCTGGAAGGCCTCGCTCTTCGGCGACACTCACATGTACGGCCCCGACGGAGTGCACTTCTACACCCGTACCAAGGTAGTCACGTCCCGCTGGCCTGCCCCGGCGACGTCCACAGTGGACCTTGGCTTCCCACAGACCCGCTAATTCGAAGGAGCAGGCATGAGCGACGACGCCAGCGTGCGTGCGGACGACCGGGCCCACGTATTCCACTCCTGGTCCGCGCAGGGGCTGATCGATCCGATGCCCATCGCGGGCGCCGAGGGCAGCTACTTCTGGGACTACTCGGGCAAGCGCTACCTGGACTTCGCCTCGCAGCTGGTCAACGTCAACATCGGCCACCAGCATCCCCGGCTGGTCGAGGCGATCCGGGAACAGGCGGCAAAGCTCTGCACCGTCGCGCCGAGCTTCGCCAACGACAAGCGCGGCGAGGCCGCCCGCCTCATCGCCGAGCTGGCGCCCGGCGACCTCAACAGGGTCTTCTTCACCAACGGTGGCGCTGAGGCGAACGAGAACGCGGTACGGCTGGCGCGCCTGCACACGGGGAGACACAAGGTGCTCTCCACCTACCGCAGCTACCACGGCGCGACGACGACCACGATCACCGCGACCGGTGACCCGAGGCGGTGGGCGAACGAGCCGACCGCTGTGGGCATTGTCCACTTCTGGGGCCCGTACCCCTATCGCTCGGCGTTCCACGCAAAGGATGAGGCGCAGGAGAGCGAGCGGGCCCTGGAGCACCTGCGGGACACGATCGTCTTTGAGGGGCCGACGACCATCGCCGCCGTCCTGCTGGAGACCGTGGTCGGTACGAACGGGATTCTGGTGCCGCCGCCGGGCTACCTCGAAGGGGTCCGCGCGATCTGCGACGAGTTCGGCATCATGCTCATCGCCGACGAGGTCATGGCCGGCTTTGGCCGCTGCGGGGAGTGGTTCGCGGTTGACCGGTGGGGGGTCGTGCCCGATCTGATCACCTTCGCCAAGGGCGTCAACTCGGGCTACTTGCCGCTCGGTGGCGTGGTCATCTCAGATCCCATCGCGGATACCTTCCGCGAACGGGTCTTCCCGGGTGGGCTCACGTACTCCGGTCACCCGCTGGCCTGCGCGTCCGCGGTTGCGTCGATTCAGATCTTCAAGGAGGAGGGGATCATCGAGCACGCCCGGTCGCTGGGCGAGGACGTCATCGGCCCAGCGCTGCGTGACCTGGCCGAAAGGCACCCCAGCGTCGGGGAGGTACGCGGGTTGGGCGTGTTCTGGGCGCTGGAGCTCGTGCGGGACCGGTCGACCCGGGAGCCGCTCGTTCCGTACAACGCGTCCGGTCCGAGTTCCGCGCCGATGAACGAGTTCGCCGCCGCGTGTAAGGAGCGCGGGTTGTGGCCGTTCACGCACTTCAACCGTACGCACGTCGTGCCCCCATGCACGGCGACGGCCGACGAGGTGCGGGAGGGCGTCGCTATCCTCGACGAGGCCCTTTTGGTCACAGACCGTTACCACACCGGCGCCTGACTTGGATAGCCTTGGCGGCTTCTGCTCGCCTTCGAGCACACGACGTGAGCGTGAGGCCATCCTTGATCGGCGCATCCACCTCCCAAACGCGAGGGAATCCGTTGCAGACGGGTAAAACAGCCACGGAATCCCTTGTCAGGCGCGCCCACGTTTGGCAAAGTCCTCGACACGAGCCACGTTCGACCGTCAGTTTCCGGAGGCCCTTGTTGACCGCTGCCCTGCCCCGCCTGCGCAACCTCGTCAACGGCTTGCAGGTCGACGCCAAGGACGGTGTCACCTCGCCGGTCGTTGATCCGGCCACGGGCGAGACGTACGCGCTGGCGCCGGTGTCGGGCGCGGTGGATGTCGACGCGGCGATGGCGGCCGCGGCGCTCGCCTTCGAGGGCTGGCGGGACGCGACGCCCAACGAGCGACAGCGGGCCCTGCTGAGGATGGCCGATGCGATCGAGGCCCGAGCTGACGAGATCGTGCGCGCGGAGTGCCGCAACACCGGCAAGCCGGTCGCTCTGACGATGCAGGCGGAGATGGGCGCGCTCGTCGATGAACTGCGGTTCTTCGCGGGCGCCGCCCGCCTGCTGGAGGGCAAGTCGGCCGCAGAGTACATGCGCGATCACACTTCGTGGGTTCGGCGGGAGCCGATCGGGGTGTGCGCGCAGGTGACGCCCTGGAACTACCCGATGGTGATGGCGGTGTGGAAGTTCGCCCCGGCGATCGCGGCCGGCAACACGGTGGTGCTCAAACCGTCCGACACCACGCCTGTGACGACGCTGATGCTGGCCGAGATAGCAACCGAGTTCCTGCCACCCGGGGTGCTCAATGTCGTCTGTGGCGATCGGGTCACCGGCCGCAGCCTGATTTCGCACGCCACGCCGCAGTTGGTGTCGATCACCGGATCGACCCGGGCCGGCATGGAGGTCGCGGCCGCGGCGGCGAACGACCTCAAGCGGGTGCACCTGGAGTTGGGAGGCAAGGCGCCTGTCGTCGTCTTCGATGATGTCGACATCGCGACGGCAGCCGCGGGCATCGCCAGCGCGGGCTACATCAACGCCGGCCAGGACTGCACCGCCGCGACCCGCGTCCTCGTGAACGAGCGGATCGCGGGCGACTTCACGGCGGCGCTCGCCGACGCGGCCCGCGGCACTCGAGTCGGCGGACCGGACGACCCCGAGGCCTTCTTCGGACCGGTGAACAACTCGAATCAGCTCGACCGTGTGCAGGGCTTCCTGCGACGCGCGCCCGAGCACGCCGAGGTGGTCGCTGGTGGTGGGCGGATCGGCGAACGCGGATACTTCATCGAACCCACCGTCGTCTCCGGCCTGCGCCAGGACGACGAGTTGGTGCAGGATGAGGTGTTTGGACCGGTGATCACCATTCAGCGGTTCAGTGACGAGGATCAGGCGGTGCGGTGGGCGAACGACATCCGTTATGGCCTAGCGGCGAGCGTTTGGACCCGCGACCATGGACGCGCCATGCGAGTGTCGCGACGGCTAGACTTCGGCGCCGTCTGGATCAACACCCACATACCGTTTGTGTCCGAGATGCCACACGGCGGCTTTGGCCAGTCAGGGTACGGTAAGGACCTGTCCGTGTACGGGTTTGAGGAGTATACCCGAATAAAGCATGTTATGAGCTATTACGGTCCGGCCGGCGGCGCGGCCGAACAGAACGGCGGATGAGGGGTTCGATGACTGCGACGATGAACACGCATGCGGGGCAGCCCACCGGCCCGAATCAATCGGAGACGCCGGCGATCGAACTCGTCGGCGTGGCCAAGGAGTACCACTCGCACGGCGATATCGTCGTCGCGGTTTCAGACGTTGATCTGGCGATCGCCGAGGGCGAGTTCTTCTCCCTGCTCGGCCCTTCCGGATGCGGCAAGACCACCACTATGCGGATGATCGCCGGGTTCGAGGATGCGACCCGCGGCGCGGTATTCCTACACGGCGTCGATGTGACCGGCGTCGCCCCGAATAAACGTGACGTCAACATGGTGTTTCAGTCCTATGCGCTGTTCCCGCACATGACCGTGTTCGAGAACGTGGCCTTTGGACTCAAGCGGAGGGGCGTGGCGGCGGCGGAGATCCGGCAACGGGTCGCCGACATGCTCACGATCGTGGACCTCACCGGTCGGGAGAAGCGCCAGCCACGTGAGCTCTCCGGCGGCCAGCAACAGCGGGTGGCGTTAGCCCGGGCCCTGGTCAACCGGCCCCGGGCGCTGCTGCTGGACGAGCCGCTCGGGGCACTCGACCTCAAGCTGCGCCAGCATATGCAGGTCGAACTGAAGCAAATCCAGCGCGAGGTGGGCGTGACCTTCGTCTACGTCACGCACGACCAGAACGAGGCGCTCACGATGTCCGACCGCATCGCCGTCATGAATGACGGTGCGATCGAGCATCTCGGAACCCCGCGCGAGATCTACGAGCACCCGGCGACGAAGTTCGTCGCCGGATTCATCGGCACCTCGAACCTCCTGCGTGGGTCGATCACCACCGTCGACAATGGACGGGCCATCATCGCAGTCGGCGCCGGCGAGCGGATCATCGTTCCGTTGCGCGCCAACGGCGTGCACACTGGCGAGACCCTCGAGCTCACCGTCCGCCCCGAAAAGATAGACATCACGACGGCCGAGCCGGCTCCGGGCGACCGAAGTGTCGTGCGCGGGGTTGTCACCGAGGTCGTGTACCTCGGCACCTCCACGAATTACAACGTACAGACGTCGGCCGGCTCGGAGGTCGTCGTCTTTGACCAGAACGCGTCCAACGCCGATTTCGTCGCGGTTCGTGGCGACCATGTCTTCCTCTCCTGGAATCCCCAGCACTCGTACGCGATTGGAGACCAATGAACGAGCCGACGAATTTCGACCCGACATTGTTTCGGGGCATGACGCAGCGGCGCCTGAGCCGGCGCGACGCGATGCGAATCTCGGGGCTATCCGCCGCGGCTCTCGCGCTAGCCGCGTGCGGCGTGAAGGGCCAGGGAAACACGGCACCGACCGCCCCCGCCGAGGACCAGATCGCGAAGTACTGGGCCGGCAAGACCAAGAACGGCAAGGTCGACTTCGCGAACTGGCCGCTCTACATGGACCCAAAGCAGCCCGAGCTGAAGAAGTTCACGCAGGAGACCGGCATCAAGGTCACCTACCAGGAGGTCATCGAAGAGATGGGTCCATGGTTTGCCAGGACCCAGCCTCAGCTTTCCGCCGGGCAGTCCATCGGGTTCGACCTGATGGTCATCACGAATGGCATTCAGTTCAAGAAGTACGTCCAGTCCAACCTGCTCGCTCCGCTGGACCCGTCGAAGCTCACCAACTACAAGGCCAACGCTGCTGCGTCGTACAAGACGTCTTCCTATGATCCGGCCAACGCCTACAGCACGCCGTGGGCGTCCGGCGTGACCGGCATCGCCTACGACCCCGCGAAGGTGAAGACGCCACTCACCAAGCTGGCCGACCTGTGGAAGCCCGAATTCAAGGGCAAGGTCGGCATGTTCTCCGACACGTCGGAGCTTGGCAACTTCGGCATGATGGTGAACGGCGTCGATCCGGCGAAGTCCACTCCCGACGATTGGCAGAAGGCAGCGAGCAAGCTCGAGGAGCAGAAGGACGCCGGCATCGTTCGCAAGTACTACGACCAGAGCTACATCGATGCGCTCGGCGCCGGCGAGGTCTGGATTACGCAGGCCTGGTCCGGCGACGTCTTCCAGAAGAACGTCTCCGACGGCACGAACTTCCAGTTCGTGATTCCGGAGGAGGGCGGCACGATCTGGACCGACAACATGGCGATCCCGATCACGGCGGTCAATCCGGTCGACGCCATCACACTGATGGACTTTTTCTTCCGGATCGATATCGCGGCGACGCTGGCCGAGTACATCAACTACATCACGCCGGTGCCGGAGGCCCAGCGGGTCATCAAGGAGCACGCGGCGGCGGCCAGCGGCGAGGACAAGGACTTCCTGAACTCCGTCGCTGATAGCCCGCTGGTCTTCCCGACCGCCGCCGACTACTCGAAGCTGCACTACTACCGCGACTTCGCGAGCGCGGCTGAGGAACAGCAGTACCAGTCGATCTTCGAGCCGATCGTCCTGGGCTGACGCATTCCAATGCACGACCCCGCTCACCAATCCGACCGCGAAGAGAGGAGCAACCCGTGAGTCGCCGGCTCGCGCCGTACTTGCTCATCCTGCCGGGTGGCCTCTGGCTGCTCCTCTTCTTCGTGGTTCCGATGGTGGCGA
The DNA here is from genome assembly GCA_045403155.1 of Micromonosporaceae bacterium. Classification (GTDB taxonomy): domain Bacteria; phylum Actinomycetota; class Actinomycetes; order Mycobacteriales; family Micromonosporaceae; genus JAXIPB01. Next base: position 30,871 of record JAXIPB010000105.1, read on the forward strand.
TGCTGTCGCTCTCGCTGCAGCAGGGGGATGTGGTCTCCGGCTACCAACTGACCTGGCACTGGCAGACCTACGTGGACGGGATCAACAACTACCAGACGCAGATCATTAGATCGCTCTGGTACGGCTTCATCACCACGGTGCTCCAGATCGTGCTGGCTTTCCCAATTGCGTATTGGATCGCCTTCCGCGGCGGCCGCAACAAGTCCGTCTACCTGTTCCTGATCCTACTTCCGTTCTTTGTTTCGTTCGTGCTGCGCACCATCTCATGGAAATTCATCCTCACCGACGAGAGCTTCGTCCTGGCGCCCCTGAAGGATCTCGGCATCCTGTCGCAGGACTTCCATATCCTCGGCACCGCGCCGGCGGTCATCGGCGGACTGACCTATAACTTCCTTCCGTTCATGATCCTGCCTATCTACGTAGCGCTCGAGCGGATCGACCCACGGGTGGTGGAGGCGGCCCGAGACCTCTACGCAAGCCCGGTGCAGACATTCCGCAAGGTCATCTTCCCGCTCGCGCTGCCCGGCGTCTTTGCCGGTGTGCTCATGACCTTCGTCCCGGCGAGCTCGGATTACATCAATTCTGAGATTCTTGGGAGCTCCAGCACGACGATGATCGGTCAGGTCATCCAGGCGCAGTACCTGCGAAGCCAGAACTATCCGACGGCGGCGGCGCTGTCGTTCGCTCTGATGGCGATCCTGCTGGTCGGGATCTTCACCTACGCCCGGGCGCTCGGCACCGAGGACGTCCTCAAGGTGGCTGCCCGATGACGACGACCCTGAGCGCCCCGACTCGCGCCGACGTGGAGCCGACGACCCGCCGTCGACGTCGCCGCCTCGGCGACCGCCTGCTCTTCGCGTACACCTGGCTTATCATTCTGTGGCTCTGCTTGCCGATCGCGGTAATGATCCTGTTTGGATTCAACGACACTCAGGGCCGCTACAACACGACGTTCCAGGGGCTCACACTCAAGTGGTACGGCCGGCTCTTCGAGATCCCGGCGCTCACCGATGCGCTCGCCAACTCGCTGATCATCGCCGTGCTGAATACGCTCATCGCGGGCACACTGGGAACCCTCGTCGGGCTCGCGCTTGGTCGGTATCGCTTCCGCGGCGACGGTACGACGAACCTGGTCATGTTCGCGGTGATCTCGGCGCCCGAACTCGTGATGGGCGCCTCGCTGCTCTCGCTCTTCGTGGCCTCCGGCGTTGGGCTCGGCCTTCCTACGATTCTCATTGCGCATGTCATGTTCTCGATCTCGTTCGTGGCAGTGGTGGTCCGGTCCCGGGTTCTGACGCTTGACCGTTACATCGAGGAAGCTGCCCGTGATCTCGGTGCCGGCCCATGGACAGCATTCCGACTCGTGACCTTTCCCATGATTTTCCCGGCGGTGCTCTCCGGCGGCCTGCTCGCCTTCGTGCTGTCGATCGATGACTTCGTAATCACCAACTTCACCGCCGGCACCACCCAGACCTTCCCGCTCTGGATCTATGGCGCTACCCGGGTCGGCCTTCCGCCGCAGGTCAACGTCATGGGCACGTTGATCTTCGCGGTCGGCCTACTCATCGCGGCCGGCAACGTCATCGCCAGCCGGCGCCGGCCGAGCACGACGAGGTAGCCGGCCGGACCATGGGCAGCATCCTGCCGCGGGTCGGCGCGGCCGCGATCCATCGTGCGCTGGCCGATGCGGCTCCTCGCGTCTATTGGCTCGACCAGGCGGCGGCGCCCGAGCCACGTCCGACGTTGGCGGCGGCCGAGTCGGCGGACCTTGCCGTAGTTGGCGGCGGATTCAGCGGCCTCTGGACCGCGCTGATCGCGAAGGAACGGGACCCGTCCCTCGATGTCGTGTTGCTCGAATCCCGGACCGTCGGCTGGGCCGCCTCCGGGCGCAACGGTGGCTTCTGTGCTTCGAGCGTCACCCACGGCCTCGCCAACGGGTTGGCGCGCTTTCCCGACGAGATCGCGGAACTGGACCGGCTGGGTCGGGAGAACCTCGATGAGATCGAGGCTGCGGTCGGCCGGTACGGCATCGACTGCTCCTTCGAGCGGACGGGCGAGCTGAGCGTCGCGACCGCTCCGTGGCAGCTCGATGACCTGGTCGAACATCACGCGGCGGCGAGGCGGCTGGGCCATGAACTCGACCTGCTCGACGCCTCCGCGGTGCAGGCCGAGGTGAAGTCGCCCACCTACGTCGGGGGTATGTGGGACCGCGACGGCTGCGCCATGGTCGATCCGGCCCGTCTCGCGTGGGGGCTTCGCGAGGCCTGCCTGCGGTTGGGGGTACGCATCTATGAGGGCACGCCGGTTCTGCGCGTCGACGGCTCCGGGGCGCGGCTGGTGTTGCACACCGGGCGGGGCGCGGTGGCCGCCGGACGGGTGGCGCTGGGCACTGGCGCGCACTCGAGCCTGCTTCGCCGCTTGCGCCAGTACGTGGTTCCCGTCTACGACTACGCGCTGATGACGCAGCCGCTCTCGTCCGCGCAGCTCGAATCGATCGGCTGGTGCAATCGCCAAGGCGTCGGCGACGCGTCCAACATGTTCCACTACTACCGGCTCACCGACGACAACCGCGTGCTCTGGGGCGGGTACGACGCTGTCTATTACAACGGCGGTCGGATCGCGCCCGAGAGGGACCAGCGGCCGAAGACGTTCCAGGTCCTTGCTCGGAACTTCTTCACGACGTTCCCCAATTTGGCCGACGTGCGCTTCACACATCGGTGGGGCGGCGTCATCGATACGTGTAGCCGGTTCTGCGCCTTCTACGGCCGCGCCTATCGTGGGCGGCTCGCCTATGCCGTGGGCTATACCGGCCTGGGCGTCGGCGCGACGCGGTTCGGCGCGCAGGTGATGCTCGATCTGCTCTCCGGTGAGCAAACTCCGTTGACACGCCTGCGGATGGTGCGCACGAAGCCGCTACCGTTTCCGCCCGAACCGGTGCGTTCCGCTATCATCCAGCTCACCCGCTGGTCGATCGCGCAGGCCGATCACCACGACGGCCGGCGCAACCTGTGGCTGCGCACGCTCGACCGCCTCGGGCTCGGCTTCGACTCATAGCGCCCCAAGTTCGTCGTGATCATGAGATAGCGTCCGTGAAATGGCGCCGATCATGACCTCCAGGTCATGATCGGCGCGGTTTGAGGACGCTCTCCTCATGATCACGGCGATCTTTGTGGGCGTCCAGGTAGGCGGCGGCCTGGAGGGTGAAGAGTTCCGCGTAGAGGCCTTCGGCCGCCATCAGTTCGGCGTGGCTGCCGGACTCGACCACCCGGCCCTCGTCCAGCACATAGATTCGGTCCGCCGACCGCACGCTCGAGAACCGGTGCGAGATGAAGAGCACCGTTCGCCCGTCCAACAGGGTGCGGATCGTGTCGAAGAGCTCCTGCTCGGCCCGAGGATCGAGCGCCGCGGTCGGCTCGTCGAGGATGACGAAGGGCGCCTCCCGATAAAAGGCTCGGGCCAGCGCGATGCGCTGCCACTGCCCAACAGAGAGGTCCGTTCCGCGGCGGCCATCCGGCTGGTCCGGGTCGTCCGGCCCGGCGAACTCCGGACCGAGCATGGTCTCGTATCGATCGGTCAGGGCATCGACAAAGCGGTCCGCGCCGGCGTGTACGGCCGCGGCCCGTACCCCGTCAAGGTCCTCCACCGCCTCCACTCGACCCAGGCCGATGTTCTCCCTGACCGTGAGGTGAAATCGCTCGAAGTCCTGGAAGATGACCGCGACTTGACGGCGCAGTTCGTCGGGATCCACTGTGGAGACGTCCGTGCCGTCCCACGCGATCGTTCCGGCCGCCGGCTGGTAGAGGCCGGCGAGCAGCTTGGCCAGGGTGGTCTTGCCCGACCCGTTCTCACCGACGAGGGCGACGACCTCACCGGCTGAGACCTCCAATGAGACGCCGCGCAGCGCCGGTTCGTCGCCGGTCGGGTAAGTGAACGTCACGTTCCGCACGGACAGGCGACGGAAGCGGTCGGGCGCGGCGCCGGTTGGGCGAGCGCGCTCAACCTCGGGGAGCAATGCCGTGAACGCGAGGTAGTCGTCGACGTACCGCGCCGACTCGGTCAACGCGCCCACCGACCAGCCCGCACTCGCCAGCCGGCCGCCCACGACGGCGATACCAGCCACGGCAATTCCCGCCGACGCGATGGTGACCGTTCCACGTAGCGCGAGCCAGGCGACGAGGAGCAGGGTCAGGGCCAGGACCGTCCCGATCACGAGATTCGCGCTCAGAGCAACGTAGATCTGCCGGCGCGAGATCCGTCGCAGTTCGGCGATCCGTTCCGCGTAGAGCTTGTCGTATCGCCCCCGGAGATAACCGGCGAGACCGAACGCGCGGACCTCCTTCGCCGCGTTTCGTTCCCGCAGCACGCCGGCGAGGTAGTGGCGCTGCCGGTCGCGTGGGGTCATCTTCCAGAAAAAGTCCCAGAATGCCGCGCCGCGCTTCGACGCCGCGAGCCACGCCGGCACGATCACCAGCACGAGCAGCGGGAGCAGCACGGGCGCCACCGCCACCACGCCGATGAGCGCGCCGAGGGCGCCGAAGCCAGCTCCGGCCAGCCCCGATACGCCGTACACCATCTGCAGGGCCTGGTAATCGCCGGCGTTGACGCGCTGGACGCGGTTGTGGAACTCCGGGTCGTCGAAGGTGGCCAGGTCGACCCGCGCCGTGACATCAAGCACCCGTCCCTGCACGTACCGGGTTACGAGGTCGCCGAGGATCTGTTGGCGTTCGCGCTGGACGGTTGACGCGAAGGACTGCGCGGCCGCCACCACCGCCATCCCGACGACCCAGGGCAGGCATCGGCGATCGAGCCGCGCTCATTGACCGCGCCGAGCAGCGCGTCCAGCGCGCCCTTGGCCAGCAGGAGCAGGGCGATGATGCCGACCCCGCCGACGAACTGGAGCGCGGTGGACAGCAGAAGGTCCGCGCGGCCGGCCGTCCATGCGAGCCGCAGCGCGACCCGTACGAGTCGGGGTAGCTGGCGTAGGCCGACCCGCTGTCGAGGGGCGACCTCCGTCGTCGACATGCGACCAGTCTGCCGTCTACCGTCGATCCTCGGCCAGCGAGTAAGGCGAGCGGAACAAGTCGGCCGGCTGCTGTATCGCTCGCTGCATGGTCAGGCCTGCGTCCCCGGCAACAGTCGAACAGTCGCCCCGCCAACGCCGCTCTGACCGGGCATCTGTCCAGCAGATGCGATGACCTTGAGGCGACCCTCCGCTAAGCGGCGAATCGGTCAAAAGCCGCGTCGCGGGGGCTCGGCCGGTGCGAGCGCTCTAGGCTTGGCGTTTGGTTGGATCCTGCTCTTGGTGAGGGAGTGGCATCGTGACCGACACCGTAGGGCGCGCGACCCCGGCCGATCCGTGGCCCGGCGCGAACGATACGGACCTGCCCAGCCCAACCGGCCGATCACTGCCGCCCGAGTTCGGGCCGGGCGCCGTCGCGGTGCTCGAGGGTGTGTCCTTCATGTACTCCGACGCGGCCGGTGACGTTCCGGCCGGGTCGATCGGCGGGCTGGTGCATGCCGACACCAGGCTCCTGTCAACGTGGGTTGTGACGCTGAACGGCGCCCGCCTCCTGCCGCTGCGATCGGGCAGCGTGGAGCACTACTCGGCGGCATTCTTCCTGACCAATGCCGAACTGCCGGGACTGCCGGCCAACGAGTTCGGCGTGCGACGACTGCGCTCGGTCGGCAACACACTACGCGAACGGATTGAGGTGTGGTGCTACGCCCGGGAACCGGAGCGGATTGAGATTCGACTCTCCGTCGGCAGCGACTTCGCCGACCTGTTCGAGATCAAGGACGTGATCCGCGATCGCTCCGCGGAGATCGTGCGGTCCCACGCGGCCGACGGCTCGGAGCTGGTCTTCTCGTATCGGAACGAAGCCTTTGACGCCGTGACGCGGGTGCAGGTCTCGCCGCCCGCGTCCAGGGTGGACGGTGACGACCTGGTCTGGGACTTGGAACTCGCCGATGATGCGTCGTGGTCGGTAGACATCTCGGTGCCATACGACATCGGCGAGGTTATGGTCGTGCCGACGCGTCAAGGGTTCGGCGAGGCGGCGGGCGGACCGGCCGACGACGCGACCACGCGATGGTTCGCCGAGATTCCGTCGCTGGACAGCGACTCGGATCTGCTGTGCCACATCGGCGATCAGACCGCGCGGGACCTACTGGCGCTCCGCGTGCAGATGCGACTGGACGATCACTCCCTGATACTTCCGGCGTCCGGGTTGCCATGGTTCCTCACGGTGTTCGGTCGAGACACCCTGATCACCGCGTATCAGACCGTCTCCTTTGGACCGCAATTGGCCCGCGGCGCGCTGCTGGAGCTGGCGTCGCTACAGGGCAAGCAGCGCGACGATTTTAAGGACGAGGAGCCCGGAAAGATACTGCACGAGATCCGACAGGGCGAGCTGACCAAGCTGGGCCTGATGCCGCACAGCCCGTACTACGGAACCGCCGACGCGACGATGCTGTGGCTCATCCTCCTCTCGGAGTACTGGCGCTGGACGGGCGACAGCGCGTTGGTGAAGCGACTCGCCGTCAACACTCGCGCCGCCCTGGAGTGGATCGATCGCTACGGAGACTTGGACGGTGACGGGTACGTGGAGTACCAGACCCGCTCCCCACGCGGTCTCGGCAACCAGTGCTGGCGGGACTCGTGGGACGGGGTGCAGTTCTCGGATGGTCGGCTGCCCTATCTTCCGCTGGCGACCTGCGAGCTGCAGGGATATGTGTACGACGCGAAGCTGCGGGCGGCGGAACTGGCCGATGGTCCATTGGATGACGCGATGCTGGCCGCGCGGCTGCGCGCCGAGGCGGCACAGTTGAGGGAGCGTTTCGACCGTGACTACTGGATCGAAGATCGTGGCGGCTATTACGCGATCGCCCTCGATGGAGACAAGCGGAAGGTCGATTCGGTGACGTCGAACATGGGTCACCTGATGTGGAGTGGCATCGTGCCCGACGACCGCGCCGATGTCATCGCCAAGCAGCTCATGTCCGAGGCGATGTTCTCGGGATGGGGCGTTCGCACGCTGTCCACACTGGACCGCGGCTTTAATCCGATCGGATACCACGTCGGCACCGTGTGGCCACACGACAACTCGATCATCGCGCACGGGTTGGCGAGGTACGGCTATCGGGAAGAGGCGAACCGGATCGCGCTCGCGCAAATCGAGGCCGCGTCTTTCACCGGCTTTCGATTGCCGGAGGCGTTTTCTGGCTACTCGCGTTCCATCTCGCGCTTCCCCGTGCCGTACCCGACCGCGTGCAGCCCTCAGGCGTGGGCGACAGCGGCGCCGCTGCTGCTGCTGCGGGCGATGCTCGGGCTCGACGCCGGCGAGCGGACGCTGACCCTGGATCCGGTCGTGCCGCAGGAGATCGGCTGCGTCGCCGTCTCCGGCATCTCCGCCTTCGGCTCCCGGTGGGATGTTGAAGCGGTGGGCCGAAGCGGCACGGTCCGACCGTCCTCCCGGTAGTGGGTTTTCAATCCTGCAAGAATTCAGGTGATCATCGAGTGCTGGCGCGATCGGAATACGCCTTGTCTCCGCCGAACCGTGGCTGCAGTTGCTCGTCGTAGTAGTCGGCCGCATCGGCGACTGTGTCGCACGCGTGTCGCAACGCCCGGTCAGTGAGTGTATCGGCCAGCAGCTCGACGGCGGCATAAACGGTGCCGTCGCGCCAGAAGAGTCGAAGGAAGCTGAGCCGAGCGTTGACGTCGTTGAGTTCCTCGAGCAGGCCGGGGGAGCGCTCGACGTTGCGCAGCAGCGGTGAGAAGATGCGCAACACCGCTGGCTCGGCGTCCACGAGTCTGATGTAGACGATCGCGGTTCCGCAACGGATCGCCGCTGGCTCGGCGACGAGGTCGGCCGTGGGTGGCTGATCGTCGAGGTAGGCGGTGAGGAACCGATGGACGTCGCCGCGTAGGTGTTCGTCGATAGGCACGCCGGTCAGGCTACTCTCCGATCTCAGCCCGATTTTCCCGGCCGCCCAGGCGGCAGGAAGCGCCGGCGGCGGGCCTCCTTGATCCACCGATGGGCGGTTGTCGGTGGCACACCGTTGGCCCGGGCGAGCTCCGCAACGGGCCGAGGGGATGCCTGGGCGAGATCGAGGTAAGCACGCGCGACATCCTCGTAGAACCGGTCCGGCCGTCCCCGGACGCCGGCTGCTATTTGCTGGCCGGGGACGGCAACCTCATGGCCGGCCGGCCGGGGCGCGGCGTGTGCCGGATCGGTGGTCTCCCAACCGCCACCACCGTGCGCGGGGCCGGCCGCCGAAAGTAGCTTGGCGGGCCGACTGGTCTTCGCCGGGACGACCGCATCGTCGACGACGGTCAGCTGTGCATTCGCTGCGGCTTCGATCCGCCCAACCGGAATCGCCCGAAGCAACTCCGCAGTCGGCTCGCCCTCGATGCTCAAGCCGGTCAGGACGAGCCGGCCGCCCGAGCTGGACGCGACACGGACCAGCACCGTGCTGGCGAGCGGAGGCTCCTGGCGCCACTCGTACCAGTCGTCTCGTACCGGAAAGAGCCGCACGCGGCCAGGGTACCGGCTTTAGCCTATTGCGCCGAACTAGACGTCTAGATACGCTTATTAGGACGACGAGTCGAGAGAGGTGGATGACGGTGTTGGTGCTCCTGAGTGGTGCCGTGATCGGTGCCGCGCTGGTGACGGCGCTGTTGGTCATCCGATCGGTGCACCGGATAGGTCCGACCCAGGTCGGGCTTGTGACGAAGCGGTTCGGGCGGCGGCTGCACGGTGACAACCCGATCGCGTTCGCGGGTGAGGCTGGCTACCAGGCGAAGCTGCTCATGCCCGGCGCCAGGCTCAAGTTCTGGCCGGTCTTCACGGTGACGAAGTTTCCCTGGGTGCAGGTCCCGGCGGGCGAGATCGGAGTGGTCATCGCCCAAGTAGGCGTGCCGCTACCGATCGGTGCCAAGAGCGCTCGGTTCCGCTCGGAGTTGGGCAACTTCTCCGACCTTCAGGCGTTTCTCGCCAACGGCGGCGAAAAGGGTGTTCAGCGACCCGTGCTGCCGCCGGGCTCCCTGATCCCGATCCACCCGGTCGCGTTCCTCATCATCACCGCATCGGGTGTGTTCGGTCTACCGGTCGCACCAGACCTGGCGGTGCTCGCCCGCGGCCGCAGGCTCACACCCGAATCCTTCAAGCTCACGCGGCAGCAGCTTGAGGTCGTTGTGATCGCGCCGCAGGGCGACCACGACGTGATCGGTCTGGTCACGGTCTTGGAGGGGGAGCCGTTGGCCTCGGGCGACATCGCCAGCCGGCTCGGTGGATTCTCCGACATCACCGCGATCGAGGGAGCCGACGAGGTCACCGACGCCGAAGTGACCGATGTGCTCCTTGGCTCGAAGAACGAGTTGCACAACAACTACCAGGACTTCCAGGCCTTTTTGGACGCCGGCGGCCGTATGGGCCTGCAGCACGACCCATTGTTGTACGGGGCTTATCTGCTGAACCCGTTCCTGGTACGCGTCGAGATAGTGCCGATGCTCGTGGTAAATCAAGGTCAGGTCGCCGTAATCAAGAGCTTCGTCGGGCTGCCCACACTAGACACATCCGGCGTCGAGTTTAAGTTCGGAAGCATCGTGCGGCCGGGGCACCGTGGGATCTGGCAGGAACCGCTGCGGACCGGCAAGTACGCCATCAACCCGAGGGTGTACGCGGCCGAGCTCGTACCCACGTCGATTCTCACGCTGAACTGGGCAGACGCCACGTCGCAAGCGCACGACCTTGACTCGCGGCTGGAGCCGATCGTCGGGAAGAGCCGCGAGGGCTTCGTGTTCACCATCGACCTGCAGGTCCAGATCCACGTGCCCGATCAACGCGCACCGAAGGTCATCTCGATGGTCGGAACGATGCGTAACCTGGTCAACGAGGTGCTGCAATCGGCGGTGGGTAACCATTTCCGCAACACACTCCAGGATCTGGAGGCGGTACGTTTTATCGAGACGCGGCAGCAGGTGCAGCAGAGCGCGTTCGAAGCGATCACCCGGTACCTCGCCGGCTACGAGGTGGAGACCAAGGGCGTGTACATCCAGGACGTCATCTTCCCGGACGAACTCGTGGAGGTGCTCACCCGCCGGGAGATTGCCAACCAGGAGCGTGCCACATATCGGGAGCAGCAGCTGGCCGAGACCGCGCGTATCGAGATGGAGAAGGCCAAGGGCACGGCCAACATGCAGGCGGAGTTGGCGGCGGCCCAGGTCTCCGTGGACGTGAACGGCAACCGCGCCCGGGCGCGTGAGGCCGAGGCGGGAGGAGAGGCGGCGTACACCCGGCTGACTGGGCAGGCGCAGGCCGACCGGTTGCAGGCGCTCGGGTTGGCCGAGGCGAGAGCGGCCGAGGCGCTGGGATTGGCGCGGGCGGCCGGCTTCACGGCGCAGCGCACCGCGATCGGGGAGATGCCAACCGCATTGGTCGCGATCGCGGGTGCGGTCGCGGACGGTCACATCGACGTGATGCCCGAGGTACTCGTCACCGGAGGGGGGTCGAGCCTCGATGGGCTCGCCGCGGTGCTCATGCGCGCGTTGAACTCGGGATCGCACGGCGCCGGATCCCCGAACGGCGCCGATCTGCCAGACGGCGTTGGCCCCGACGGTATCCCGACGCCGCGTGAGTCCGCATCGGCGTGACAGAGGGGCCTCGCGGCGTCAGGTCACGCCGGCCCGGTCCCGTTCGGCTTGCTGGGCCGCCGTCGCGACATCACCGTGCCCAGGCCACCAGGCCTTGTGCCCGAGCAGGGCGGTGAGCGATGGAACCAGGAAGACCGACATGACGAACGCGGAGAGCACGATGCCGAGCGCGACCGCGAAGCCGAGTTGCTGCAGAAAGGAGATCGGTGCGAGCGTGAGTACGCCGAACGTGCCGGCGAGGATCAGCCCCGCCGCGGCGACCGTAGGGCCGGCGTGTTCCACACCGATCGCGGCTGCCGGGCGCGGTTCGTTCCCCTCCCGCGCCTCCTCTCGAAGGCGAGCGATCATGAGGATGTTGTAGTCCGTTCCGATCGCCACCACGAACAGGTACAGGATGATCGGTAGCTGGAACGTGACGCCGGGCTTGTTCTGCAATCCCTGGAAGAGATAGACCGTGGCGCCGAGGGTGGCGGCGAAATTGAGCAGCACCGCGATCACGAGGTAGATCGGCGCGACCAGGCTGCGAAGGAGCAGCGCCAGGATGAGCCCGATCAGCAGCGCCGCCGTCGGCAGGATGACCGACAGGTCCCGGTTGTTCGCCGTGTTGATGTCGGCGAATATCGCGGTGGTTCCGCCGACCACCGCCTTCGTTCCATCCGGCGCCGCCGCGTGGAGGGCATCCCGAAGCTCACCGCGGACGAGCGTGATTGCCTCGTTGGAGACCGGGTTCTCGGCGAGCAAGAGGTTGATCCGCGCGACGCTCGGGTCGGTCCCTGGTTCGGGCGGCTGCGCCCGGCCGACCCCCGGAGCGTCGGTCGCGGCGGCGGCGAAGGTCTGGAGCTGCTGGGCAGTGAGTGGGGAACCGTCGTTTGTGGTCAGATACACCTCGGTGGGAGCCAGCGCCCCCGCCGCGAATCCGCGCTGCAGGTCCGCCGCCGCACGGGCGGATTCGGTGTCCTGAGGGAATCCGGCACTGAAGTCGTAGTCCGCCTTGTACCACAGACATCCCAGCGCGAGTGCGACCAGCAGGCCGCCCGATACCGCGGCGGCCACCGCCGGCCGGCCTCCGATCCACGTGCCCAGCCGGTGCGACCACGTCCCCCTCGGTTGGCGCTGCCACGCCTTCGACGGCCAGAAGACGAACCGGCCCAGCAGCGACACCACGGCCGGTATCAACGTCAGCGCGGTGATCAGCATGACCGCCACCGCGATAGCCAGCGCCGGGCCGAGGGAGCCGAAGAATCCGAGCGACGCGAGCAGCAGCACGAGGAAGGCGACGATGACCGCGGCGGCGGCCGACGCGATGACCTCGCCGACCCGCTCGACGGAGACCACCATCGCGGTCCGCTTGTCGTCGCCGGCGCGAAGGCGTTCCCGGTATCGGAAGAGCAGGAACAGCATGTAGTCGGTGCCGATGCCGAAGAGCACGATCAGCAGGATGGTCTGCAGGTCCTGGCTGACATTGAGATCGAACGCCTTGCCGACCGCGGCGATCAGCCGGGTGGCGACGGTGTACACGATGAAGAGCACGACGATGGGGAGTAGCGCGGCGATAGGACTGCGGAAGATAAGCAGGACCAGCCCGATGATCAGGATGATGGTCGCGATACCCACGATCGCGAACGCGCTGTTGAACGTGCTTTCGTTGTCCACGAAGCTGGCCACGTCACCGGCCACGCCAGCGGTCAGTCCGCTGCCGGCCAGCGCCGGCCCGAGGTCGGTCCGCAACTGCCGCACCGCATCGAGCAGCGCGGGGTCGTCTGGTGTGTCGGCCTCCAGCCCTATGTTGACGATCTGGATCGACTTGTCCGGCGCGACTGCCGGTGGGCCGGTCACGTAGCCGGACGTGTGAGCAATGTTCTTCGCCTTGAGGCTCTCGGCGACCTGACCCACCCTCGACTCATCGGCCGCGGTGAGCGCCTTCCCGTCCGCGCGCTTGACGACGATGACCGCAGTGGACGTGGTCTGCTGCGGAAACGCCGTCTTGCCGAGCTCGATCGCCTGCACGGACTCGTACGACCGGGGCAGGAAGCTGCCCTGGTCGGCGGAGGTGATGTCGGCCAGCGACGGTGCGGTGAAGATGATGGCGAAGGCAACCGCCAGCCAGCCGCCGATGACCCACCACGCTCGACGTACGACGAAACGACCCAACCACGCGAACATCTGCTCCCCCTCAGCTCCGAAGATCCTTCCCGACTATGTTCTCCTGCGGTCGGGATCCTCCCGTCGCCAGGGGTGCAATCTCGGCAGCCAGCCGGGTACGCCGCGGCGATATGCCTCGTATTGGGCACCGAACCGGCGGCGCAGCACCGGCTCCTCGTACCATCGGACGAACGCCGCGCAGACGGCGAGGAACGCCGCGGCGTACGCCAGCAGGGGCACCGAACTGAGCAGGAGGGCCTGCCCGACGATGCAGGCCGTCACCGCGAGATACATCGGATTCCGGACGTAGCGGTACAGGCCGCCGACGACGAGTTGGTCGGGCGGCGCGACCGGGGCCGGCGTGCCGGCTCCCTCGACGACGAATCGGGCGAACGCGTGCACGAGCACCGCTATGCCGGCCGCCAGCAGCAGTACGCCGGCCGCCCGCACCGGCGTCGCGAATGGTGGCTGCGACGGGTGCCATCCGGTCAGCCACCACGGCACCAGGGCACCGGCGACGCCTGGCGCCAGTACGAAGAAGACTGCCGAACCGGCGGCGGCTATGTTCCTACGCAACTGGACTCCTATGAAACTAGGCCGCACTCATACCCGAGAATCACTGCGCTGACCCGATCTCGGAGCTCGAGCTTGGCAAGAATGTGTCCGATATGGGTTTTGACCGTCCCCTCGGACAGGTGGAGGCTCTCGGCGATCTCGTTGTTGGACCGGCCCTGGGCGATGAGCGTGAGCACCTCGCGTTCGCGAGTGGTAAGCACGGCTAGGCGCTGCGAGTGTCGCGGAGTCGGATCGCTCGGACTGGGCTGCGGTTGGCAAAAACGCGCGATGAGGCGACGAGTGACGCTGGGCGCTGCGACCGCCTCACCGGACGCCACGACCCGGACGGCCGAGACCAGGTCCGCGGCGAGCGTGTCCTTGAGGAGGAAACCGCTGGCCCCGGCACGGAGGCCGGAGAACACGTACTCGTCGAGATCGAAGGTAGTCAGAATGATCACCCGTGGCGGTGTCGGCATGGCCCGGATGCGTCGGGTCGCCTCGATTCCGTCCATACCCGGCATGCGAACGTCGACCAGCACCACATCCGGCATGGTCGCGCCGACCACCCCGAGGCCGGCCGCGCCGTCGCCGGCCTCGCCGACGACCTCGATGTCGTCGGTCTCGTCGAGGATCATTCGAAATCCGGTCCGCACTAACGCCTGATCGTCGACCAGTACCACCCGGATCGTCATGTCGGAGCTCCGGCCGGTTCGAGCGGCAGCCGCGCATGGACGCGGAACCCGCCCGACGCAACGGGTCCAGCCGTCAGCTCGCCGCCGAGCAGGCCGACCCGTTCGGCGATGCCGCGCAGGCCGGTGCCGTCGCCGTCGGGCGGCACCGGTCCGCCGACACCATCGTCGCTCACCTCGATCTCGAGCCGGTCGGGCTGGAAGTCCAGCCTTACCGCAGCTCGCGCTCCCGCGCCGGCGTGCTTGATGGTGTTGGTCAGTGCCTCCTGCGCGATGCGGTATGCCGACAGGTCCACGCTTGTTGGCACGGGGACTGGTTCCCCGTCGATGGCGAATGTGACCGGTGTGCCGGCGGCCCGTACGCGATCGACGAGATCGGGCAGCGACCCCACGCCCAGCGGCGGCGACAGGTTCGCGTCGTCGCCCGGATCGCGGCGAACGAGGTCGAGCAGCCTGCGCATCTCGAACAACGAATCCCGTCCGGTGATTATCACGTTTCGCAGGGCCTCGGCGGTTCGGTCCGGATGGTGCTCCAGGGCGGCGGCGCCACCCTGCGCCTGGACCACAATCACCGACAGGCCGTGCGCAACCACGTCGTGCAGCTCGCGGGTGATTCGCGCTCGCTCGGCAGCGGTCGCCAGCGCGACCCGTTGGCGCTGCTCGCGCTCCAGGTCCGCGGCGCGCTCCTCGACGGAGCGCAGATGCGCCCGCCGGCTGCGGACGCCGTCGCCCACGGCGACGGCGAGCCCGAGTACCAGCATGACGCCGAGTCCCTGCCCGATCGCCGCCGAGAGCAGGTCACTCGCGGTCGGAGGCGAGTTCACGTTGGTGCCCGCGCCATTCTTGGCGCGCCTTATCGCATCCGCTCCCGCGAACTCGCCGGGGTCGGCGAAGTTTCCCGGCTCCTTCAGCAAGCGCGGGTCGACGTTCGTGGACGTGCCAGGCTCGGCGGTACTCGACGCATCCACTACATGGAGCATGCTCAGCAAGCCGACACAGACGACCGCGGCACCGAGCGCCACAGCCGCGGTGCGCCGCGACCGGCCGCCACTCGCCAACGTATACAGAGTCAGCGGCGCGGCGAGGTCGAGTAGTTCGAGTTCCACCTTGGCGTCGAGGTGATGCAATGTGGCGCCGACGCCGGCCAGCACGAACGCGGCGAGTGGCCACCGTCGCCGGATCAGCAGCCCGGCGACCATCGGCGCCGCGAAGACCCACCACCACACCTTCGGCGCGCTGAACGTGTACTGCTGGAGCGTCGCGACGACCAGGCCCAACGCGAGGGCGACGTCGAACAGCACCCAGCGATGGGAGACGAGCGAGCGGGCCAGGTCCGCGGGGCGCGACACGCTCACCATCGTAGGCGGCGGGTGACCTCGGGGCGTCGGACCCAGGTCGCACCTCGGGTCTGACCGTGGTCGTAGTGCCGCGCCAGAGATGCGACTGCGCTCAGACGACGCGCCCGCCTGGATGGGCCACAGTGAGTGGCCATGAGGACCTTCGTACGATGCGCCGCCGCCGTCGCGGTCATCATGCTCACCGCCTGCGGCCCGGGCGGCCCGGGCGGATCGGCCGGCCCGTCCCCGAGCAGTCAGTCCAACGCCGAAGTCCTTGCCCTCGGTAAGGAGGTCGCGCAGTGCTTCCGCGACAACGGCATACCCGAGTTCCCCGATCCGATTGTTGACGAGAACGGCGTGCTCCAGTTGCCGGACAACATGGAGGCGCAGATCGAGAGCCGCTACCCCCAATCGGCGATGGAACACGCGCAGCAGGCCTGCCAGTCCCTCTTCGACCGGCTGCCGGAGTCGGCGATCGGCGGCGGCGAGGACCAGGGTGGCGACCGACAGGTGCCGGGTCCCGGCGACGTCGAGGCCCTCCGCAAATGGGCCGCGTGCGTGCGGCAGAACGGGATCCCGGACTGGCCAGACCCGAAGGCCGACGGGTCGTTCCCGCTCCGTGGTACGCCGTTGGAGGCCGAGGGCAAGTCTGACCGACTGATCAGGGCTGCCGAAGCGTGTCAGCAGCACTGGAGCGGCGGGATCACCATGTCATGACCGACAGCATCTCGGTGGGTCGCCCCCGCCGCCTGCGCCGGACGGTCGCGAGCATGGTCTCCGCGACCCTGGTTGCGGGGGCGGCGCTTGCATTCTGGTTCGCCGTCACCAACAAGCCGCGTGCGGCGAGCTCCGCCGAACCGGTGCCGACCGCGACCACGACCGTCACCCGGGGGACGGTGACCCAGTGGATCCGGATTCCGGGCACGTATGGCTTTGATGGGGCGTTCACGGTCGTGCACCAGGCCCAGCCGGGAATCCTGACCCGAGCCGCTGAGCCCGGCGCTATTGTTCAGCGGGGCGGGGTTCTCTACGCGGTCGACAACAAGGCGGTGCGGCTGCTGTATGGCTCGCTTCCGGCCTACCGTGACCTCGCACTGGGGATGACCGACGGTCCGGACGTGCGTCAGCTGGAGCAGAACCTCGTAGCCCTGGGGCTGGCCGCGGGCAAGCAGATCACTGTGGACAATCGATTCACCGCGGCGACGAGCTCGGCAATTCGACGTTGGCAGGCCGCCTGGGGGCTGCCAACCGCCCGCCGTACCGGTGGGCTGCCGCTGGGCGAGGTGGTGTTCCTGCCGACCGCACTGCGCATCAGCCAGGTAACGGGGGCGGTCGGCAGGGCGATCGGGCGGAACGAGCCGGTGTTGGCCGCGTCCTCGACGGCTCGGGTCGTCACCGCGCAGGTCAGTGCGGACCGGCAGGCCTTCGTCGAAGTCGGCGACGTCGTGATGGTGTCTCTGCCATCGACGGCGCCGATCCCAGGCAAGATCCTCCGGACGGGCCGGGTGGCCAACGTCGTTGAGCCGGACGATCCGGGGCGCCCACCGGGCCCGGCGACGATCACCATCATCGTCGGGATCACTGTGCCCGCCGGCACCCCGGACCTCGATCAGGCGCCGGTACTGGTGGCCATCGCCGCGAGCGTCCGCGAGAACGTCCTGCTGGTGCCGGTCTCCGCTCTGCTCGCCCGCCCGGGCGGCGGGTACCAGGTACAGCTCGCCGCCGGCGGTTATGTCGAGGTGCGCCCCGGACTCTTCGATGAGACCACGGGCAAGGTCGAGGTCTCCGGCGCGCTGACAGTGGACGATCAGGTCAAGGTGCCGGTGTCATGACGCCGGTGCTGGAGCTCGACGACGTGCGCAAGTCATACCCTGGCAGTCCGCCGGTTGAGTCGATTCGCGGCATCACCTTGACCATCCACAGTGGAGAGTTGGTGGCCGTGGTCGGCCCATCGGGTTCGGGCAAGACGACCCTGCTCAACCTGGCGGCAGGCCTCGATCGGCCAACGTCGGGGTCGGTTCGCATCGCCGGCCAGGCGATCGAGCGGCTGCCCGACCGCCGCCTCGCCGGACTCCGGGCGTACCGGCTCGGCGTGGTGTTCCAGCAGTTCATCCTGCTCGATCACTACACCGCGCGGGATAACGTGGCGGCTGGCCTGCTTTACCGTGGGGTGCCGGCGAGCGCGCGCCGCCGGGCCGCCGACGACACGCTGGCAAGGGTCGGCCTTACCCACCGGGCGGACCACGAGGCCCGCAAGCTCTCCGGCGGCGAGCGGCAACGGGTCGCGATCGCCCGGGCGCTGGTCGGCCGGCCGGCGGTGGTCTTCGCCGACGAACCGACCGGCAACCTCGACTCTGCTACCGGGTCGGAGATCCTGGCGCTGCTGAGCGAGCTGAACGTCGACGGCACGACGCTCGTCGTGATCACGCACGACCCTCAGGTGGCGGCGGCCATGCGCCGGCGCATCGAACTGCGCGACGGCTACGTCGTTGGCGATAACGTCATGAGTCAGCCATGACTCCGTCGTCGCGGCTGCGACTCGCGGACCTCATCCCGGTGGCGACGATAGGCCTGCGGACCCGGCCCGGCCGGGCCGCATTGTCCGTGTTGGGCGTGGCGATCGGCATCGCCGCTGTCGTTGCCGTCCTCGGCATCACCCGCTCCAGCCAGGCTTATGTGCTGGCCCGCATCGACCTGCTGGGCACCAACCTGCTCACCGTGGTGAACGGTCGGACCGTGGGCGGCGACGAGGCGCAGCTCCCCGCCACGGCGACGACATCCATCGCCCGCACCGAGGGAGTACTGTCCACCGCACCAACGGCCGAGCTGGCCGGAGTAGCACTGTTTCGGACGGATCGGGTGCCGGCCTACGAAACCGGCGGCCTAGCGGTACGCGCGTGCGACATGACCCTGTTGTCCACACTGGATGCGCGGCTCGCGCACGGTACGTTCCTCAACGAGGCAACCGCGCAGTACCCGGCAGTCGTCCTCGGATACGAGGCCGCGCGCGGACTCGGCATTGCCGACCTGTCGGGCGACCCCCGAATCTGGTTGGGCGGCAGGTGGTACGCCGTGATCGGCATCCTGCGCCCGATCGAGCTCGCCCCGGAGGTAGACCGGTCCGCGCTCATCGGGTTCTCGGTCGCGGCGCAGGAATTCGGCTACGACGGCCACCCCAGCCGAATCTACGTCCGGGCGGAGACGAACCAGACCGCCACCGTGGCGACAATGCTGGCCCGCGCGACCAACCCGCAGTTCCCGGGCCAGGTCAAGGTGAGCCGGCCCTCCGATGCGCTCTCCGCCCAGCTGGCGGTGGCCGATGCGACCACGTCGCTATTCCTCGGCCTCGGCGCGGTAGCGCTGCTCGTCGGCGGGATCGGAATCGCGAATGTGATGGTGATCTCGGTGCTGGAACGGCGCACGGAGATCGGCCTGCGCCGCGCGCTGGGCGCCGGACGGCGCCACATCGCCGCGCAGTTCCTGGCGGAGTCGCTGCTGCTGGGTGCGGCGGGCGGAGCGCTCGGCGTGCTCTTCGGCACCGTCGTGACACTCGTTCTGGCGTACCAGCGCGGCTGGCAGGCCCTCATCCCGCCGGTCGCGGTCGCGGCCGGGCTGAGCGCGGCGCTGGCGATTGGCGCGGTCGCCGGGTTGTATCCGGCACTGCGCGCGGCCCGGCTCGCGCCGACCGAGGCGCTGCGCACGGCCTGACACCATCGTCGCCGCTTGATCGACGCGGGACGCATCGTCTGTCAACCCAGCCATCGTCGACTTCGCCAACACGGTGACTGCGCGCTCGTCACACGTCCTGATAGCGCCGGATCCCGTCGACCTCCGTGGCCTTGAGGCGGCCCTGCGCAACGAGGAGGTCGAGGTGGGCGGCGGTCTCCGTCACGGCGAGCATCTGGTTGAACGGGTCCAGGTCGGCGAATGACCTCGCTCGCCGCGTCCAGGTAAGGCGTTGCGCGATCTCGTACGCTGTGGGTGCGTCGACCTGAACGGCGTCGAGTGCGCGGTCAAGCCGGTCCGCGTGATGCTCGAACAACTCATCGACGCGCGCGTGCACACTCGGCTGCACCGGCCCGTGGGCCGGCAACAGGCGCCGGTCGGGCATGTTACGGACGAGGCGGAGCGAACCGAGAAAGTCTGCCAGTGGCTGCTCCACGGGCACCGCCTCGAACCCAATGGACGGCGTTATGTGCGGCAGGACATGGTCGCCGGCGAAGAGCAGGCTGGCCGCACTATCGACGAAGACGACGTGGCCGTGGGTGTGGCCGGGCGTCGCGACGACGGTCAGGATCCTGGTGGGGAGGTTCAGCTCCGATCCGTTCGTGAGCCACACGTCTGGGGCCGCCCAGTCGGCCGGGTCGTGGTGGGCGGCGTCGGCTACCGCGCGCAACCATTCCACGAGGGTGCCCGCGCCGCAGCGCGCCAGGAGGTCGGCGTGCGCGGACAGCGGCTTGTGCACCGGGTCCGAGAGGACCTCGATGGCCGCCCGCTCGCCCTCGCCGAGGCTGACCGAGTTGCCGAACTCCCGCCGAATGGCGACCGAGAGACCGTAGTGGTCTCGGTGCACATGGGTGACCAGGAACCTGCGCACGTCGGACATGCGCCGGCCGAGCGACGCGAGGGCCTTGTCCAGAGCCTCGCGAGCCGCGTCGATGGCCCAGCCCGAGTCGATCAGAACGAGGCCGTCGTCGTCGGCAATGGCGTATACATTGACCGCTCGTAGACCGTCATAGGGCAGCGGGAGAGGGATGCGGAAGACCCCGGCCGCCACCTCGTAGACGCCCGCGTCCGTCCAGTTCCTGTCAGCATCATCGACCTCGATGCGCATTCAGCGTCGCCCCTTCGTTGCTACGGTGCGACGCACGTGATCACCGGCGCCGCTCAGTCAGGGTAGTACAGCGGCAAGATCCCTGTCTTGGTGGCGAATGTGCGGCGTCGCGCAACATTCAGCACCAAAATGGCAATCTTGAAGAGACGGCGGCTTCGCTATCAAGAACTGGTCCCCAACTAAGCGGAGTCGGCTCGGGCGATCGACAGTTCGACCTCGTCGCCCACGTCGGCGCCGGCGGCCTTGAGCGCGGCTCTGCTTACGCCGACGCACAGGCCGCCGCCGGCGACGAGCATCGTGCTCGCAGTCAGCGGCGCCCTATTGAGGGTGCCGGTCACGCGCATCTGCTTGCGCCCGCCCAGTTCGCCGACCAGGTTGTCGGGAACGTCAACGACAGCCAGGCCACCCGGCTTGTCGTCGCGCCACTGCCGGACCCGTCCTCGGAAACTCACTGGCATCGCCGGCCCCCTGCTCATGGCTGGGCTCGTCCTGGCTGGTCCACGTCAGCCTAGACAATCGCCGGTCCCCTTTCGGGCCGGCGGGCGACGTGTGTGCGCCCATCGCTGTCACGCGGCCGCCATGACGGCAATACGCGGCCCCCGCGTCGCGCCGAGGGGCGGCTGCCCGGGATCGCAAAGATCGCCATATCGCGATCTACCGTTTGACAGCCGAGGAAGGGGCGAAGAAGTCACGGTCTCTACTTCCGGACTGGCGCCCGGCGTGTACCACGCGGAGCTGTTCATCCGTACCAACAGCGGACGTGAGCCGCTGCTCCGCGTCCCGGTGAGCCTGGTTGTGCCGGCGTACGTAACGGCGGCGAACGTTGGCGGCGTTGCCTACACGGACACGGTGGGTGATCTCTGGTCGCCCGACCAGGCGTACACCACCGGGAGTTGGGGCTTCATCGGCCCACAGTCGCGGATCGACACCACGAGCCACGCCATCGCGGGCACGCCGGATCAGGTTCTTTACCTGGACCAGCGCGAGCGGATACTCGAGTACCGGTTCGACGGTCTGCCTTCTGGCGTGTACGAGATCGATCTGCGTTTCGCCGAGTTCAAATACAAGGTGTCCGGCAAGCGCCAGTTCGATGTGGTCGCGGAGAACACCACCCTGGTGCTGGGCCATGACATCGTGTTGACGGTCGGGGATCGGTACCGCGCCGACGACATGGTCCTCTACGTCCTGGTGACGGATGGTCAACTCAATCTCCGCTTCGTTGAGCGGAAAGGATTCGACGAGCCGGTCGTGAACGCCATTCGGATCAGGGAGAGACCCGACCGTTAGCCGACCCTTTAATGACGGGGGAGGGGGGGGCCGCGTTGGGCGGGGGGCCCCCCCACCAAAAAACCGGGCGGCGCCCCCCAG
>JAXIPB010000209.1:0-9335 GCA_045403155.1 Micromonosporaceae bacterium
TGACCGAGAGCTTCTCGAGCCGGATCCCGTCCGGGAGCGGGTCGAACAGGCGAACGCCGCCGCCGAGGAGGTACGGCGCGAGGTGGATCAGGATCTCGTCGCACAGCCCGGCCGCCAGCGCCTGCTTCCCGGGCGAGGCGCCGCCGAGCTTGATGTCCTTGCCGCCGGCCGCGGCTCGAGCCTGGCGGATCGCGCTCTCGATGCCGTCGGTCACGAACGTCAGGTTCGACGGCCCTCGCGGGTAGTCGGCAGGTGGATCGTGCGTGAGCACGAAGACCGGCACCCCGTTCACGGGGTGGCGGCCGCCCCAACCGCCGGTGATGTCGTACGTGCGCCGCCCGAAGATGTACGCGCCGCTCTCGACGAACATGCGCTCCACCTCATCGCGATTCATCCCCGACTCGGGCCGGAACAGCGGATCCCGGAACTCTTCGTCGCCCGAGAAGTACCACTCGAAGATGTGGTCGATCCGGTGTCATCCGGGCCGGCAACGAACCCGTCGAGGGACACGGACATGTCGACCACGACCTTGGTCATGGGAGCCTCCTTGTCGCACTCGCGTCCGAACGATCCTCATCCGACCTCTGCTGAGACCGCCGTGGAAGCAGAAACTCATCTGATGTCGAAGCCAGCAGTCGCGCGAGACCCACCCGGTCGAGCCGTATCATGCGGCCGACCGGGGGACGTGGGTCCCGATCGACCCGGGGTCGGACGGATGCCGATGATGCACGGCGATGAGCTCGAGATCGATGAGCCGCTCGTGCGCCGGCTGCTGGCCGATGAGTTTCCCGAGTGGGCCGGCCTGCCGCTTCGCCGGGTCGAGCCCGCAGGGACGGACAACGCGATCTTCCGCCTCGGCGAGGAGTGGGCGGTGCGGCTCGCGCGCCGGAAGGGACCGACGCGGTCCGGCGGCAAGGAGTTCGACTGGCTGCCGAGGCTGGCCCCGCTGGTCCCGTTGGAGATCCCCGTTCCGGTCGCCCAGGGCCGTCCGACCGACGAGTACCCGTGGTTCTGGGACGTCTTCACGTGGGTGGAGGGAGCGCCGACCCCGATCGAGGACATCGACCCGACCCTTGCCGCGCGCGACCTTGCACTGTTCGTCGCCGCCCTGCAGCGGGTGGATCCCTCGGGCGCGCCGAAGGGCCGCGGCATCCCCCTCGCCGAGCGCGACGAGGAGATCCGGTACTGGCTTGCCAGGTTCGACGGCGATCCCGCGGTGGTGGGGGGGTGGGAGCGGGCGCTCGCGGCGCCGGCGTGGGAGGGCCCGCCCGTCTGGCACCACGGTGACCTCGACGTTCGGAACTGGCTCGTGCGGGACGGGCGCATCTGCGCCGTCATCGATTGGGAGGCCATGGGCGTCGGCGACCCCGCCTGCGACGTGATGGTCGCGTGGAAGCTCCATTCGGGCGAGGCCCGCGACGCCTTCCGCCAGGCCCTGCCCACCGACGACGCAACGTGGGAGCGTGCGCGCGGGTGGGCCCTCTCGCAGGCCGTTGCGGCCCTGGCCTTCTACACACCGGAGAACGAGCCGACGCTGTATCGAGAAGCCGAAGCATGGCTCGAGCTCGTGCTCTCGGAGCGTGGTTGATCGCCTCACGCTAGGGAGATCTGCGCGGACTCATCTCTGGCGGTTGAACCACACCCCTCCGGGACCGGTCCAGCTCAGTCCCTCGCCCCACGTTGCGATCGTCTTGCCTGTGCTCGTGATGGCGATCTCCCCGTAGTCGCCGTAGACCTCATCGAACCCGTCGGCGTGCTTGTACGCGGCCCCGGCCGTCACGTCCGAGATCACCACCGGGGCACTCCACGAGACACCCCCGTCGCTCGAGCTCCGGTAGAAGACGTTCCAGGCGTCGGGGTCGTCGCCGTTGCTCGTCTGCATGTACCAGGCGCGGACGTCCCCGTTCCCGCGGGACTCGACGGCGGGGGAGGTGGCGTTCTCGCCGGATACGGACAGGGCGACCCGCGCGCTCCACGTCGCGCCGCCGTCGGTCGACCGGCGAGCGAAGATCCGCTGTGGGCCCAGGTCCGTCGAGGCGCCGTCGTAGAGCACGACGAGGTTCCCGGCGTCGTCGGCGGAGATCGCGTCGTGCCCGATATAGAAGTCCGGTCCGCACCCCTCGGCGACGCACGGCTCGCCCACGTCCACCGTGTCCACGACGTGGTCCTCCCACGTGACCCCGGTGTCGCGCGAGACGAACACGTGGTGCTTCACGACGCCGACGGGCGCGCCGCCCGGTCCCGAATAGTCGATGTCGCTCTGGGCGAAGACGACGGTACCGTCGTGCAGCACATCGGCGTCGAACGCGAAGAAGTAGCGGCTCGAGTCGACGAGCTTCTGCTGCGTCCACGTCTGTCCGAAATCGTGTGATTGGGCCATCCAGGGATCACCGCCGGTCGGGCCGTTCCACGAGATGTACACGTCCTTACCGTCGTCGCTCGTGGCGATCGCAGGCTTGTCGTTCCACGAGACGTTGCCATAGGTCTTCACTGGCGCCGACCAGGTGGCGCCGTGGTCGACGGAGCTCGTGAACACCACGTTGAAGCCGTTCAGGTAGGCGGCATACACGGCGCCGGTGTTCGGCACGACCTCGACGACGGGGTCGTACTGCCACGATCCCTTGCAGGCGCAGAGCGGTCGCTGCTCCGCCCACGTCTTCCCGCCGTCCGAGGAGACGTGGAGCGAGATGTACGGCACCGGGCAGTTGCCGGGACACGGCTTGTCCCCGAAATGGGTCGTCATCAGATAGACGAACGGAGCGCTGGGATCGGCGGCGATGGCCGGCTCCCAGTCGTCGGCGACCGGATCGGCGACGCGCTCACCCGCCCAGCCGGGCGCCGGTGCGGCGGCGGCCGCGGCGGCCCTCGTCCGCACCTGCCACCTGATGCCCTGCTCGGCCGCCTCCTCGATCCCCTCGAGCCGCTCCTCCGTCTGTTCGGACAATTCCTCCTCGACCTCGGAGCCGCCTCCTCGTGCTTCGCGTTCTCCGCCCGCTGGAGCACCCGAACGCGTGGCCGTGATCACGGCCCAGGCGAGCACGAGCAGGGCGATCGCTATCGCGGCGGCCGATGCGGCGCGTCGAGCAGCTGAAGCCGACATCGTTCCCTCCTCGGATCCGATGGAGCTTCTTCCTATCACGACACCGGCGATCCAGGCATGCCAGTAGGTTCGTCATCCGGTCAAGGCTCAACCAGATCGGCCCGTCACAGGTTCTCCGAGGTCATGAGAGCTGTGGTGCGTGGCGAAACAGGTGACACGACCGATCAGGAATCGAGAAGCGCCAGCCCCGAGTCGCACCTAGCCTGGTTGCCATACGGGGGAACGTCCCCGACGAAGGAGGCAAGACATGAACGCGCACGTGAGCTCGATCCTCCTCGGCGTCCGTGACATGGACCGGTCCAAGCGGTTCTACATGGAGGGCCTCGGCTGGAAGGTGAAGCACGACTACCGTATCTCGGTGTTCTTCGAGCCCAACGGCGGCTCGCTCGTCGGCTTCTACGGTCGCGACGGCCTGGCCGCCGACAACGGCGCGAGTCCGGAGGGCAGCGGCTTCAGCGGGCTGGTCCTGACCTACGTGGTCCGCAGCGAGGCGCGGGTCGACGAGATCATGGCGGAAGCCGAGAAGGCTGGCGCCACGATCACCAAGCCCGCCGCCACCAAGGATTGGGGCGGGTACGGCGGTTCCTTCGCGGACCCCGACGGCTACATCTGGAGCATCGGCTACAGCGCCCAGGGAAAGGACCAGCCCTACGCGGAGTAGCCGCCGCAAGCAACAGCTTCACCGAAGTTGCAGATCCTCCAACGTGAGTCCCACTGTCGATACGGCCGGTTCCCGTTCGTGTAGAGGGTGAGACCGCCCGAGTACGCGCGCTGCCTCGGGTTGCGGATCCGATCGCTCGACACGAGGAGGACACGATGAGCAGGATCGTCACGTTCACGCAAGTCACGCTCGACGGCGTCATGCAGGCCCCGGGCCGGCCCGACGAGGACACACGGGGCGAGTTCGGGTTCGGGGGGTGGGAGGTCCGCTACGCGGACGAGGTCATGGCGGACATCGCCGCCAAGGGCATGGCCAGCGGCAGCGCGCTCCTGCTCGGCCGACGCACGTACGAGGACTTCTACGGCTTCTGGCCCAACCAGCCACAGCCGAACCCGTTCACCGAGGTCCTGAATCGTTCGCAGAAGTACGTCGCGTCACGGACCCTGAGGGAGCCCCTGCCCTGGGAGAACTCCACGCTCCTGCGGGGCGACGCCGGGGACGCCGTCGCCGAGCTGAAGGCGACATCGGACAAGGACCTCGTCGTGCTCGGCAGCGGCGACCTGATCCAGACGCTGCTCCGCCGCGACCTGGTCGACGAGTGCACGGTGCTGATCCATCCACTCGTCCTCGGGACCGGGCAGAGGCTGTTCGCGGACGGGGGTCCCTCCGCGACGTTCCGTCTCGTCGACTCGAAGATCACGACGACCGGCGTGGTTATCGCCGTCTATCACCCGTCCGAGCGAAACGACTAGCCTGACCGGAGGTCGAGATGAAGCGCTACCTGCTCAGCATCTACCAGCCGGACGGACCGCCGCCGGCGGACGTCGATCTCGGGAAGGTGATGGCCGACGTCGACGCGCTCATCGAGGAGGCGAAGGCGGCCGGCGCATGGGTCTTCGACGGGAGTCTCCATCCGCCCGACACGGCGACGGTGCTTCGGCCCGAGGGCGAGGATGTCCTCCTGACCGACGGTCCCTACCTCGAGGGCAAGGAGCACATCGGCGGGTTCCTCGTCGTCGATGCACCCGACCTCGACGCCGCGCTCGAGTGGGGGCGCAAGACCGCTCGCGCGATCGGCCTGCCGATCGAGGTCCGTCCGTTCCAGCACGGGGACGGTGGCTGACGGCGGACGCTCCGACCGCCGCCGGCCTCGATATCGAGCGTGTGTTCCGCACCGGATACGGCCGGGCCGTGGCGGTCCTCGTCCGAACGTTCGGCGACATCGACCTCGCAGAGGAGGCCGTGCAGGAGGCGTTCGCCTTGGCGGTCGATCGATGGCCATCGAGCGGCCGGCCGCCGAGCCCGACGGGATGGATCATCACGACCGCCCGGAATAGGGCGATCGATCGCCTGCGCCGCGAGGCGTCCCGCGACGACCGGCACGCCCAGGCGATCCTCCTGCACGCCCGAGGCGAGCCGATCGAGGGGGGTGCCGTGCAGGACGACCGGCTGCGCCTGATCTTCACGTGCTGCCACCCGTCGCTCGCCGCGCCGTCACAGGTCGCGCTGACGCTCCGGCTGCTCGGCGGGCTCACGACCGCGGAGATCGCGAAGGCATTCCTCATACCCGAGTCGACGATGGCGCAGCGCCTCGTCCGTGCGAAGGCGAAGATCCGCGATGCGGGGATCCCCTACCGGGTGCCGTTCGAGGCCGACCTCCCGGGGCGGCTCAAGCCCGTGCTCGCCGTCGTCTACCTGATCTTCAACGAGGGATACACCGCCAGTTCGGGCGCCCATCTCGTCCGCGAGGATCTCTGCGCGGAAGCGATCCGCCTGGGCCGGCTCCTCGCCGAGCTCATGCCCGACGAGGCCGAGGTGATGGGGCTGCTCGCGCTGATGCAACTCACGGAGTCACGGCGCGAGACCCGCACCACGCCGGACGGAGACCTCGTGCTCCTCATGGATCAGGACCGCGGCCGCTGGAACCGCGAGCTGATCGCGGAGGGTCAGGCCATCGTCCGGGCGTGCCTGCGGCGGAACCAGCCGGGTCCGTATCAGCTCCAGGCGGCGATCAACGCCGTCCACAGCGACGCGCTGACCGAGGCCGAGACGGACTGGCGCCAGATCCTGCAGCTGTACGACCGGCTGATGGTGATGGAGCCCAGCCCGGTCGTGGCGCTGAACCGGGCCGTTGCCGTCGCCGAGGTCGATGGGCCGGATGCGGCGCTCATACTGGTGGACGAGCTGCCGCTCGAAGGATTCCACGTGTTCCATGCGGTACGCGCCGATCTCCTTTTCCGCCTCGGACGCGATGACGAGGCGGACGAGGAGTACGGTCGCGCGATCCGGCACGCTGCCAACCAGCCCGAGCGCACCCTCCTCGAGCGCAAGCGGCGGGCATCGCGCGAGCACACTGGGCGCGCCGGCACGTGAAGGATCGTGGCGGCAGTAGGCTTGCCGACGTGACCTGGTACTCACGCGAAGACGCTGCTGAGCGGGTCGGGGTCGAGCCTTCCTACCTCGCTCGACTGGTCGATCTCGGCATCCTTGCCCCGGAGGAGTCGGATCGCTTCTCGCCGGGCGACGTGCGCCGCGTGCTGCTTGCCCGATCGCTCGAGGATGCCGGGATCTCGCTCGAAGAGGTGGCCGCTGCGATCCGGCGTGGTGCCCTGTCGCTCGCCTTCCTCGACGGGGCCAGCTACGAGCGGTTCGCCGCCCTTGCCGCCGAGACGTTCCGGCAGGTCAGCGACCGGACCGGGATCCCGCTCGAGCTGGTGATGGTCATCCGTGAAGCGATCGGCATGGCCCAGCCGTCTCCCGATGACCGGCTCCGCGAGGACGAGCTGGCGATCGTGCCGTTCATCGAGCTCCAGGTGGCCGAGGGGTTCCGGCCGGTCGCCATCGAGCATCTGCTCCGCGTCCAGGGAGACGGCACCCGGCGGATCACCGAAGAGGAGTCGGCCTGGTGGACCTCCGAGGTGGTCGAGCCGGCCATCGCGGCGGGCAAGGGCCCGGATGAGATCGGGAACGCCGACTTCGCCGACCGGATCACCCCGGCTTCGGAGCAAGCCATCCTGGCCATGTATCACGCGCAGCAGGCGCGCGCCTGGACCGCCAACATCATCGACGGCTTCGAGGTGCTGATGGCGAACGCGGGGATCCGCAGCCGTCTCGAGCGACCACCCGCGATCTGCTTCCTCGATATCACCGGCTACACGCGGCTGACCCAGGAACGTGGCGACGATGCGGCCGCTGACCTGGCGGCAATGCTCGCGCGGCTGGTGCAGCGCAGCTCCGTGCAGCGCGGTGGCAAGCCGATCAAGTGGCTGGGTGACGGCGTCATGCTGTACTTCGGAGAGCCCGGCGCGGGCGTGCATGCCGCCCTCGAGATGCTGGACGGTCTCACGGCCGCCGGGTTGCCGCCGGCCCACGTCGGCCTGGCCGCGGGGCCGGTCCTGTTCC
The DNA here is from genome assembly GCA_045403155.1 of Micromonosporaceae bacterium. Classification (GTDB taxonomy): domain Bacteria; phylum Actinomycetota; class Actinomycetes; order Mycobacteriales; family Micromonosporaceae; genus JAXIPB01. Next base: position 7,164 of record JAXIPB010000209.1, read on the forward strand.
AGGAGGGCGACTACTTCGGCCAGACCGTGAACCTCTCGGCGCGCATCGCCGACTATGCGCGACAGGGCGAGGTGCTGGTCAGCCAGGCAGTAGCCGACGGCTCGCCGGATGCGGGGATCACGTTCGCCGACATCGGTCCGGTGGAGCTCAAGGGCGTATCCGGAACGGTACACCTGCTGCGGGCCCAGCTCGCTTGACGTTGCTCGCTTGTCAGTCCTGAGCCGCTGACACAGGGGCGAGCACGCAGAACTCGTTCCCCTCAGGGTCCGCCATCACGACCCAGGTGACGTCATCGGGTTGACCGATGTCGACCCGACTGGCTCCGAGCCCGATCAAGCGGTTGACCTGCGCGTCTTGATCAAGGGGCCGGAGATCGAAATGCAGGCGATTCTTCACGGTCTTTGCATCGGGCACGTTCAGGAACAGGATGTCCGGCGCGACGTCGACCTCGGCGCTGCCTTCCGGCGGCTCGATGACCCACTCGTCCGGGGTCTGATAGGTGATGCGCCACCCCAGAGCCTCCGACCAGAAACGAGCGAGGCGTTCGCAGTCGGCGGCGTCGACGACGACATTTTGGATCCTGATGTCCAGCCGATCTGCCAGCCTCGCCTCACCGGCGCTCACGAGGTCACCGCCGCGACCGCGCTGACCTCGACCAGCGCACCAGGCACCGCCAGCCCAGCCACACGCACGCCTACGACGGGCGGCGCCGCTCCCGCCAACTCGGCGGCCGCGACCGGGTAGGCCGCGGCAAGGTCGACGCCATCGACGAACAGGACCGTCATCATCACCAGATCCTGAGCGCTTGCACCCGCCGCGGCCAGCGCGACGTGCAGGTTCTTCATCACCTGTTGCGTCTGCGCGGCGGCGTCGTCGCCGCCGACGAGCGCCCCGTCGCCGTCGACGGCGTTCTGGCCGCCGATGTAGACGGTCGTTGCGCCCGGCGGCACGATCGCGACGTGCGTGAAGGCGGGAGACTGCACGAGTCCTTCTGGACGGAGCAGTGACGTCTGAGCCATGCACTCCACCTCCTTGCTTCGTCGTGCGCCTCGGTCCGAGCTTAGGCTCGATACCCTCAGCTCGCGGCTTCAGTCGCCAGCGCGACCGCCCCGTCCAACGACATGGCACGGCCCTCCGTTCGTAGACGTTCCAGCTCATCTTCGCCGAGAGCGCTACCGAGCGCCTCGATCACCCTCCGTTGAGCCTCCGCCCTGGGTCCTTGCGGATGCATCCCCACCTTTTCCTGCAGAGCTTCCGCCGCACCGAGCACGAGAGCCGCGCGTTCATTCTCACCGCCCTGCGCCAGCATGCGTGCGACTCCGGTCAGGCCGAACGTCGTCTCCCACTCCGATCCCTGGGAGTGGGCGGCGCTGAGCCCGTTCCGAAATTCGCGGAGGGCTCCCGCGTAGTCCTTCTCGGCCTCATCGAGATGGCTACCGAGGATGTACCGGCCCAAGACGTTCGCTTCCGGGGTCCCCTCTTCCTTCACGATCTCCAAGGCCTCGTCGACCGTTCGCTCAGCCCCTTCGAGATCTCCCTCCAGCCTCCGTCGATGGGCCAGTTGCCGGAGCCACACGATCTGCATCATCCGATTCCCGGTCTGTCGCAGCACTCCGACCATCTCTTCGAGCGCAGGGCCGGCATCGACGTCCTCGCTCACGTACGACAGCGCCACCAAGACGTTCATCGCCATCCACCGCTCTCCGACCTGCTGAGAGAGATCCAGCGCTTCCGAGTAGAGCTCGCGCGCTCGCTCGTTGTCGCCCGCTCGAACATGCACACGGCCCAGCGCATACAGAAGGTAGATCTGGGAGACGGCGTCTTCTGCTCTGCGGGCCACCTCGAGGCCCTCCTCGTATCGGGCGCGGGCTTCATCTCGATCGTCATCCACCAACAGCCGACCGAGGACCTGCAGGGCGAAGGCGAGGTCGGCCGCGTGACCGACAGACCGACTCAGCTCGACCGCCTTCTTCGCGGAGTCGATCGCGGCCGCACGATCTCCGGTGCGCTGCTCGATCACCGCCTCGAATCGAAGTCCGCGCGCCTCGGTTGCTTTGTCTCGTGCGCGGACGGCCGCGGCTAGGCCTTCGGTCACCATCGAGCGCGCCGACTCGAGCCGACCGCGATAGAAGGCGAGGAACGACGCCGCGACCAGCGCGCGTCCGCGAAGTC
>JAXIPB010000009.1:0-9490 GCA_045403155.1 Micromonosporaceae bacterium
TGGGTTCGTGGCGGACTACATCAGCGCGTTCACGGCCGAAATGGGCCGCCAGCCCACCTACGACGAGTACAGCCAAATCATGACCGGCTACACGCCCGAACAGATGCCGGTCCTGTCGACGCTTGCCCGCGGTTTCGCCGCCTTCGACCACTGGTTCGCGGAGGTGCCCTCGCAAACCTTCACCAACCGGTCGTTCTTTCATGCTGCGACCGCCTCCGGCTTCGTCGTCAACGCGCCCTACGCGAACTTCCCGGTGCACAACAACGCTGAGACGCTGTTCGAGCGGCTGGAGTCCAAGGGCCTGACCTGGCGGGTGTACTGCGACCCGCCCAGCCCGGCCGCATTCACCGGGCTCATCCACGGTCCACGCCTGCGGGATCGCTTTGCCACGAACATCCTGACGACGGACCAGTTCTACGAGGACACCGCGAAGGGCACCCTTCCGACGTACTCGTTTATCGAGCCGAACATGTTCCACGGCCACAACGACATGCACCCGCCATACTCGAAGCTGATGCCGGGCCTCGACTTCGATCCGCCCTCGTCGCTGCTGGGCGGGGAGGCGCTGCTGGCACAGATCTACGACGCGATCCGTTCGTCGTCCTCGCGCGGTTCGAACTGCTTCAATACATTTCTCATGGTGGTGTTCGACGAGCACGGTGGGACCTACGACCACGTTGCGCCGCCGACCGCCACTCCGCCCGATCCGTCCGCACCGGCCGGGCAGATGAGCTTCACGTTCAACCGCCTCGGCGTTCGCGTGCCGGCGATCGCGATCACGCCATGGATCGATGAGCGAACGGTGGTCAACGACCCCTATCGCCATACGTCGGTGATCCGCACCATGCTCCAACGATGGAATCTCGGAAGACCACTTACCGCCAGGGACGCCGACGCGCCGGAACTGCGCCCGCTCCTGACGCTCGAGCAACCGCGAGCGCCGGAGGACTGGCCCGACGTGTCTCCTCGGCCGGTACCCGAGTTCGATGAGGCGCTGCTGCCGCCTGACGCGCCCCTCTCACCGCTGGCGCAGGCTTTCGTTTCGGGCTGCCTGGCACTGGCTAAGCAACTCGGGCAACCTCTGCCCGCCAGTAAGAATCCCGCCGATCTCAGCGGCGCCGAAGGGCTTGACGTCATGCACGAAGCCACCGGTCACCTGTTCCCGGTCCTCCAGCCGTCGACCTGACAGCCGCCACTCCCGCTACGGGTCGTCAGGTGCCTTTGGGCGTTTGGTACCGATAAGTACGATACGGTGGGCTCGTGGGCGGTGAGCCGACATCAAACGGCGCGGCGCGTCTTGCGCGTTTCGCGGCGTTCAGCGATGGCGTGTTCGGCATCGCTATGACGCTGCTCGTCTTGGACCTCGCCGTGCCGGCGGTATCCGGGGATCGCCTGCTTCGTGCGGTGCTTGACCAATGGCCGTCGTATCTGGCCTACGTGGTCAGCTTCTTCACCATCGGTGGCGTGTGGCTGGCGCACACAGCGGTCAACGAGTGCCTGGCCGGAGCCAGCTCCGTCCTGCTCCGGCTGAACCTCCTGCTCCTGTTCTTCGTCGCGTTCCTACCGTTTCCCACGCACCTCATCGGCGAGTATGTGCACGAGTCAAGCGGCGAGCGCGTAGCCGTTACGTTCTACGGGCTGGTGCTCCTCGCAATGAACATCGCGCTCGCCGCCATGTGGCGATATGCGGTCTCCCGCCACCAGGTGCGAGGCGACACGGACCCTGACCGCGTCCGTGATCTGACCGACAAGCTCAACCCGGGCGTGGGCTTTTACGTGGCCGCCCTCGCGGTTGGTCTGCTGTGGCCGATCGCGGCCGTGATCCTCTACTTGGTCATTGCGGTGTATCTGTTCCTGCCGCTGCGGCTGTTTCGTCGTCGGAGCAGTCGTCGCACCTAAGCCGTCGGGCTCGTGATGCTGGGTGGGTCAGTAGCGGACGTCTCGCATCGGACGTGGCGGTTAGGTGCGCCTGGTGGGGCGCGCGGCACACACCCTCAGGCCGGAGCTGCTGGTTTCGCCGCGGCCGCGCGGGCCTGTTTGCGGCGGGCCAGGAGGTACTTGACGGCCTCCGTGGTGAGGAAGGCGGTGACGACGGCGATCAGGATGGGTGCGGTCTGCAGGGCCCCGACCTGGGTCAGGAACGCGGCCATCAGCACCATCGAGAACGGCGCGGGCGCGAGCGCGCCGGGGACGGCGGCGAGCAGGCAGGTGAACGCCAGTCCCAGTGGCACGCCGGGGATGACTTGGTGGACGAGGACCCCGGCGGTTCCGCCGATGAACAGCGAGGGAAAGATGGGCCCGCCGACGAAGCCGCTGCCCTCGCTGATGGCGAAGGTGAGCATCTTGGCGATCAAGATGGCGGCGAGCAGGCCCAAGCCCAGGGTCCCCGCGTCTTTGAGTACGGTCGTGAGCTGATCGCTGCCGGAGAACATCGTCAGCGGTAGTGCCACGCCGACGATGCCGAATACCACGCCGCCCAGCGTTGATTTCGCGATCGCCGAGGCCTTCAGCCGGCCAAACAACCGCGCCGCAGCCATCATCAACCCAGCCAGCAGCGTCACCAAGAGAGCCGCGAAGAGGCCCAGGGGAACCCCGGCGAGCAGCTGCCAGCCCTCGAACTTGTAGGCCGGCACCTGGTAGTCGTCCAGAAACACGGCGCCGGCGATGGCGAAGTAGATGCCGAACGAGACGCTCGATGCCACGATCTCCGCGGCAAGCGCCTTGGTGAGCCGCTGCCCGCCCGGGCGGGCGACCTCCAGGATCAGCAGCACCACGATCACCGTGCTGGAGAACAGCCCGCCGTAGGCGGCGGCGAAGCCGGCCAGGGTGTTCACCTGGGAGTCCTCTTTCTTGAGCGTCCTTCGCTGGGCAAGCCAGCTGCCCGCCCCGCCGCCCATGGCACCCAGCGCCTTTTCCGGGCCGAGGCTGGCGCCACCGATCAGCGACACCGTCGAGACGGCCACGATCCCCGGCACTAGTCTCGGGTTGACCTGCTCGGCTTGCAGGTCGGCGAACAGGCCAGGAACCTCCTGGGGCAGGCGGGTCAGACGGCGCAGCAGCCCGACCACGGCACCGGCCGCCGCGGCGACCGCCACCCACCACCAATGCCCGCCGAACCAGCCCGGATCGGAATCGCTGTACCACTGGCCCCCGAACTTGATCACTCCGATGAACACCAGGCCGGCGACGGCGCCGAACACCCCCAGGGCCACCGCGTAACCCATCAGGACCCAGAACTCCCGCTTCTGGGTGACCGGCGGTGCCGCGGCCGGCCCGGATGGGTTGCTCACGACGCGTACCTCAGCGGTGCTGAACTCCCACTCCGCCGCGGCAGCCGGCAACACCCTGGACCATCTCGGTCAGCTACCTGGCACTTCGGAGAGCCCCGGCTCGGCATATCGCCTCCACCCCGGCAGGTTTCCAGATGAACACACGAACCGTCGGGGGTTTCTGAGTTGAATGACTAGCCAGCGGATCTGGCAACCGACGGGCCGGCCATCCGATGTTCGGCGGCAAGCAGGGTACCGAACAGCTCGGCGTACCGGAGCAGGTGCTGGTCGCCGACGTAATGGGCGCGGACGTATTCTCGGGCCGCCGCGCCCAATCGGGCGGCGAGTTCCGGGTCATCGAGCAGTGTTCGCACGGCATGCCCGAACGCGGGCAGGTCGGTGGGGTCAGGCAGAAGAATGCCGGTTCCGTCGGCGACCTGGTCCTGAATACCACCGACCGCGGAGCCGACGACCGGTCGTCCCTTCCACATGCCTTCGGCCACGGTGAGCCCGAATCCTTCGGCCAGGCTCTTCTGGACGATGACACTGGCGTGCCGCTGCAACGCGTTGACCATGGCTGCGTTGTCGTCCACGTCAATCACAGGCAACGTCGTCAGGATCACGCGTGACCGCTGGGCAGGCGGCAGGCTCTGCCACTGGGCGAGAGTCTCCGAATACACGATCGCGCCCTCTGGGTCGTCCGTCACGCCCTCGACCGACGGCCCGGCGAGGATGAGCCACCCAGGCGCTTTCGGCGCGACGTGCTCGGCGAACCCGCGCATGACGCCGATCATGTCTTTCAGCCGATCCCAGCGGGAAACCTGAACGACAACCGGATCATTCGGCTCCGGCAGCGCTTCCGCCACCACGAACGCCGGCCGGTTCACCTCACCAGGCGAACCGTCGCGACGCGTGTACTTGCACACGGTGTGGGGCGTGCCGCCGGGAAGGAGTCCCATGTGGACCAGCGCGGCGTTGACGGCCAGCGGATCCATTGACTGGTTCTTCGGCGAGAAGGGATCGATGGAGGGCGGGATGATCCAAGCCCGCGACGGGGGAACAAACGCCGGGACGTATGTGCTGCGGGTGAAAACGTACGCTTCGGCGTCGTCAAGCAGCGGTTGGAGGAACGCCCACGCGGATCGACTCAGGTCGTTCTCGCCGTCGATGCCAATATGGGATCGCCACACGACGTGCGCCCCGCGCTGAGCAAGCGGGCCGACCAGGCCAGCGGTCTGCGGATCGTGTAACAGGACCAGATCACCGGCGCTGATCCGATCACCTACGCTCTCGACGTTGGCGGACATCACGTCGCCGAGATGGCCGAGTTCCGCGGCCCCGAGGCCGCCCCCGTCGCCCGGTTGGCCGTGAATCCGGTTGTGCAAGCGTTTGGTGATTCGGAAGAACTCGCTGTCGCCATCGATGACCAACCATCGGATGTCGATGGCGAGATCCTTCGTGTATCCGACCAGAACCTGGAGCATGTCGGCGACGCCGCCGCCAGTGGCGGTCGAGCTGAAGTTCCAGACCACCCGGCCACCGGCCAGCTTTCGGAAGTCCGCCGCAGCGGCCAGCAATCGGGTAGCGCGTGGCAGTCCTATGACCTCTTCAAGCGCGGCAACTGGCCGGCGAGGCACGTCGACACTCTGGACCTCATGCATAGGACAAGTTTGACGGAGTCGCAGGCGTGGCACGCGAACATCGAGCGCTGTGGCACTCGTTGACCGCCCAGAACCGGCAACCAACCAGTTGTGGCCACCCGTTGGAGTTGTCTGGTGTGAAAGGTGCTGCTGGTGCTAGAGGTTGGCGTGTTGCGAAACTGACAATGGGTGACCGACGAGTCTTCCCTGGTGCAGGTTGCATGCTCTTCAGCTCTAGGTCTAGAGGCCTCTGGCGGGTGTATTGCCGTCGCGGTTTGCTAGATCCCTGTGACCGCCTCGATCCGACCGGTCTTAGCGGCCTCCTGGAAAGTCGCGTAGTCACGGGCGTTCTGGTCGGCGTACGCCTCTGCAAATTCCGCGACCGCATGGTCGAACGCGTTCGAGCCACCCATATACGCGGCCAGTGCTACTCGGTCGCCGGAGCAGGCATGCGCGCGGGCGAGTGTCCACGCGCAGAGGCGGGCGTAGACCGTTATGTCGTCCGGCTGCATCTGTTCGATTGGGAACGAGAACTTCCAATCCCGATACTGACGCAGATAAAAGTCCCGGTCCACGCCGTCTGCGCCTACCATATGGGTCCACCCGAGAAAGATGTCGCTAAATGCCTGCATCAGGTGCTGCCCGGCGACGACTCGCTCGCCTTGATTGCGATAACGGCTGCGTCCGCAGTAGTCGGCCAGAACGGACGCCTGCGCCTGCTTGGCCTGCAGGACCAGGGGCTCATTCTCGTCGTCCTCAAGCAGCACCACCCAGTCCCGCTGCCCCACGCTACCCACCCCCACGACCTTCCGGGCCGCCTGAACGAGCTCGAAGTGCTCCAACAGGCGCCGGCGATCGGACCGCAGGCTGCGGCGGTACCTGGTGTACACGGTTCGCAGCATGTCGTAGATCTGGTCGGACTGGACGTCGCCGTACACTTCCTCGACCGGGACCATGGTCGGCGCGTCGCTAATGATCCTTCTATGCCCGTCCACGACCGTGGTGAGTTTGCGCATGGCCTGGAGGCTGTCGCGGGTGCAGGCCTCGGCCAACATCGCCTGAAGCGCTTTGAACCGCTTCGGTCGAATCTGGGAGCGGTGGGCGGCGACCGCCCGCTCGACGTCCAGGTGTGAGTACCAGACTTGCATCCGGGTCTGTCGCGCGAAGGCGCGCATCGTGGTGCGGTACGTCGCAGCAACGGTAGTCATGATCGCGCGGCGGGCCTTGGCGCCGAAACCGTTCGCCCGGCCCGCCACCGCGAAGCTCGCGGCCAGGCGCTTCAGGTCCCATTCGAACGGACCAGGAAGGGCCTCATCGAAGTCGTTGACGTCGAACACAAGACGCCGCTCCGGCGATGCGAACGCGCCGAAGTTGGACAGATGCGCATCGCCGCAAAGCTGAACCCGCAACCCAGACACCGAGGTTCCTGCCAGATCCACCGTCATCGGCAGCGCGGCACCGCGGTAGTAGGCCATCGGCGACACCAGCATACGGCCATGACGGATAGGCACCAGCTCCGGGACCCGTGTCGTCTCCTGTTCCAATAACAGCCCAACCGGGTCTCGCGCGCGGGTCGGAGCAAACTCGGCTTGAGAATCGAGCGGCGTCAGCGTGCGGGCCGCCCTGCCATGGGCTACCCGCTCATCGCGGGTCAAGCGCTCGCGCTCGGTTGATGCGTCCGCCGACGCGCGTAGCGCGCTGCTAGCTGCCATCACTGATGCTGGGCGAGTCGAAAGCGCGGCACGCAAAACCAGTCGATCGTGCCTTCGTTAGCCACCAACGCGGCGGTCTGCAGGTCGCCGATCAGGCCACACCCCCCACTCCCCTTTCCATCATGCTCGGCTGGTCGTCTGGGCGCGGTCGATTCCGCCAGATCCCTTCGGGCCTGGGGAGCCGTAGCCCGCTAGTTCCCCGCAATGGGTGGATCAGCAACACGCGGGTCACGCTAAGACATTGCGCAACATGGGTCACGTTGGGCGGAGCGTGAGCTTGGGATCGCCGGTCTGTAACTTCAACGCCCGGACTTGTTCGCCAGTTCTCCTACATCTCGTTTGGGGTCGGCGCGAACATAGGCGTCTGGGGGAGCAGTCCGGCACAAAGATCGTGATCGTTGGCGGTGGTTTCGCAGGCGTGGCGTGCGCTAAGTCGCTCGCCAAGGAAGCCCGGGCGCAGGTCACCTTGATAGACCAGAACGGGTACCAGCAGTTCCAGCCGCTCCTCTACCAGGTCGCCACCGCTGAACTGGCCGGCAAGGACATCGCGTTCGATCACACCGAGGTGTTCCGCGGTCAGAGCAGTGTCAACGCGGTCAAGGCCGATGCGGTCGCCGCCGATCTCGACCGACTCAGCGTGACCCTGGCCGACGACACGACGATCTCCGGCGACTACCTCGTTCTGGCGGCCGGTGCACAGCCCAACTTCTTCCATACCAAGGGTGCAAGCGAGTTCGCCTTTCCTCTCTACAGCCTCACTGACGCGCGCCACGTGCGAGAGCGGGTACTGCAGCTGTATGCGGACGCCAACGCCAAGCCCGAGCTTGTTGACGACGGCGCGCTGACGTTCGTCGTCGTCGGAGGTGGCCCGACCGGCGTCGAGATCTCGGGCGCGCTCAGCGACCTCGTTCATGACGTCATGCCACACCGCTACCCGCACCTCGCAGTGGCCGGCGCTCGCATCATTCTGGTCGACGTCGGCCACACGCTGCTCGCCCCCTTCACCGATGAATCACATGCGTACGCGGCCAAGCAACTTCAGCGGCGCGGCGTCGAACTCCGGCTCGGCACCGCGGTCACGGAGGTCGCGCGCGACCATGTGGTCCTCAGGGATGGCAGCACCATCCAGACCCACCTCGTCATCTGGGGCGGCGGCGAAATGGCGGCCGGGATCGCCGGCGACGCCGGCATCGGCCAGGGCCGAGGCGGGCGCATCGACGTACGCCCCGACCTGAGCGTGCCCGGGCACACCAATGTTTTCGCCGTCGGCGACATCGCCAACATCCCCTACGGGGACGAGGGGCCACTGCCGCAATTGGGCAGCGTCGCCCAACAGTCCGGGGCCTGGGCAGCCAAGAACATCCTCGGCGACATCGACCGCACCGGTCGGGAACCGTTTCATTACCGGGACAAGGGCCTCATGGCCATGATCGGCCGAAAGGCGGCGGTGGCCGAGCTCGGTCCGCACCGGCACGAGATGCACGGCCGGCTCGCGTTCGCGGCCTGGCTCGGCGTGCACGCAGAGCTACTCTCCAACGCTGGCGCCGAAGTCAACGCATTCGTGGCGTGGGCCGAGGACTTCTACCTACGGCCACATCACCGCTCAGCCGAGTTGCTTGATCCGAGCCAGGTCGAGCTGCCAAAAATCCACTGGGGACAGTCGGAACCAAAGGCACCCGGTTCAACGTGACCATCGCTCAACCGAGCCTCACCAACGCCGAGTTCGACACGCTGTTCCACGAGGTGTCGAACTGGGACAGGTGGGGTGCCCAGTCCGCACGCGGGACGCTCAACTACCTCACGCCTGACCGGGTCGTCGCGGCGGCCCAGTTGGTTCGTACGGGCATATCAGTGAGCCTCTCGCTCCCGATGGACAGCGACAGAAGCCCCGACAATCCCGTGCCAGCGCAGCACCGGATGACCCAGCTGGCTGACGACGATTCCAAGGCGCCGGAGCAGTTCATCAAAGACTATGTCGGCGCCGACTACCACAACGACGGACACAGCCACTTGGACGCACTCTGCCACGTCAGTTACCTGGGCAAGCTCTTCGCCGGCGTGCCGGCTTCGTCGGCGACCGAGGACGGTGCGGCGCTCGGAGACGTTACCAATGTTAGCGACGGGATCGTCGGCCGCGGCGTCTTGCTCGACATTCCTCGGCTGCATTCGGTTCCATGGACACGGCCCGGTGATCAGGTGACCGCCGACGAGCTGGTGGCGGCGGAACAGTCCCAACGTGTACGAGTAGGGCCGGGCGATCTATTGTTCGTGCGCCAGGGCCACAACCTCCGCCTGGCGAAGCTCGGGCCCTGGGACACCACGCGCGCCAAAGCTGGCCTGCACCCGGCGACCGCTCGGCTGCTCAACGAACGACACGTCGCCGTCCTCGGTAGCGACACCAACAGCGACGCTGCGCCGAGCACAACCGAACGGGTTCCGTTTCCGATCCACGTGCTGGCCATCAACGCGATGGGCCTGTTCTTGCTCGACTCCCTCCAGCTCGAGGACCTCGCGGCATTGTGCGAGCGCCTGGGTCGATGGGAGTTCCTGTGCATCGTCGCACCGCTGCGGGTGCCCCGCGGCACCGGCTCGCCAGTGAACCCGATCGCAGTCTTCTAGTCCAGACCGTAGGCTCGGCCAGCCCCTCCGCTCGCGTGGTCGCAGCCGTCGTCGGTAGTTGGCGATTCGGCACGTCCGCCACTGCAGAACCACGTGTCGCTCCGGCCCCGAGCGACGCGACCGACGTGGAGCATTGGCCAGACCAGGTGGCGCAATGGCCAGACCAGGTGGCAAGCGACCTGCTGAACTTGTCCAAGACACGACTCGGGGAGCGATCAAATGGACAAGACACACGATGCCGATGTGCTCG
>JAXIPB010000268.1:0-7040 GCA_045403155.1 Micromonosporaceae bacterium
CGCCGCGGTCGCCGCCGACCCCAAGATAGTTGTCGGCTTCTCCGACATCACCGCCCTGCAGCTCGCCCTCTGGCGATGGGCGAATCTCGCGACCATCCACGGACCGGGAGCCGCCTGGCTGGACGAACGGACCGGCCCGGAGGCGGCCGACTCGCTGCGGCGCGCGGTCATGACGGCCGAGTCGGCGGTCGTGAAGGCCCGCGATGACGAGGAGACCTCAACTGTACGGATGAGCGGCGCCACCGGATCGGCGAGCGGCCCTCTCATCGGCGGGAACCTGTGCATGCTGTCGTCCACCGTCGGCACCGGCGATATGCCCGATCTACGCGGAGCGATCCTGCTCCTCGAGGAGGTGGGCGAGCCGCCGTACAAGGTGGACCGGATGCTCGTCCATCTGCGTCGCGCGGGCGCCCTGGACGGCTTAGCGGGGGTTGCGGTTGGACAGTTCACCGAGTGCGCCGACGAGTGGTCGACGTCTATTGTGGACGTCCTCACCGATCACCTCGGCCGGTTGAACGTCCCGGTGCTGGGCGGTCTGCCGATCGGCCACGGCCGCGATCAGCTGACCGTGCCGCTCGGCGTTCCCGCGGCGCTCGACGTACCGGCCGGCACCCTGACTGTCCACCCGGCCGTCGACCCCCCCAAGATCCGGTCGATCATGACCTGAGCGTCGTCAGAAGGCGTCGATCATGACCTGGAAATCATGATCGGCGGGATCACAGGGAGCCGAGGTAGCGCTGGCGCTCGTAGGGAGTGACCACACGGCGATAGTCCTCCCACTCGGATCGCTTGTTGCGCAGGAAGAAGTCGAAGACGTGCTCGCCGAGCACCTCCGCGACGAGTTCCGACTTCGCCATGACGTCGATGGCCTCGGCGAGGTTCTCGGGCAGCGACTCGTACCCCGCCGCCTGCCGCTCGGCACCCGAGAGCGACCAGACGTCGTCCTCCGCGCCCGGGGGCAGTACATAGCCCTCCTCGATGCCCTTCAGCCCGGCACCCAGAAGCACCGCGTACGCGAGATAGGGGTTGCACGCGCTGTCGAGCGAGCGCACCTCTACCCGGGCGGAGTTCGGCTTGCCGTAGGCCGGCACCCGAACCAGCGCGGAGCGGTTGAGGTGACCCCAGCAGATGTACGCCGGAGCCTCGGTGATCCGGTCCGGCAGCGCCTGCGGAAACAGCCGCTTGTAACTGTTGACCCACTGGTTGGTAACCGCGGTGAACTCGCGTGCGTGGGTCAGGACGCCGGCGATGAACGCTTGAGCCACCTTCGACAGCTTCATGGCGTCGCTTGCATCGTGAAACGCGTTCCGCTCCCCCTCGAACAGGGACAGGTGGGTGTGCATGCCGCTGCCCGGCTGATCCGTGAACGGCTTCGGCATGAAGGTCGCGAGCACGCCGTGGGAGAGCGCCACCTCCTTGACGACGTGCCGGAACGTCATGATGTTGTCCGCCGTCGTCAAGGCATCGGCGTACCGAAGGTCGATCTCCTGCTGGCCCGGCGCGACCTCGTGGTGGCTGAACTCGACCGAAATTCCGATCCGCTCGAGGGCGAGCACGGCCTGTCGTCTGAAATCCCGCGCGACGGCGTGGGTCGTGTGGTCGAAGTAGCCGCCCGAGTCAACTGGCTTCGGCACGTCGCCGTCGGGGGAAACATCCTCGAGTAGGAAGAACTCGATCTCCGGGTGGGTGTAGAAGGTGAAACCCTTCTCGGCCGCCCTCGACAGCGCCCGGCGCAACACATGCCGCGGGTCGGCCCAGGACGGGGAGCCATCGGGCAGCAGGATGTCGCAGAACATGCGGGCGCTCTCGCCGGAGATGCCGCCCTCGAAGGGAAAGACCTGAAACGTCGTCGGGTCTGGCATCGCGACCATGTCGGATTCGTACACACGAGCGAAGCCCTCGATGGCCGAGCCATCGAAGCCGATGCCTTCCTCGAAGGCGGCCTCGAGCTCCGCCGGCGCGACGGACACGCTCTTGAGCGTGCCGAGGACGTCCGTGAACCACAGCCGTACGAAGCGGATGTCCCGCTCCTCCAGCGTCCGGAGCACAAACTCCTGCTGACGGTCCATGCGGTCACTCCCACGCTCCGGGCCAATGCTGTCCGGCCAATGGTGTCGCCTCTCGGCGAGTCTCCACCCGTGCTGTTACAGGTACGTTACGCGCCGACGCGAGATGAGGAGACGCATCTACTTCCCCGGACAGCACGGCGCTCCTATCATCGTGGCACATCCGACTTCACCGTCCTGGGGAGGAGTACCGGTGGAGAGTCAAACCCCACAGGTCTCATCGATCACGCCACTGTCGTCATCGTCTACCGCACCGTCGTCAACCGCCCCTCCAACGCTCCCATCCATGCTGTCCAATCCGACAACCGGCGAGTGGCCGGCGATCCCGCCCGTGCCCGCACCGCTGAAGCTGCAGACGCCGATCGCGACACCGGAACCACTCGTCATCCAGCGGCCTGCACCGGCCCCGCCGCCCGCACCCGACGCACCAACGGCCGATACCGATGCGCCGGGCAGGCCCACCTCCGTCGCGTCCGAGGCCACAACGGTCGACGCGACGGCGCGTGTGGTCGAGTCGATCGTCGATGATGACTCGCCGACCGTGAGCATTGCCATCGGCCAGACCACAGCGTCCTCGCCGCCACAGCAGCCGCGGCAGACGGCTCCACAAGGCCCCCATCAGCCGACGCGGCGAGCAGCCCGCCCAACCGGGGTGACGCCGACTCCGTCGACCGCGGACGAGTCGCCCATACTGCAGCTCCAGCGCTCCGTCCGTCGACAGGCCGTCGACGCGGCCGGGGCGGGGCGCCAAGCGCGACAGGATCTCGTCTGGCAACCGAAGTTCGCCTACACCTCCGCCTTCGTGATCTTGTTTGCGCTGACCGTCGTGTCGATGCCGCTGTGGATCGTGCTGTACCGGATCACCGGGTCCAGCACGAACAACGGTGCTGGACCAGAGGTGGCCGACCTCGTCGCGCTCTGCATGATGCTTCTGGGCGGCTTCCTCACCGGGGCCGCGGCCTGGGTGATCATTATCGAGATGCGCGGCCGGGTCCGGATGGTCGATACGTTGGCCAAGACCGGTGAACGCGAGGCAATGGTCGCCCCGGCCGCGCCCGAGATCCCGGTGCTCGACGCACCACTCGATCTCTTGAAGGCCGAGCCGATCGGGTCCGGCCGGTCGGCGGAGCGAACCGCCCTGAGCGATCGCCGCGACTGGGAGGTGCCGTCGGCTCCGCCGTCGATCGCGGCCCGCGCGGAGGCGCAGCAGGTCAGCGCGGCGGCGACTCTGGAGGCGTCCAGCAAGCTGCTGGCCTCCTTCAGCGCCGTGCTCAAGTCCTTCGGCCAGTTGCATGCGCAGGTGGCCATGCTCACCGTGGCGCTGGCGCTTTTCGTTGGCGCGACCGTTCTCAGCATTCGCTGAGACGGCTTGATGGAAGGAGGGGTCACACCCCGGGGTGACCAACACAGCCGTGGCATCGCCGGCCAGATGCGCGACAATAGAGGTATGCCCACGCTGCGCATTGCCCTCGCCCAGGTCGACCCGACTGTCGGCGATCTCCATGGCAACGTCGCACTCGTACGCGGTTGGACCCGCAAGGCGGTGGAATCCGGGGCGCACCTCGTCGCGTTCCCGGAGATGATGCTCACCGGCTACCCGGTGGAAGACCTCGTCTTTCGCGAGTCCTTTGTGGCCGCGTCGAGGGTGGCCCTCGCCTCCCTGGCCGAGGATCTCGCCGACGACGGGCTCGGCGCGACCGCGGTCATCGTCGGCTACCTCGACGCCGACGGGAAGGCACGCATCAGCTCCGAGGCCACCCCGGGGCGCGGGCCGCGCAACGCGCTCGCCGTCCTGCACGAGGGTCGCGTCGTAGCGACGTACTTCAAGCACCACCTGCCGAATTACGGCGTCTTCGACGAAGACCGGTACTTCGTGCCGGGCGACACCCTTCAGGTCGTACGACTCGGCGGGGTCGACGTCGCCCTGACCATCTGTGAGGACCTCTGGCAGGCCGGTGGGCCGTTCGCCGCGGCCGCCCGGGCGAAGGTCGGCCTCGTCGTCAACATCAACGGGTCGCCGTACGAGCTCGACAAGGACGACGTACGACTGCCGCTCGTCCGGCGGCGAGCCGCCGAGGCCGGCGCCACGGTCGCGTACGTCAATATGATCGGCGGCCAGGACGAGCTGGTCTTCGACGGCGACTCGATGGTCGTGTCCGCCGATGGGACGCTGCTGGCCCGGGCCACCCAGTTCGCGGAGGAGCTTCTCGTCGTTGACCTCGACCTCCCTGCTGCCGTCGACGAGCCACTGCCCAGATCCAAGCGCGGCCAGATGCGCATCGCTCGCACCGAGATCGCCGGAGAGCTCGCGCCGCTGAACGGCACACGAGCCGTCGGCGCCATCGCGTCGCGGGTCACGGTCGCGGCCGAGGTCTGGCGGGCGCTCGTGCTGGGCCTTCGGGACTACGTACGCAAGAACGGCTTCCGCTCGGTGATCCTTGGCCTCTCCGGTGGTATCGACTCGTCGGTGGTCGCGGCCATCGCCACCGACGCGCTGGGACCCAATCAGGTGTATGGCGTGTCGATGCCGTCGGGCTACTCGTCCGGGCACTCCCGCGACGACGCCGCGGATCTCGCCAAACGGACCGGGCTGCACTACGTGGTGGAGCCGATCCAGCCGATGGTGGACGCGTTCCTGTCGAACATCGCGCTCTCCGGCCTCGCGGTGGAGAATCTGCAGGCCAGGGCGCGAGGCGTCATCCTGATGGCCCTGTCCAACCAGGACCACCACCTCGTCCTGACCACGGGCAACAAGAGCGAGCTGGCGGTGGGGTACTCGACGCTCTACGGCGACTCGGTCGGCGGCTTCAATCCGTTGAAGGACGTGCCGAAGACGCTCGTGTGGCGGTTGGCCACGTGGCGCAACGCGGAGGCGGCCCGGCGCGGTGAAATCGCCCCGATCCCGGAGAACTCCATCACGAAGCCGCCCAGCGCAGAGCTGCGCCCGGGCCAACTGGACAGCGACTCGCTGCCCGACTACGAGGAGCTCGACGCGATCCTGGCCGGATATGTCGACGGGGACCTGGGCCGCGACGGTCTGCTCGCGCAGGGGCACGACCCGGCGGTGGTGGATCGCGTGCTGCGCATGGTCGACGTCGCCGAGTACAAGCGGCGCCAGTCCGCTCCCGGGCCGAAGATCTCGATCAAGGCGTTCGGCCGGGATCGCCGCCTTCCCATCACCAACCGCTTCAAGGGCTAACCGCTTCAAGGGGCAACCGCTTCAATGGAAGATGTCGCGTGTGAGATCTTCCACGCGCTAGTGTGGCCGCGGCTGGCCCGGTGGGACGATTCGAGTAACCCGGGGACCGCACCCGTGCGGCCTCGAGGATATCGAGGAGACGACGATGTCCCAGCCTGCTGAGTTACGCGAGACCTCTCTGTACGGCGGTCCGCCTACCAAACGCGTACGGATCCGCGACCTGCTCGTCGCCAAGGAGCGCGGCGAGCGGTGGCCCATGCTCACCAGCTACGACCAGTACACCGCCGGAATCTTCGACGCGGTCGGAATCCCGGTGCTCCTCGTCGGTGACTCTGCGGCGAACAACGTCTTCGGCCACGAGACGACCCTGCCGATCACGGTCGATGAGCTGCTCCCCCTCGTCAAGGGCGTGGTCCGCGCGACGAAACGCGCCTTGGTGATAGGCGACATGCCGTTCGGCTCGTACGAGGAGGGCCCCACCCAGGCGCTGCGCACCGCGGTTCGGTTTATGAAGGAGGGCGGCTGCCACGCCGTGAAGCTCGAGGGTGGACGCCGGTGTGCTCCCCAGATCGCCGCGATTGTGGCGGCCGGCATCCCGGTGATGGCCCACGTCGGGTTCACGCCGCAGAGCGAGCACGCCCTCGGCGGCTACCGTGTGCAGGGCCGGGGCGAAGCCGCGGATGACGTCCTCGCCGACGCGCACGCGGTCACCGAGGCGGGGGCGTTCGCGGTCGTCCTGGAGATGGTGCCTGGTGAGGTGGCCAAGCGGGTCACGCACGAACTGCCCATCCCGACCGTGGGCATCGGCGCCGGACCCGACACCGACGCCCAGGTGCTGGTGTGGCAGGACATGGCCGGGCTTCGCGCCGGGAAGGCCCCGCGCTTCGTCAAGCGCTACGCCGATCTCGCGTCCGTGCTCGCTCAGGCCACAACCGCGTTCGCCGACGAGGTCCGAAGCGGAGCGTTCCCCGCCGCCGAACACACCTTCTGAGCTATCCCGCCAACTGCCGCTCCAGCATCGGCCGGGCCTCGACGAGTGACGGGCCGTACCAGGTGAGGTGCCGGCCGGAGACGAGCGCACACCGGACTCCGGGGAACGCCTCCGGACCGTCGCTGGAGGAGAACGCGTACGGCTCATCCGGCAGCACGACGAGATCGGGCTCGCGGGCTCGAAGCTCGTCGAGACGCGGCCGCGGGTAGCGATCGGTCGCATCGGCGTACGCGTTGACGACGCCCAGGCGGCTGAGCACGTCACCGGCGAACGTGTCCGACCCCAACACCACCCATGGACGCCGCCATACGGGAATGATGGCCCGACGGGCGTGCAAGGTGGTCGGTGGCGGCGATGCCCACGCCTCCTCGGCATCCGCCAGCCACGACGGCGCGGCCGCGACGAGGACGGCGAACATGCGACGCAGCGAAGCGAACGCACCGTCGAGCGTGCGGGGATAGGTGACCCAGACCGGGACTCGCGCGGCCCGGAGCGCCGCTACGTCCTCGGGTCGGTTCTCCTCGGCGTTGGCGAGAACGAGATCGGGGTGCAGCGCGAGAACCGCGCCCACCGACGGCCACTTGGTGCCGCCCACCCGTGTCACGTCGAGGTCCCTGGGATGGGTGCAGTAGTCCGTGGCGCCCACGAGCAGACCGCGGGCCGTTGCGGCGACCGCCTCCGTCAGTGACGGCACGAGCGAGACGATTCTCGTGGGCGGCTCACTCAGCGCGACCCGCGCACCGAGGTCATCCACCACCCCGTCGCGGCTTTCCGGGGGGGGAGG
>JAXIPB010000173.1:0-17804 GCA_045403155.1 Micromonosporaceae bacterium
ATTGAGCCCGAGTATGAGGGTCGCGGCGTCGGCGCCGTGCTCGCGCGCGAGACGTTGGACGACATCAGGGCGCGCGGCGAAAAGGTCGTGCCTCAGTGTCCGTTCATCGCCGGCTACATCCAGCGCCACCCGGACTACGCCGATCTCGTCGCCCCTCCCCCCGAATGACTCATTGCCGAGGTCGGCCGCGGGCCGCTCCGCCGATCGATCTCATCGGGTCTCCCGGACCGATGCGCCCGCAGCGTGACGAGTCGACCCTCCCGTTGGCGAAGGAGCACCTCCGACTCGTGCTGGACCCCGCGTAGCACCATCTCAGCCTCCTCGCCCTCGGGCGCGCGATGGGAGGGCTCGCCGGAGACCGGTAAGCCCTCCATTCACCACCCGCGCCCTTGCGCAGGGTAAGCGAACCTACCCGGTGCGTAGCCGTCGAGGCAAGCGTGCGTGAAGGATCGAGCGATTTGCGACGAACGAAAGATGTCACATCCGCGAGGCAGGATGGTGGGCATGGCGCAGCGGGAGCAGGAAGGCGCGCTCGACCGGTTTGGGCCGGCGACGCGGGCGTGGTTCCAGGCCGCGTTCGCCGAGCCGACCGCCGCGCAGGCCGGCGCGTGGGGAGCGATCAGCGCGGGCCACCACGCCCTGGTCGTGGCTCCCACCGGCTCCGGAAAGACGCTGGCGGCATTCCTGTGGGCCCTGGACCGGCTGGCCGCACAGCCCGCGCCAGACAAGGCGTCGCGGTGCCGGGTGCTCTACGTGAGCCCGCTCAAGGCGCTCGCCGTCGACGTCGAACGCAACCTGCGCACTCCCCTCACGGGCATCCGACAGGCGGCGCAGCGCATCGGCGTACCGCAACCGGACATCAGCGTCGGAATGCGGACCGGCGACACGCCCGCGGAGGAGCGGCGCGCGTTCGCTCGTACCCCCTCCGACATCCTCATCACTACACCGGAGTCGCTCTTCCTCATTCTTACCTCGGCGGCGCGGGACGCCCTTCGCGGCGTCGAGACCGTGATCGTCGACGAGGTCCACGCAGTGGCGGCGACCAAACGCGGCGCGCACCTGGCCCTCTCGCTTGAACGGCTCGACGCCCTGCTGCCCCGTCCCGCCCAGCGAATCGGGCTCTCGGCCACCGTACGGCCGATCGACGAGGTTGCCCGGTTCCTCGGTGGCGCCGCCCCAGTCGAGATCGTCGCCCCACCGAGCCCGAAGACCATCGAGATACGGGTGGAGGTCCCCGTCGAGGACATGACCCGCCTCGACGAGACCGCGCCAGCGGAGCGCGACCTCAACGGCAACCCTGCCGAGCCGCGCCAAGCCTCCATCTGGCCAGCCGTCGAGGAGCGCGTCTACGAGCTCATCCGGGCGCATCGGTCGACGATCGTCTTCGCCAACTCGCGCCGCCTCTCCGAACGGCTCTGTGCCCGGCTCAACGAGCTCGCCGCCGAGCGGAGTGTCACGGACTCGGCGTCATTGACCGCCGGTACCCAGCAGCTCGCACCCGCCCAGGTCATGGCCCAGTCGGCGATCGCTACGGGCGCCGCGCCAGTGATCGCCCGGGCTCACCACGGCAGCGTTTCCCGCGAGGAACGAAAACACATCGAGGAATCGCTCAAGTCCGGATGGCTGCCGGCGGTGGTCGCGACGAGTTCCCTGGAGCTGGGCATCGACATGGGGGCGGTCGACCTTGTCGTCCAGATCGAGGCACCGCCGTCCGTCGCGGCCGGACTGCAACGGGTGGGACGGGCCGGCCACCAGGTCGGCGCCGTATCGCGCGGCGTCGTCTTCCCCAAGCACCGGGGCGACCTGCTCTCCTGTGCGGTCGTCGCGGAGCGGATGCACAGCGGACTCATTGAGGAGCTGCGGTATCCACGCAACCCGCTCGACGTGCTCGCCCAACACATCGTCGCGATGGTGGCGATGGATCCGTGGCGAGTGGGCGACCTCGCCGTTCTGGTACGCCGTGCGGCCTCGTTCGCGGAGCTACCGACCTCGGCGTTGGAGGCTACGCTGGACATGCTCTCCGGCCGCTATCCGTCGACCGCGTTCGCCGAACTGCGACCGCGCATCGTCTGGGACCGGGCCGGCGACCAGCTCACCGCCCGGCCCGGGGCGCAGCGGCTCGCCGTCACCAGCGGCGGAACCATCCCGGACCGCGGGCTGTTCGGTGTCTTCCTCGCCGGAGCGGAGCGCGCCGCCCGGGTCGGCGAGCTGGACGAGGAGATGGTGTATGAGTCCCGAGTCGGCGACGTCTTCCTCCTCGGCTCGACATCCTGGCGCATCGAGGAGATCACACGCGATCGGGTGCTCGTCTCCCCCGCCCCCGGCGCGCCGGCCCGAATGCCCTTCTGGAAGGGCGACCAGCCGGGTCGGCCGGTAGAACTGGGACGCGCCATCGGGGCGAAGTTACGTGACGTCGTGCGCCACGGCCGCGAAAGGGCTGCCGCCGACCTGGCCGACACGGGCCTCGACCAATGGGCGGTCGACAATCTCCTGTCCTACGTGGAAGAACAGCGTGAGTCGACCCGCCACCTGCCGGACGACCGTACGGTCGTGGTCGAGCGTTTCCGCGATGAGCTCGGCGACTGGCGCCTGGCCGTCCACTGTGTCCTCGGCGCGAAAGTGAATGGTGCCTGGGCGATGGCGATCGAGCGTCGGCTGACCGAGCGGTACGGCGTCGATGCCCAGATCCTGCCGAGCGATGACGGCATCGTCGTCCGGCTGCCGGACGTGGTCGACACGAACGGAATGGACTCGGCACCCGGCGCGGACCTCATCGTCTTCGACCCGGAGGAGATCGCGCAGGTCGTCGAGGAGGCGATCGGCGGCTCGGCGATGTTCGCCGCGCGTTTCCGGGAGTGCGCGGCCCGATCACTGCTGCTTCCGCGCCGCGATCCGCGTCGGCGCCAACCACTGTGGCAGCAGCGCCAACGCGCCGCTCAGCTGCTCGACGTGGCCCGGGAATTCGCCGACTTCCCGGTTACGCTCGAGGCCGCCCGCGAGTGTCTGCAGGACGTGCTCGACGTGCCGGGCCTCGTCGGAGTGATGCGCGACATCGCCGCCCGCAAGGTGCGTCTGGTGGAGGTGGAGACATCCCGGCCGTCGCCGTTCGCACGGTCGCTGCTCTTCGGCTATGTCGGGGCATTCCTCTACGGCGGCGACGTCCCATTGGCGGAGCGGCGCGCCGCCGCGCTCGCGCTGGACTCGACGCTGCTCGGCGAGCTGCTCGGCCGCGTCGAGCTTCGCGAGCTACTCGACCCGGACGTGGTGACGGAGACCGACCGGCGCCTGCAGTGGCTGGACGGCTCGAGAACGCTCCGCGACGCCGAGGACCTCATCGAGCTGCTTCGCCAGCTCGGCGATCTGTCCACTGCGGAGTGTGGGGCGCGCGGGGCGCGGGCGGAGTGGCTCGATGAGCTGGAGCGCGGCCGGCGGGTGCTGGAGGTGCGGATCGCCGGCGAGCCACGGTGGATCGTCGCGGAGGACGCGGGCCGGGTCCGGGACGCGTTGGGCGTGGCCCTGCCGGTCGGCCTGGCGGCGGCGTATCTGGAGCCGGTGGCCGACCCCATCGGGGATCTGGTCGCGCGGTACGCGAAGACGCATGGCCCATTCACCGCCAGTGCGTGCGCGGCGCGATTCGGTCTCGGCGTGTTCGTCGTGGAGCAGACGCTCAAACGGCTCGCGGCGACCGGGCGCCTGACCGCTGGCGAGTTCACCCCTATGACCGTGGCCGGTGCCGCGCCCGGAACGGAGTGGTGCGACACGGAGGTGCTGCGCCTGCTCCGCCGCCGATCGCTGGCCGCGCTGCGTCGCGAGATCGAACCCGTTCCGCCCAACGTGTTGGCCTCGTTCCTGCCCCGCTGGCAGCAGATCGGCGCGTCGGCCCGGGGTGTCGAGGCGGTCGCCGCGGCCCTGGAACAGCTTCAGGGCAGCGCGATCCCGGCGTCGGCCTGGGAGCGGCTCGTGCTTCCCACGAGGGTGTCCGACTACACGCCGGCCTACCTGGACGAGCTCTGCGCGTCCGGCGAGGTGGTTTGGGCCGGCAGCGGGTCGATCCCGGGCAACGACGGCTGGCTCGTGTTCGCCTGGGCCGAGTCGGCACCTCTGCTGTTGCCACCGGCGGATCCAGCCTTCGCCGCCGGACCGGTTCACGAGATGCTGCTCGGTGCCCTCGAAGGCGGCCAGGCGCTGTTCTTCCGCCAGCTATCCGAGACCGTAGGTGGCGGCGGCCCGGATGCGGCCAATGAAGCGGACCTGTTGGCGGCACTGTGGGATCTCGTCTGGGCTGGGCTTATCTCCAACGACACGTTGGCGCCGGTGCGGGCGCTGCTCGCGGGCCGCGGAGCACATCGGACGCGGCCCGCCCCGACGCGTTCGCGCTACCGGTCGCCGGCCCGACTGCCGGCCAGCCGGCTGAGCCGGGCCTCGCTCGCGGCGACTCGGTCCGGGCCACCCAGCGCGGCCGGCCGGTGGTATCGCCTGCCCGATCGCGATCTGAACCCGACGCGGCGGGCGACCGCGCTCGCCGACGCCCTGCTCGAACGGCACGGGGTGGTCACCCGCGGGGCGGTCATGGCCGAGCAGGCGCCCGGTGGGTTCGCCGCCGTCTATCCGGTGCTCGCCGCGCTCGAAGAACGGGGCGCGGCGCGGCGGGGCTACTTCGTCGAGGGGCTGGGCGCGGCGCAGTTCGCCGTTCCGGGGGCGGTCGACCGGCTCCGTGCGTTGGCGGATTCCCAGCCCAGTGGCGCGCTCGTGCTCGCCGCCACCGATCCGGCCAACCCCTACGGCGCCGCCCTTCCGTGGCCCGATCGGGTGATCGACGAAGCCGAGCCCGGCAGTGGGCACCGCCCGGGCCGGAAGGCGGGTGCGCTGGTGGTGACCGTCGGCGGTGAGCTGGCGATCTACGTGGAGCGCGGCGGCCGCACGCTATTGTCCTTTCTGGACGATCCAGGGTCGATCGGTGCGGCCGCGAAGGCCCTGGCGCGGGCGGTGCAGAGTGGTGCACTCGGCGCAATCTCGGTCGAACGAGCCGACGGCGAGACGATCCATTCGTCGCCGCTGGCGGTGGCCTTGAGCGAGGCGGGCTTCCGCGCCACTCCGCGCGGACTGCGCCTCCGGCCCTGAGCGCGCTTCGACCCGGCCGCCGGCCCTAAGTGCGCTCCCCCCGGCCGCCGGCCCTGAAGCCGCTCGGAGTCGGCCGACTGTCCTGAAGCCGCTCCCAAGATCATCGTAAGTGTTCAAGAGCTGCCCGGTCGGGGCGACTCGAACCGGGCAACTGTCGCACACTTACGACCGCGGAGCCACGCCGCGAGCCTTCCGAATGACTAGCCTGTCCGCATGCCCGCTGATCCCCCCTCGGAGAGGCGACGGCGCCGGCTGCGGTCGCCGACCCGCCCGGCCCACAGACGCCCACCCGCCAGTCGCACAGCCGCCGGACACCCGGCAGCCAGTCGCACAGCCGCCGGACACCCTGCAGCCAGCCACACAGCCGTCAGTCACACAGCCGTCAGGCACACAGCCGGCGGACACCCAGCCGTCGATCGCACAGCCGCCGATCGCATCGCCGCTGGACACGGGCCCACACACGCGCCCGCGCTGCTCGTCGCCGTACTGAGCGCGTTGATGCTCACGGCGTGCTCGTCGGCGAGCACCGGCCACCTCGCCATCGCGATGGACCCGGCCGGCCGTCTGCTCGCCGTCGTCGCGCTCTGCCAGGACCAGAGACTCGGTTCGATCACCCTCACCGACGAGACCGCCGGCGTCAGCGCCACCGTCCGACCCAACGATTCACCGGGATTCGGCGGGATCATCATCCTGACCGGACCGATCGGGGACCCACGCCCAGAAGGCGTCTTCGACCTGCTCGACCGACGGCACGACTACGCGTTGACCGGCACGACCAAGGGCGCTGAGTCGGATGAGGAGACCGGCACGCTCGGGCCGATCCGGTTCAAGCTCGATGCCGTCGTCCGGGAGGCGAAACTCCGCCAAACCTCGGTTCTCGCCAGGAATACCGACGGGGACGGCACGACGGTGACCGAAAAAAACTCATTCGTCACCCATGCCGCGCAAGATTGTGGGTAGCCGGCCCGGCTCAAGCGGCTGAAGATCCGCTCTTGCGCCGACCTCGCAGGCGGAGGCAAGCTTCCCTGCATGGCGCCCATCGCACGGTTGACCGCGGTGGTCCTGGACTGCCCGGACCCGCACAAACTCGCGGATTTCTACGGTGCGTTGACCGGATGGCAGGTGGAGTACGACGAGGCGGAGTGGGTCACCCTGAACACCGGGACTGGCCTGCGGGTGTGCTTCCAAGAGAGCCCTGACCACGTGCCGCCCGCGTGGCCCGATCCGACCGGCCCCCAGCAGGTTCACCTAGATCTCGGCGTGGAGGACCTCGACGCCGCCGAGGAGCGGGTCCTCGCCCTCGGCGCCGTGAAGCCGGATTATCAGCCCGGTGAGACATGGCGGGTCTACGCTGACCCGGCAGGACATCCGTTCTGCCTGTACGAAGAGGGCTAGATGAACCAACGAACCCTGCTGAGCCGGTTGCTGAGTCCGGCTGGCTTCGGACTCGTCCTGCTGATGTTCCTGCTGCCGTTCGTGACCGTTTCGTGCGGAGGCGAGCGACAGATCACATCGACCTTCACCGGCGTCGACATGGTGGTGGGGTCTCCGCCAGAGATCGCCGGACCGGGCGTCGATTCCGACGTGGAGCGTGAACTGGTCGCTCTCTTCGCCGACGACCTTGGTGTCGAGCCGCTCGCGCTCCTGGGCGCGCTCGCGGTGCTGGCAGCGATGGGTGTCGGCCTGATTCGCGAGCGGCTGGCCCGGCACGCGATCAGCACCGGGCTCGCGGTCCTCGTCGCCGCTCTGCTCGGGTCGGCCGTGATTCGCGCGTCCGACCGGGTCGACGCGGCACTGCACAAGTTCGATGATCAGGTCTATCAGGGCGTGGCCACGGCAACGGCGGTCGATACACGATTCGGGTTCTGGTTCGTGATGGTCACGCTCGCGCTGCTCGCCGCCGGACACGCGGTTGGCTTGGTGGCAGCCTGGCGGGCGGCACCGCGACCCCAGGCGAGCGAGGGCGAGGTTCACCCGCAGACGCCGCAGGTGGTGGACGGCTAGAGCTGAGGAGCGACCGACGAGGCCACGAGATCGAGGTGGTCCAGATCCGCGAGGTCGAGAAACTGCAGGTGCATCCGGCGCGCGCCCACGGCAGTGAACTCTCCGATCTTATCGACGATCTCATCCGGTGTGCCGCACAGCCCGGTCGCGCGAAGGCGCTCCACCGTAATCCCGATCGACTCGGCCCGCCGACGAACCTCGGCATCGTCGCGTCCACAGCAGACGGTCTGAGCGGCAGAGAGCACCAGCGGAGTTCGGCCGACTGCGTCGCGCCCCTCTGCCTCACACGCCGCCACGACGCGTTGGAAGCCACGCCCGGTCTCGTCGACCGGCGCGAACGGCACGTTGAACTCGTCGGCGAAGCGCGCCGCTAGGACCGGTGTCCGACGTGGACCGCTCCCGCCAATGATTACAGTCGGGCCCGGGGCCTGCGCCGGCTTGGGCAGCGCGGGTGAGTCGGCGACGTCGTACCATGCGCCCTGGAATGCGAATGTCTGACCCACCGGCGTGGCCCAGAGCCCGGTAATAATGGCCAGCTGCTCGGCGAGCCGGTCGAACCGCTCCGCCACCGACGGGAACGGGATGCCATAGGCCCGGTGCTCGGCCTCGTACCAGCCGGCCCCCAGCCCGAACTCCACCCGACCGCCGCTCATCGCGTCGACCTGCGCCACGGTGATAGACAGTGGTCCCGGGAGGCGGAAGGTCGCAGATGTCACCATCGTGCCAAGCCTGATTGTCCGCGTCTCCCGGGCCAGGCCGGCGAGCGTGGCCCACGAATCGGTCGGACCGGGCAATCCGTCTCCGTCCCCCATGGTCAGGTAGTGATCCGACCGGAAAAACGCCTCGTACCCGCACGCCTCCGCGTGACGAGCCACCCGGAGTTGGTCCTCGTAGGACGCGCCGAGCTGGGGCTCGGTGAAAACGGTCAGCCGCATAGCCCATTCTTATCAAGTGGTAACGGTTCGAGCGGCGGGCGCCGCCGATGTCGCGGCGATCGCGGCCATTTACCGGCGATCGTGGGGTGGCCCGATCGTGGTGGCCCACGGCGTCGCGTACGACCTGACGACCCTGCCGACCGTCGTCGCCCTCGTTGGCATTGACGTCGCTGGCGTGCTTACGTACATCGTGGACGGTGACTCGCTCGAGGTCGTGAGCATCGACGCCACGGAGCCGGGTCGCGGCGTGGGGAGCGCCTTGCTCGCATACGCAGTCGAGTTCGCCGCATCGCGGGAGCTTCGCCGGGTCTGGCTCGTCACGACGAACGACAACCTTGACGCGCTGCGCTTCTATCAGCGGCGCGGAATGAGGATCTGTGCCGTCTCGCCCGGTGCGCTCGCCCACAGCCGCCGGCTCAAGGCGTCGATTCCCGAGGTGGGTGCCTACGGCATACCACTGCGTGACGAGTTGACTCTGGAGTTTGTCATCGGCGTGGATTCGCTCAGCGGCGTGGATTCATTCAGCGATGAGGGTGCACGATGAGGGCATGCCCGAGGGCGACACGGTGTGGAACACGGCGCGAGTGCTGGATCGGGCGCTCGCTGGCGATACGCTGCGGAACACCGACTTTCGGGTCCCGGCCCTCGCGACGGTGGATCTATCCGGGGCCCGGGTCGAGGGATGCGGCACCCGGGGCAAGCATCTCCTGCTCAGACTCGCCGGAGCCAACGGGCGCGCGCTGACCTTCCACTCGCACATGCGGATGGATGGCGCGTGGCGCGTTTACTCCGCAGGGGAACGCTGGCGACGTGGGCCGGCGCACGAGATCCGCGTGGTGCTGCGGACGCTGACGACGGTCGCCGTCGGCTACCGCGTCCATGACCTCGAGCTGGTTCCGACCGATCAAGAGGAGACACTCGTCGGGCACCTCGGTCCGGACCTGCTCGGCTCCCCCGATCAGCCCGGAGGATGGAATGCCGCCGAGGCCGTCCGGCGGCTGCGCGCGCACGGCGACCAACCCATCGCGGAGGCGCTGCTCGACCAGCGGAATCTGGCCGGAATCGGCAACCTGTACAAGTCCGAGATTCTGTTCCTGCGGGGGATAGACCCCAGGACGCCGGTGTCCGAAGTGGACAATCTTGAAGGCGTCGTCGAACTCGCCCGCCGGCTGTTGCGGGCCAACTGTGGACGGTGGACGCAGAGCACAACTGGCTCGCTGCGGCGGGGCGATGCGGTCCACGTGTATGGACGGGGCGGCGCGGCCTGCCGGCGATGCGGCACCCGGATCGAGCAGGAGGTGCAGGGCGAACGGATCACGTACTGGTGCCCGTCGTGCCAGCCCATCCGGACGGCCGCGCTGAGGGACACGCAGCGCTAGGCCTGCTCCTTCTCCTTAGCTTGGTCGCCGGCCTGCGCTGACACCTGCTCAGGGGCCTCCTCCGGTGCGGTCTCGATCTGAGCCGGGGCGTCGCCGGCCTCGACCGCGGATTGCTCCGGCGCGGCGGTCACGCTCTTGCCCATGCTCGCCCGGATCTCCTCGAGCCGGGTGGCGCCGGCCAGGTCAAGGGTCGCCTTCTTCACCTCGAGTCTGCGTCCTTCAATCGAGTTGCCGGCGAGGTCGGCCCGACCGAGCGCGACCGCGTACCGCCGCTCGATCTTGTCGCGCACCTCATCGAGGGATGGCGTCGTTCCGGGCGCGGCGAGTGAGCTCATCGACTCGAGCGACCGCGCCACGGTCTCCTGCATCTTGGCCTGCTCGAGCTGGCTCAGCAGCTTCGTGCGCTCGGCGAGCTTCTGCTGCAGCAGCACGGCGTTGTTCTCCACCGCCTTGCGGGCCTGAGCGGCGGCGCCGAGGGCCTGATCGTGCAGCGACTTGAGATCATCCATGGAGCTCTCGGCGGCGACGAGTTGCGTGGCGAACGTCTGCGCGGTCTGCTCGTAATCCGACGCCTTCTCAACATGGCCGTCGGCGCGGGACTTTTCCGCCAGCACGAGCGCCTGTCGGGTGTTGGCCTGCAGGCTCTCCACCTCCGTCAGCTGCCGCGAGAGCTTCATCTCGAGCTGACGCTGGTTGCCGATGACCGCCGCGGCCTGCTGGACCAGACTCTGGTGCTGGCGCTGGGCGTCCTCGATCGCCTGCTGGATCTGCACCTTCGGATCGGCGTACTCGTCGATCTTGGAACCGAAGAGCGCCATCAGGTACTTCCAAGCCTTGACGAACGGGTTCGCCATCGTCCTCGCGTCCTCTCTACCGGTGCGCTGACCCAACGGTCGACAGCCTCAATCTTGGCAGCCGCCCGCCACCTTCGTCACGTCAGCCCGGCTCGTACGGTCACGAGGCGGCGTAGACGGGCCCATCGCGTCGCGGATTCGGCGTTATTCGGGTCGCGGTCAGCGTGGTACGGAGCGGGCCGTCGCTGTGCACCTGAACGGTGACCTCGCCATCGGTGATCGCCTCGTCAACGGGGCCGGCCAAGGCCCGCGCGCCAGCCTCCTCCATCTGCTCGGCCAGTGCGAAGGTCGAACTCACGTCGCCCAGCATCTCCGAGAGCCGCGCGCCAAGGGCGTCGCAGATCGAGGCGAGCAACTCGCTCGAGGCTTCCTTGTGCCCGCGTTCGATCTCCGAGAGGTAGCCAAGGCTCACATTCGCCGCGGTAGAGACCTCGCGCAGCGTGCGGTGCTGGGCCAGTCGGCGCGCGCGCAGGGCATCGCCGATGACCTTTCGGAGCAGGACCATTGGCACCCCCTCGCGCTGCTACCTGAACCGACCACCCGTACCGATCGCTCGTGCCAGCCACGTTACCCGCAAACGTTGAGATCGACACCCGGGCCTCGCCGAGCGGGCCTCGCCGAGCGGGCCTCATCGAGCGGGCCTCATCGAGCGGGCCTCATCGAGCAGGCCTCGTCGCCGGGCTTGACGTGACCTTTTCGTAAGTCTAGACTTACCGTTCGTGGGGACTTACCGACTTGACTCACTTGGCGCGTTGGGCGATCCCACCCGCCGTTTGATTTTCGAGACGCTGGCCCGCGGCCCGGTCTCGGTCGGTGAGCTCGCCCAGCGGTTGCCCGTCAGCCGGCCTGCCGTGTCGCAGCACCTGCGGGCACTCAAGGACGTCGGCCTGGTCACCGACCGGGCCGCCGGAACCCGGCGGATTTACCAGGTCAATCCAGCCGGTCTGGAGCGGCTGCGGGCGTACCTCGACCAGATCTGGGGTGAGGCGCTCGACGCCTTCAAGCGAGCCGTCGAGGCCCCGGACGCCGGCGCACCGACCGAAACAGACACATCGCTGCAGGAGACACCGGAGGAGTCATGAACACATCAACCACGGTCCCGGCCGTCCGCCGGTCGGTCACCGTCAACGCAACGATCGAGAAGGCCTTCTCGGTCTTCACGGGGTCGTTCGCCACTTGGTGGCCGAGATACCAGATCAACCCCAACGGATATGAGGGCGCCTACATCGAGCCGCGCGTCGGCGGCCGGTGGTTCGAGCGCGCGCCGGACGGCAGCGAGTGCGACTGGGGGCGTGTGCTCGCCTGGGAACCGCCGCATCGCGTGCTCCTGTCCTGGCAGCTGACCGGCGAGTACGAGTACGACGAGGATCCCGAACACGCGACCGAGGTCGAGGTGCGCTTCATCGCCGAGGGCCCGTCCGCCACCCGGGTAGACCTCGTGCACAGCAAGCTCGAGCGCGCAGTCAGCGGCGTCGAACTCGCCGCGAGCGTCGGCGGTGACGGGGGCTGGGGAATGATTCTCCGGCGGTATGTCGACGTCGTCGAGGGGCGAGAGCTCCCTCCGCTCAAGTGATCCCCCCTGGCGAGTGAAGACCTTGGATGATTTCCGGTCCGGTAGGCCCGGTAGGCCCGGGAATCATCCAAGATCTCATCGGGGCGGAGCGGACAGGACCTCGGTGAGCAGGCCGAGCGCGGCCGAAACGGCGGCGGCCCGAATCTCGGGCCGGCCGCCGGACATGGCCAGTTCGCGGACGTGCACCTGCGCCTCGCCGGCGACGGCCACGTAGACCGTTCCCACGGGTACGCCGTCGTGCGGATCGGGGCCGGCGACGCCGGTGGTCGCCATCGCCCAGTCCGCTCGGCAGCGGTCCCGGGCACCGCGGGCGAGCGCAATGGCGACATCCGGGTCCACCGACCCCCGCGTCGCCAGAAGACTCGCGGGCACTCCGGCCAATGTGGACTTGAGATCGCTGGCATAGACGATGAGTCCGCCCCGGAATACGCGGCTAGCGCCGGCCACGTCCACAATGGTCGCCGAGAGCAACCCGCCCGTGAGTGACTCGGCAACGGCGAGGGTTTCGCCCCGCCGTACCAGGATCTCAATCAGCTCGGCCGCGGCCATCCTGACTCCTTAGCCATTGGTCCTGGGCAGCCCGAACTCGGCGCCACAGGCCCGCCTTCTCGGAGGCGTCGACGTCATCCAGAGTGAGGCCGAAGATGTCGGCCAGAGCGGCGAACCACTCGGTGGCCGATCCGACCTCCGACTCGCTGACCCGCGGACCTTCGATCCGGCGCAGTGTGAGGCTGACCAGCTTGTCGACGCCGGCTTCGTCCCGGCGCTGCACCGAGAGATACTGGACGAACCCCGACGTCGGCGACGTCGACAGGACGGTGTGGGCCTCGGCGAAGTCGTCGGGAGTGGCTAGGCGCGGCTCGAAGTCCATCCCCACGAACGAACCGGCCGGATCGTGCCGGAACCGCCAGCCCCCGGCGAGCGCCGGCGACACCGTCAACCCGTACTCGAATGGCCCCTGCCGCACCTCGCCCGAACGCAGCGGCACCGGTTCATACAGGGCGTCGCCGAGCCCGGCGTCGACGAACCAATCGCCGCCCGGGTTCTCGGCGGTCGGTAAGCCGTGCGCGGTGAGCGCGAGGTGGTTCGGGAACGGCCGCAGTGGCACCTCGTCGGCCGCGCTCCACACCCCGCCGCGATGACGGCGGATGTCGAAGCCGAGCGCCACCAGGAGCGCGCCGACGGCGCCGTTGAGGTGGAAGCAATAGCCGCCCCGGCCGGTGGTCACGATCCGGTGGGCCGCCGCAAGCGGATCCACTGTGGTCTGCCGACCCAGATGGATGTCGATCGTGTTGTAGGCGATGCGCTCCACCTGCCGGCGATGGATCAGCGCGAGCGCCTCGGCAGTCGGCGGCCCAGGGTGGTCGAGCCCAAGCCGGCGAAGATAACCGGTAACGTCCAGCACGCCGCCGACGCTACCCCGCCGGCCTCATTCGATCCCGGCGCGGCGGACCCGCAGCGCGCGGATCAGGTAGTCGACACCGGTGACCACGGTCACCGCCACCGCCACCGCCATGATCCACGGCCCGACCGCCGCGAGGGGTTCCGGGACCGGCCAGATGTACCAGGCGATCGCCAGAATCTGTAGAACCGTCTTCGCCTTTCCTCCCCGGCTGGCCGGGATGACGCCGTACCGGATGACCCAGAATCGGAGCAGCGTGACGCCGACCTCGCGCACGAGGACGACGACCGTCACCCACCACGGCAGCGCGTCGTAGATCGAGAGCAGTACCAACGCCGTACCGGTCAACGCCTTGTCCGCGATCGGGTCGGCGACCTTGCCAAACGAGGTGACCAGATTGAACGTGCGGGCGATCCAACCGTCGGCGAAGTCGGTGAGCGAGGCGATCCCAAACGCCAGTGCCGCGGCGATCCGGTAGCCAGGCGAGGTCATCTCAGACGCGATCATGAGAGCGACGAAGACCGGCACCATGACGATCCGCAGCACGGTGAGCCCGTTAGCCAGATTGACCAGCGGCGGATTCCGCAGCACCGCCCTCCGTGGCTCGGCCGGATCGCTCATGGCCGGTCCGCGGTCACGAACGATGGGGCCGGGCTGATGACATCGATGGGTACGGCGATGAGGTCCACTCCGTAGGCGGCGGTGACGCTCGCCCGCACGAGATCTCCCACCACCAGCCGGCCTTCGCCAACATTGAGGATAGTCGATCCATCGACCTCGGGGGCCTGATGGGCGGCCCGCCCTTCGGCACCGTCGTCGGCGATCGCCTCGATCAGGACATCCACGACCGAGCCGATCCGCTCCTCGGCCCGCTGGTTGCAGAGCTCCTCCGCCAGGGCGCTGACCCGCCCGTACCGGCGGGCAATGGTCGCGGTGGTCACCTTGCCGGACAGCCCGGCCGCCTCGGTGCCGTCCTCGTCGCTGTAGTCGAAGACGCCGATCGCGTCAAGCCGCGCGGCGGATAGGAAGCGCTCCAGCTCGGCGACGTCGGCCCGGGTTTCACCGGGGAAGCCGACGATGACGTTGCTGCGCGCCCCGGCCTCCGGGTCGAGCGTCCGGACCGAGTCGAGCAGGTCGAGAAAGCGTTCGGTGGAGCCGAATCTGCGCATCCGGCGCAGCACGGGCTCGCTGGAGTGTTGGAAGGACAGATCGAAGTACGACGCGACGCCAGGCGTGGTCGCGATGGCGGCCACGAGACCGGGACGTGTCTCGGCGGGCTGCAGATAGCTGACGCGCACCCGGACGATCCCGGCGACGGCGGCGAGCTCGGGCAGCAGCCTCTCCAGCGCCCTCGGATCGCCGAGGTCCTTGCCGTACGAGGTGGAGTTCTCGCTGACCAGCACGATCTCGCGGACTCCCTCGCGGGCGAGCCACTCGGCCTCGGCAAGGACCTCGTCCGGCGTACGGGACACGAACGCGCCCCGGAAGGACGGGATGGCGCAGAAGGAGCACCGGCGGTCGCAGCCCGAGGCGAGCTTGAGCGAGGCGACGGGGCCGCGTTCCAATCGCCGCCGCAGCACGGGTCGAAGGTGGGCGGGCGTGTGGTCGTCGACGGTGACGGCGGCGTGGCCGGGCGGGGTCACACCTGCGCCGCGGCGGTCGACCGGAGTCAACGGCAGCAGCGTGCGGCGGTCTTGAGGAGTGTGGGACGTGTGCTGCTGTCCTTGGAGGACCGCCCGGAGGCGCGCCGAGATGTCGGTGTAGTCATCGAAGCCGAGCACCGCGTCGGCCTCGGGCAGCGTGTCGGCGAGCTCCCGACCGTACCGCTCGGCCAGGCAACCGGCGGCGACCACTTTTGCGCCGGAGTCGGCCGCGGCGAGCAAGGTGTCGATCGAGTCGCGCTTGGCCTTCTCCACGAAGCCGCACGTGTTCACGACGACGATGTCGGCGCCCTCACCGTCGGGGGTGACGTCCCAGCCGTCGAGGTGCAGGCGTGCGGCGAGCTCCTCGGAGTCGACCTCGTTGCGCGCGCAGCCGAGTGTGAGCAGGGCTACGCGGCGGCCGTCGGCGGCGTGAGTGGGGCGTGACACCCACCGAGAGTACCGGGCTAGGCACTGTGAAGAGCCCCATCGCGCTCGCGGGGAGTGCTCCGCGGCCGCGCGCGGGCTACGAGAAGGACGCCGTCGCGCGGGCGGCGCTCGACGCGAGCTGCTGCAGCGTCGCCCGAGTCGCCGCCTCGTTGAGCGGCGGCAGTTCGCGGACGAGCGCCTGGTAGGCGCTCTCAAAATGCGCGTTGGCGTGTTTGTGGGCTCGTACGCCGGCCGGCGTCAGGGCCAACAGGTAGGCCCGGCTATCCGACGGGTGCGCGTCCTTGCGCAGATGACCGCGGGCCTGCATGGCGCGGACATAGTCGGCCGCCGTAGTCACCGGCATGCCCAGTTCGCGGGCCATCTCCGTCATCGTGAGCGGGGAGGCCTCGAACAGCACGCTGTAGGCGGCGTACTCGTCGGCCCGCATGCGCGCGTCGCGCATGGCCGCGGCGAGAAGGGTGCGGACCTGCTGGCTCAGCGCGAACACGTCGAACAGGATCGACGTGTGCTGGCCTGAGCGCGGCCGCCAGTCCTCATCGTGCTGAACGCGAGCCGAGCGCTGGGGCGGTTGGGTCGTGGGCATGGTCGCAGCTTAGTAACGGACCTCGACAGATGCTACGCGGTCGTAGTATCTATTACGGGTCCGTATTAAGTTGTACGGCGGGAGGCGGCGAGTGCGCGCACATCGTGGGGCGCCGTGGGCGTTGATCGTCGCGCTCGCCCTTGTGGCCGGCGGGTGCCCCGCAGTCGGGTGCACCGCCGACGGTTCGACCTTCTCGGTGATCTCTACAGCCGACGGGCGCCGGCAGGACATCGAGTCGTTGATCGCGCAGTTGGAGCAGGTGCATCCGGATCCATATCACGGCACCGCTAGGCGGTCATTCCGGGCGGCTGCCGACGCGCTTGCCGCCGAGGCGAATTCGTTGCGCGCGGACGAGTTCCTGGTGGGCGTGATGCGACTCGTCGGTCTGTTGGGTGCGCGGGGGCGTGAGGGGCACAGCGGAGTCTGGCCCTGGGACAACGCGGTCCACCGACTGCCGCTGCGCCTGTGGGAGTTTCCCGAGGGGTTGTTCATCACTGGCGGGGCGGAACAGTACTCCGATCTGGTCGGCGCACGAATATCGCATGTGGACGGTATGCCCGTCGACCAGGTGCTCGCTCGGCTGGAGCCGCTGATTCCACGGGACAACCCGACCACCGTCCTCATGCACCGGCCGATCTTCTTCGTCTGTGCCGAGGTCTTATCGGGTCTTGGTATCGCGAAGCGGCCCGACGTCGTCACGCTCAGGGCCGTGAAGCCCGGCGGCGCGATGGTTGATGTCGATGTGGGGGCAGTCGACGCGCGCACGTTCGATGCGCTGGTGGACGGCTGGGAGTGGATCCTGCCCGACGTTGCCGGCTCGGTGTCGCTCGGTCACCGTGACCAGCCGTACCACGTGGAGTACCTAGCGACGCGGCGAGCGGTCTACTTCCAGTACAACGCGGTGCAGCCATCCGGGGCGGCGCTGGCTTCAGCGCTGCGCCAGGCGATTCAGGGACGTCGGGTGGACCGCGTCGTGCTCGATCTGCGCGACAACCATGGCGGCGACAACACGACGTACCGTGCGTTCGTCGACTACCTCACCGGTCCGGAGGTCGATCGGCCGGGCCGGCTCTGGGTGCTCGCCGGACGGCTTACGTTCTCGGCCGCCGGAAACTTCGCCGCCGAACTCGCCGACGGCGCCGACCACGAGGTCTTTGTCGGCGAGCCGACCGGCGGCTCGCCGAATCAGTTCGGCGATCACACGACGATCCGGCTCCCGCACACCGGCATCACGGTGACCTCGGCCACGGAGTGGGTGCAGGTGAGTCAGGACGACCGGCTCGCCACCGGCCCGGACCTGGCCGTCGCCTACCGAGCCGGGGCGTACTTCGCGGGACGAGATCCCGTGCTCGAGGTCGCGCTGACCGCCGTCCCACCCAACTGACAGGAGTGCCTGATGCGACGAACGCTGGCCCTGGCTCTGCTCACAGTGCTGGCCGGGTGCGGCACCTCGACGTCGGGGTCCTCTGCGCCCTCCGCGTCGCCTTCGGTGACGCCGTCGGTCACCGCCGTGACCTTCGCGGCGGCCGATGGCGTCACGGCGATCGGCAAGCTGCACGGAGCGGGAACGACGGCCGTGGTGCTGTCCAATATGGGCGACAACGATCCGTCGGCGTGGGAGGGCTTCGCGCCGAACCTGACGGCCCGCGGGTACACCGTGTTGACCTTCGAGTACCGCTACCCCGCCCGTACGCCGTCCTTCACGGCCGCGATGGCTCGCGGCGCAGTCGACGACCTTCGCGGCGCGATCGCCTTTGTCCGCGCCCGGGGTGCGGATCGTGTCGTGCTCATCGGCGCGAGTCTCGGCGGCATGGCGACAGCGAAAGTGGCCGGTAGCGAGTCCGTCAACGCCGCCGTCATCAT
>JAXIPB010000150.1:0-7853 GCA_045403155.1 Micromonosporaceae bacterium
CGATGTCGTGCTCATCGATGCGGGGCGGCTGGTCTTCCAGGGCGTGCCGGCCGACCTCGCCGCCGCGGCGGGCGACGACGGCGACACGGGGGACAGCGCTGCCGAGCGCGGCTACTCCGCCATCCTGCGCCGCCACCGCGAAAGGCAGTCGTGATGGGCGCCCGGATCCTGCGCATCGAGCTGCGCCGATCGGTGGCCGTGTGGGCCGCGCTGGTGATCGCGGCGGTTGGCGTATTCGTGCTCTTCGCCAGCAATGAGCCGTACGGCTCGTGGATGCAGCTGGTCATCGTTCAGCGCGACATCATGCAGCTGACCTGGCCGCTGGCGGTGGCGGCCGGCGCCTGGCAGGCTCTCCGTGAACGCCGTTCCAAGGTCGAGGAGCTATTTGCCACGACGTCCCGGCCGCGCTGGCAGCGGGTGCTGCCGGTCGCGACCGCGATGGCGATCGCCGCCGTCGCCGCCTACCTGGTCATGCTCGTCGGCGCCGCCAGCCATCTCCGGCACATCGATGGGTACTTCTCGCTCGGAGCGATCCCGCTCATCGCGCTCGGCGCGCTGGCCATGGTCGGCGCGGTCTGGCTCGGCCAGGCCATCGGTCCGCTGCTGCCGTCGCCGCTGACCGCGCCCATGCTCGCCGTCGTCGGCTTCCTCGCGCTGGCGGTGTCACCCATGATCGTCGCGCAGGACAGCCGCGACCCGGGTACCTTCCTGCTCTTCCCGTACCTGCAGGGTCCGCGCGACGGGGGGTTCGCGCTCCAAATGCTGTCGGCCCGGGCGAACCTGTCCCAGGCGCTGTGGTTCGCGGCCCTAGCCGCGACCGGGCTTGCCGTCTTCGCGGCCTCCCGGCCGAGGACCCGGATGGCCGCCCTGCTGCCGGTCGTGCTCGGCGCCGCGATCGCCGTACCGGCGATGCCCCGCACGCTGTCCGTCGCTTGGATCGACGACCGCCACGCCACCGAGGTCGTGTGCACCGACGACGAACCCAAGATATGCATCGCACGGGTGTACTCATACGCGACTGACCACGTGCGCGGTCCCGCCATCGAGGCGCTGTCCGTCCTCGCGGCGAAGCTGCCGCCGGCGCCGACGAGAGTTCTGGTGACTACTGCAGAAAAGGCTCCCGAGGATCCGCAATCGCGGGACACCCTCGTTGTGCGCGTCTCGTTCTTCCAGGACGTGATGGAATACTCCACGGACGACCTGTTGCGGATCATGCTGGATGGTGCCGGCGTCCAACCGTGCGCGAACCTGATGGGCCCGCCCGACGAGCCGGACGTCCGTTACCTGGCCGCGCGGTTGGTCGTGTCTGCATGGCTCCTCGATCACGACCTGCCGCCGGCGGATCCGCGCGAAAAGACGTCCGAGCAGACACTCGCGCGCGACGCTCTGGCGGCCCTGCGCGCCCTGCCGGCGGACGAGCAGCGGGCCCGCGTCACGGCGCTGCGCGACGCCGAGCTGACCTGCGCCGCGGGCGACCGGCTGGAGATGCTCACGGGTACGAGCGCGACGCAGTGAAACCCCTCTCGCTGTACCTGCGCTCGCGCGGGGTACCGGCGACGGTGGCGGCATTGCTGGTCTGCGCGGTTGCGCTGTGGGCGCTCGGCCTGGCGGTCGATCACCCGCAGGGCCGGGTGCTGGTCGCACTGCTTGTCGCACTGGCCGGCACCGCCGCCCTCGGTCCCGGTCTGGCCGGCGCGGACCACGACCTGGATCGCGCATCGGCGATCGCCTGGCCGCCGCGGCGGGCCGCCCACGTCATTGTGGCCGGCGCCGCCCTGGTCGGCCTGCTCGCCGCGACCGCGCTCGTCGGCGAGCAGATGGCCGGTACTGGGCAGATCGCGCGCAACGTGGCCGGGCTGACCGGGGTGGTGGCGCTCGGCGCGGTGATCCTCGGCACGGCTCGAGCACCGCTGCTGCCCGTGATCTGGACGGTGCTCGTATTGCAGTACGCACCCCCCATGGGTGTGCCACCGACGCGGCCCACGTACAAGATCATGCTCACCTGGATGGTGCAGCCGGTCGATGCCCGCGCAGCGACCGCCGCGGCCGTCATCCTCGCCGCCGTCGGGACGCTCGCGTACGCGCTCCTGGGCAGCCGTCGCTGAGACGGCTCGTCGCCCACCGGAGCGGTCTACAGTGGAGTGAGTGCCGCCCCCTGACCTCCAGGGAGGGCGGATCGATGGCGCATGCGGACGCCGACGAGCACGACGGCAAGCGCCGCGCCGTAGCCGATCCGCTGCGCCGTGGTCGCGGCGAGGCCGACGTCGTGTGCTTACTGCGCCAGATAGCCGGCGACGGCGACGGAGAGCCATTCGACTCGGCCGCCGAGCGCGACGAGCAGAATGAGCAGCACGCCCGATGATCCACCCACACCATTGGCCGCGGTGTCAGAAGGGTGGGATGCCTCAACAACCGCCGCGCGAGCCAATATGAGTGCGAACCGTCCAGCGCGGTCACCGGGGCGAGCGCGAAACTGTCGCTAGGGATCTTGAAGGACTCGGCCCGACTAGCGAGCCGCTCATCTCGCTAACGTGACCTCCGCTGCCGGTACGCCGAGGTTGTCCATCATGCGCTCGAACCCGTGGGCGCGACCGTAGGCCAACGGGGGAACTACGTCGGCCAACAGCGCGTAGCGGGCCGGTACCCGGAGGCCGCGTGCCGCCCACGCACCGGCCCGCAACACCCCAACCTGCCAGACGGAGGTAGCCGCCCCGGTAAGCGCGGCCAAGGCGGCAGTGCCGGTGTAGCCCCGACCGCGACAGCGCGGCGCCGTTGGGGATCGTCGGCCAGCGCCCCGCCCACGAACCGTGCCGCGCCGGCCAATCCGTCGCTGACACCCTCGATGGCGCCGAGCGCGGCGACCGTAGGATCGTCGGCATGGCAACGCGGCTTGTTCAAATCAACATGAAGGCTCGGGACGACTCCGCACTGGGCGGTT
This sequence comes from Micromonosporaceae bacterium, assembly GCA_045403155.1. Taxonomy (GTDB): domain Bacteria; phylum Actinomycetota; class Actinomycetes; order Mycobacteriales; family Micromonosporaceae; genus JAXIPB01. The sequence continues at coordinate 2,939 of JAXIPB010000150.1, forward strand.
TCTGGGCGGAGGCGCTCGGCTGGGGAGTCTCCAGCGAGGGACCCGGCGTGACCAACCTCGAACCTGAGGGCTTCGTCTACCCCGACCCCGTCGCCGTCTGCCTCGACCTCATCGCCTCCCCGGAAGCCAAGACGGTGAAGAACCGCGTGCACGTCGACCTCGCCGGCCCATCAGGCGGAGGTGGTCACGCGCCTGAAGGACCTCGGCGCAACGCCCGCCGACGTAGGCCAGGGCGATGTCCCATGGACGGTCATGGCCGACCCAGAGGGCAACGAGTTCTGCGTGCTCGACCCTCGACCGCTCTACCGAGACACCGGGCCGATCGCCGCGGTAGTGGTCGACTGCGCGGATCCGCGAGCCATGGCCCGCTTCTGGGGCAAGGCCATGGACTGGACCCTGCACGAGGTGACCGACCACAACGCTGTACTGCGCTCCGCCAAGGGCGTCGGCCCATATCTGCAGTTCCTCGGCACACCCGACGTGAAGACCGTGTGGAACCGCGTCCATCTCGACGTCCGCCCATACCCAGGTGACGACCTAGAGGCCGAGGCGGCCAGACTGCGGACTCTCGGTGCCACCGCCATCGACCTAGGCCAGAGCGATGTCCCGTGGACGGTCCTCGCCGACCCGGAAGGCAACGAGTTCTGCCTCCTCGCCCCAGGCTGACCCAAACCCCCTTTGCGAGCCACAAGTCTCTGAAACGTTACGTGACCCAGATCACGCGAGGTCGCGGAGTCGACGCTACCGGCCATTTTCGTGGCGACCAGTCGCTCGCGATGATGATGCCTGTGACCTACAGCCTCGCCGCAGCATCAAGGAGGGCAGCATGCCAACGGTGGAGGTCGACCGATGTCCCTCCCAGGCGCCGCTGACGGGCTGCGCTCAGGTCACGATGTGACGTTCCGCTGCTCGGAAGCGGCTGTCACGGTCTTATCGGCACCTTGAGTTGGGCCTGGCGCTGCCGGCCACCTGTTGTCGCCGATGTCGGGATCATTCGCCCGCAGTTGTCGGATGAACTGCACCTCCATCCGCGAGACCTCCGGATCAGATGCGATCTCGGACTCCCAGAGGATCTGCTTCCGGACCGTGAAGTCACGTTGCTGCTCGGCGTCGAAGTCAGCCTCGATCAACGCAGAGCTTGCGCTGCCGAAGTAGTTCAACGTTCCCGTCAAGTCCTTGCCGACATAGATCTTGCCGTTGGGATAAGTGATCAAGTAGATGACCTTCACGACGTCACCAGATTCGCGGCTCGGCGGCGCTCGCGGGTCGCGCGATGTCTCGCGCCACGGGGGCGAGCGCAGCGGGCGATCTTGAAGACTGGCGGCCGATGCCTTTCATGCGGACTCAAAGAAGTCCTCGTCGACCCGTTTGAGCGTGAATGTCTGCTCGTCCTGCACGCCCACGTTGTGCAGCACCATCAACTCAGTCAGTTGCACGCCATCAATAAGTACGAGCCGAGTTGGGACCTGCCGTGTGTAGTCGCGCGCCTCGGCCGTGAAGCGGGCCGTGGTGATGAAGATTCCGCGATCCGCCTGCGCGCCGTGCAGCGCCCCCACAAAGGCTTGGATGTCGGGCCGACCGACCGACTGGTCTGCTCCGTATCGCTTTGCTTGGACGTAAACGCGATCAAGTCCCAAGGCGTCCTGCCGTATGACGCCATCCAACCCTTGATCGCCGGTCCGTCCGAGGTGCTCGGCCGCGCCGGCCCTGCCGCCGTAGCCCATCGCGGTCAGAAGGCGCAGGACCAACTGCTCCAGAAACGCCGGGTCGCGCGCCCGAATCCGCTCGAGCAACTCGGCGGCGACGACGGCGTTGGCCTCCTCGACGCTTGGGACGCCTGCTCGCGCGGCGTGCCCTTCTCGGAGGACTGACCGGAGAGTGCCGCGTCGCCGCCGGGGTGGGTGGGTTGCCGGTCGCGAGCCCGCATCCTGAAGTCGAGGAATTCCGGGTAGCGAGCAAGTAGGACGTTATCGACAGCCGCCGGATTCTCGGATAGGACCTCCTGCCCACGCTCGGTCAACTCCACGACCGCACGCCTCGGTCGCCGAACGGCGCCAGGGACAGAAGTTGCGGGCAGTTTCCAAAGGGCAGACCGTTTCGCCCTTGACCCCGAGAATGGGGCCGGTATCCGTTGATTTCCGAACCAGTCACTTCAGGCACACTGGCCTGTCGCAATCGGACAGACGCCGGCCCTCGCCCACACAGGCGCATCGGCCTCTGTGAAGCCGCCGTGAAGTCCTCGCACGGTCAAGTGCGGACTGTGCGGCCGGCTTTGCTGGGTCAAGTGCGCGTCCAAGGGGTGAATTCATGCCCGCTCTGAGGTGATCGGTGCAACGCCAGCTATGACCAATTGCCAGAGCCGATAATCGGCGGGCAGGTCGACCTTGCGTCCCTCATCGTCGCCGAACGGACAATCCCCGGCCGAGCGCGGCTAGTACGGCATCGTCGTCACGGGCTTCGAACCTTGAGCCAGGTAAGAGCGTCGATGTCGATCGCGAAGATGGGCCGACCGGCGCTCCGACGTCTGAATTCGGGGGGATGACCATGCTGGACCGATTCCCTTCAGTACCTTCCACCGACTCGCTGCTCGGCCGGGTGCTGGCCACCTCTTCCGTATGCCGCAAAGTCGGCGGTGGACTAACCTAATCGAAACGGTTGCCCCGGACCCCGGCGACGCACTCAGCGTCGACCCCCCGGGGGAGGATCTCATTAGTACCATCGACACGGCATTACCGCGCACGCGGCCAGCGCCGCACCGCCGTCGTGGCAGCGATTATTCCGAACTGTTGACCGAGGTTCGGCAGGCAGGCCTACTTGACCAGCGCCGGCTCTACTATTCAGTCCAGATTGGCATCAATGCCCTGCTGGTCGTCTCCGGCTGGACGGCATTCGTGCTGCTAGGAGATTCGTGGTGGCAAATGATCACCGCGGCCTGTCTGGCCGTGGTCTTCGCCCAGAATGGATTCCTCGGCCATGACGCCGGCCACCGGCAGATCTTCCGATCCCGACGAACAAACCAAGCGGTCGGGCTGTTATACGGCAACTTGGCGATCGGGATGGCCTTCGGCTGGTGGGTCGACAAACACCACCGCCACCACGCCCACCCCAATCAGGAGGGCCTCGACCCCGACATCTCCGGCGAGAGCATCGTGTTCACCGACACACAGGCCAGTGGGCGGCATGGCGTCGCACGGCTGCTCTCTCGCCACCAGGCCTACCTGTTCTTCCCGATCCTGCTACTCGAGGCGATCTCCCTCCACGTGGCCAGCGTCAGGGCGTTAACGCGACCCACCTATCGCGACCGTCGTCGGGAAGGCCTACTACTTGGGCTGCACTTCGTCGCGTACGTCACGGCGGTCGTGTTGGTATTGTCCCCCCTGCAGGCGTTGGTCTTCGTCGTCGTCCAGCAGGGCCTGTTCGGGCTTTACCTAGGTTGTGCCTTCGCCCCCAACCACAAGGGCATGCCTATCCTCACAGAAGACGACGACACCGACTTTCTTCGCCGACAGTTGCTGACTTCCCGCAACGTCCGCGGCGGGTGGCCGGTCGACCTCCTGCTCGGCGGACTGAACTACCAGATCGAACACCATCTGTTCCCGAGCATGCCCCGCGCGTCACTGCGGCACGCCCGGCCCATTGTTCGCGCCTACTGCCTCCGACACGGCCTGCCCTACGCGGAGACCAGCCTGTTCGATTCCTACCGGCAGGCCGTGCGCCACCTCCACAGTGTGGGTCGCAGCGCCGACTTGCTCAAGACAGAAGCTCAACGCTCACCTCGCCACACCCGACGGCCACCGCGCCCCGCCCACGGAAACGGTAACCCGCTACCGCCCGGACCGGTGCCCGGCGACGCAGATGAGCGCCGTTGAGCTGCGCCTGTTGAATCCCCGCTCCGCCAAGGGGTTCGGCTAGCACGAGGTTGTCGACCGACTCGTCGATACGCGCCTGTCCACCGGCGCCGCAACACCGGTTTGAAACTCGATCGATGACAGAGCCCCTCACCGACCGCGCGCAGGTCGTCGTGATGGCCGCGGCGATCAAGACGAGGAGGACGTCGTTGCTGTCTGACGGCCGTTGACCCGGCCTCCCTCGGACTCCCAATCCGCCTCAGCACGCGACTGGCTCGTTGGGGATCCAGGGCTCTGGGCGGACGTGGCAGCCCGTACGGCCGCAGCGGTGAGCGCGTCGGGTCCGCTGGACGCCATCGTCATGGCCGCGTGCGCAGACGCCGACGACGCGTCCGGAGACACCACCAGCAGGTCGGCCCGCTGGTCGCCACCTGTGCTGGCGATGAGCAGCTCGGGGTCGAGGGTGGCGAACCATCCCAGACGGACTATCCGACCCGCCACCCCGATCCGACGCGGATGGCTGTCCCAGCCGGAGGGGTTGAGCATGATCTTGGTTACCGGGATCTGCCGAGCCTGCAGCGCGGGCACCAGGTTGGACACCTCGACGACCGGGTCATGCGAACGCGGCCACCAGGCCCCGTCCAGAATGGTGCGCCTCGAGACGTCGCGTCGAAACATCAGGCGTGGCACGGCCGCAGCCGCGCTCGAGGTTTGGATTCGGCGGTCATCGGCGGAGAGCATCAGGACCTTCTGACGTCCGCATCATTGTCCGGGTAAGGCGGCGCGGAGCTCTCGTCGCGGCGCCGGCGGGCCACCAGCCGTAACTGAACGATCCGGACCGCGGCCGGCAGCGTCACGAGCAAGACCCCGAAGATTGCCGACAGCAGGAGCGCCACGCCCATGGGTGGGGTCCCATGAGCACCGAGGAAGTAGACGTCGGATCGTTGGCCGTTCTGAAGAATAAAGAGCAAAAGCAGCAGGAGCACGAGTGCGAAGACCACCACCGCCACCCAGAGCCCACCCGCACGGGTTCGAGGTAGGTGCAGACGCCGTCGCGCGGGGTGATC
>JAXIPB010000074.1:0-5720 GCA_045403155.1 Micromonosporaceae bacterium
TCGTTATAAGGAGACGTTATGGCAATGTTGGAGATCACGCTCAAGATCGCGGACGAGAATCGGGCGGCGGCGGCTGGCATCTACACGAAGTACCGGCAGGCGTTCCTGGACCTTCCCGGCGCGAAGTCCAAGCAGCTTCTCGTGCGCGGCGATGATGTGCAGGTGCTGCACGGCTTCGCCTCGGTATCGGATGCGGAGGCCTACCTGTCCAGCAGCCTGTTCACGACCGATGTCGTCGGCGAACTGTCACCCCTGCTTGTGGCAGGGCCCGAGGTACGGATCTACGAGGAAGCCTGACCGCGGCGCGACGATCAATAGGCGCTACAGATGACGATCCCAGCGCGGCGCGATGTGGTGGTTGTCGGTGCCGGTGTCGCCGGATTGACCGTGACCGCCACACTCGCCGCGGCCGGCCTCGACGTGCTGTGTCTGGAAGCCCGCGATCGCATCGGCGGACGAGTATTGTCCGTCGATGTCGCCGGCGGGTCACTCGACCTCGGGGCGACCTGGTTCTGGGCCGGCGAGCGGCGGGTCCAGAACTTGGCCGCCGAGTTGAGCGTTCAGACCTTCGAACAACACTGCGCCGGCGCCGCGTTATTCGACCATCCCGCCGGTGTACTGCGCCTCGACGACAATCCGATCGACGTTGCGGCCGGCCGCTACACCGCGGGCGCGCACAGCCTGACCCGGGCCCTGGCTTCGACCATTCCCGCCCCAAGCATTCAGCCGAGCAGTCCCGTCACTTCGATCACGACCGATCCGACGGGACTGTTGGTCGATACCGCGACCGGCGCCAGTCACGCCGCACACGTCGTCCTCGCGATTCCGCCCGCCCTAGCAGCCACAACGATCGATATGCGACCCGGGCTGCCAGATCGGTTGCTGCGGCTGGCCCAATCCACCCCTGTGTGGATGGGTGCGATCACAAAAATTGTGGTCCAGTACCCCGACGCTTTCTGGCGTCGACAGGGACTCGCCGGCACCGCAGTCAGCCTGCTCGGCCCGCTACGGGAGCTGCACGACATGTCCGGGCCGCACGGCAACCCGGCGGCGTTGTTCGGCTTCACCACCGACATGACACCGCACACGGTGAACATGAATACGCGCGTCCTCAGCCAGCTAGTGCGCCTCTACGGCCCACAAGCCGCAGACCCGATCCGGATAATCCTCCAGGACTGGAGCCGGGAAGCCTTCACCTTACCGGCCGGCGTCGAGCCCTCCACCAACTACGCGCTGTTTGGCCATCCGCTCTACGCCACACCAACATTCGACGGGCGGCTGCACTGGGCCGCCACCGAAACCTCGTCCGTCCATCCAGGCCGCGTCGAAGGTGCGATAGCCGCAGGGCTCCGCGCCACCCAGGCAATACTCGCGAACCTAAACGGCCCACGGCAGAAGCACTACACGAAAGTGGGGCGGCACTGACTGCGTTTCCACGTCAGCTACAACCACACGACAAAACCAGGCACACCAACAATCGGAGGCATGTGATGAAAACACTTACGGCGTGGATGGATGCCAACCTCACCGTCCAGGGCTACACCTTGACCGCCGGCCAGAGCCGCGCTTTGCGTTTCGGCCTGAGGTGGTCGACCGGGGCATGTATGGCACTCGCTGCGGCAGCGCTTTTACTGCAGTCCGAGATCTTTATCCTGATGCTGGTCCCTATTGGGATCGTCGCTGGCTGGACCTCGCGCCACCCCTTCGACCTGATTTGGAACTACGGTCTGCGACACCTGACCGGATCACCAGCCCTGCCGCCCAATCCGCAACGCCGCCGCCACGCCTTCAAACTTGCCACCATCTTTCTGGTCGCTATCGGGCTGCTGTTCGCGTTCGGGTATGCCACAGCGGCATTGATTCTCGGTGCCTTGATGGTTGCAGTATGTGGTCTGGTCACTAGCGTCAACTTTTGCGTGCCCTCAACGATGCTGAACATTGTGAATACCAAGAGGAATGAGCGACGTGGTAGCTCCTAAACGCGATCGTCCTGAGTCGAGCCGTCGCGGTACGGCGCGCGGTGGCGAACCCGACCGGCCCACCCCCACAAGCGGTCCAGGTTGAGTCCGCGGGTCGGAAGGGTACGCCCGTGCTCACGGTAGTCACCAACAACGAGGACGCGCCAGCAGGCCAGGTTGACGGCGCGTCGCTGATCGACGAGATCGTGAGGAGGGCGCGGCGGATGCTTGCCGCCGCGCTGGAGGCCGAGGTCGCTGCGTACGTCGCAGGGCACGCCGGCGAACTGCATGAGAAGGGCCGGCGGCTGGTGGCGCGCAACGGACATGCCAATCCAAGCCACGTGCTCACGTCGGCGGGTGCGGTGCGGGTCCAGGCGCCGCGGTCAACGACAAAACGCGTCGACGAAGCCACGGGTGAGCGACGCCGGTTCGCCTCGGCGATCCTACCGACCTGGTGCCGCAAGTCGCCGAAGATCACCGAGGTGTTGCCGCTGCACCTGCACGGCCTGTCCACACAGGACTTCGCTCCAGCGCTGGAGGGGCTCCTCGGCACCGGTGCGGGCCCGTCCGCGCCGACGATCACCCGGCTGACCGGTCAGTGGCAGGACGAGACGCGCCAGTTCAACAACCGGTATCTGTCCAGTGTGGACTTCGTCTCTCTGTGGGCGGACGGGGTACACCCCAACGTACGCCTGGACGAGGAGAAACGGGATCCCCACGGTATTGACAATTGCCCCAGTTCGCGCGGGTGGCCACTGTTAGGCTGTGCTCGTGCGGCATGTGCTGATCCTGGGTGCGGGTTTTGGCGGGCTGGAACTCGCCACACTGCTCTCCGCGTCAATGAGCGACGAGTTCCATGTCACCCTCATCGACCAGAACGACACGTTCATCTTCGGCTTCTCAAAGCTGGAGATCCTCACTGGACGCCAGACCCGGGAGGCGGTCAGTCTCCCGTACCGCGACATCACGAGGCCCGGCGTGCGGTTCCGCCAGGAGCGCGTGATCGCCATCGATCCGCTGCGGCGACACGTGGCCACGGACGGTGGCACCTACGATTGCGACTTCCTCGTTGTCGCCCTGGGGGCCGACTACGACCCGGCGGCGACCCCGGGCTTCGTGGCGGATGGCCATGAGTACTACTCACCGGCCGGCGCGGAACGGCTGCGCGATGCGCTCGCGGCCTTTACCGGTGGCACGCTGATCGTGGCCATCCTTGGGGTCCCGTTCAAGTGTCCACCCGCGCCGTACGAGGGTGCGCTCCTGATCCATGAGTACCTCATGGAGCGCGGAGTGCGTGACGTGACCGACATTCAGGTGGTGAGCCCGATGGGCTCGCCGATTCCGGTCTCCGCGGAGGCGTCCGGCGCGATCGTGCTGGCACTCGCGGAGCGCGGTATCGGCTACACGCCCGACCACCGCGTCACTGCGCTCGACCCGAGCGCCCATGTCGCCCATCTGGCTACCGGGGACCGTCCCTATGACCTCTTCGTTGGCGTCCCGGTGCACCGGGTGCCGGCGGTGGTTGCCGAGTCCGGGCTGACAAAGGGTGGCAACGACGGCTTTGCAGCGGTGAATCCCCGTACGCTGGCGACGCCCTTCCCCGGCGTCTACGCGCTCGGTGACTGCGCAGACGCCCCGGTGCCGCGGGCCGGCGTCTTCGCGGAGAACGCCGCACGGGTCGTGGCGGATCAGATCGCCGCGGCCATCCGCGGATCGGGGCCGACGGACCCGTACAACGGTCAAGGGTCGTGCTACATCGAGTTCGGCGAGGGCCTCGTCGGCAAGCTCGACGCCGATTTCCTCTCCGGTCCGTCGCCACGGGCGCCGTTCCTCGGGCCGTCGCTGGAGTTGGCGAGGGAGAAGGCACGGTTCGCTGCCACCCGGCGGCAGCGATGGTTCGGCAATTGATGGGAAGCCTTCGCGATGTAGCGCCTTGGGGTATTCACACCCAAGAAAGTCATTGGTTCGATCCTAGTATCGTCCACGAGTACGCTGGCGTTGTACGGCCTCGTTCACCGGGCAAGGCAACCTCGTTGGCGGCGGAACGCTAGACCAGCCGCACGACATACAGCAGGTACTCCTTGCGGTTGAGCGAATTGTGGTCCGACCGCGGCCGGTCGGGACTCGGGTTAACGCCTGCAGGCGACGAGGCGACGATGCCGACTAGCGACGGCTTGAGCGAGGATCACCCGCAGATCAAGCATGAGAACGCGCGTCGTGGACGTCGGCGACTTGTCCTACGACTGTTGGCGGGACGTGGACGAAGGTCAGGTGGGGTCGCGCGAGATCACCTTTGGCCGATGAGCCGGCGGTCGTGGATCTGGGACTGTGTCGATAGGCAACGGTCGGCTCCTTTCTGAGGTGCCAGCCCTCCGGGATTCGCAGCTGGCATAGCCGCCGGTTGCGTACCGCGCACGGCTTGCACTTCGAAGTCAGTGAAACTGCGGATGCCGTGGTCCACTGCTTTCGGCGGGGCTCTGGTGGTGGTCGACGCGCGCGCTACCGCCGGCCCTTTGGTGGAGGTTGAGTGAAACTGGCATCGACCCCGAAGCCCCGGACTTCCCGTACTACCACGAGACCGACTTCGAGAATTACGCCACCGACCAGCCGGCCGACACGATCATCGCGTCCACGTCGCTGCACCACGTGTCCGACCTCAGCGCCGTCGTAGGCCTCATCGCCCAGCGCCTCGATCCCGGCGGTGTGTTGATCGTGGTGGAGTGGGCGCGGGAACGATTCGACGGGGCCACCGCACGTTGGTGTTTCGAGCGGCTGGCTGATGATGAGCCCGGCTGGCTGCACCGTCGGCGCGACGAATGGCTCGCCTCGGGTCAACCCTGGGACGCCTACCTGAACAGCTGGGCGCGCTCGGCCGGCCTGCACACCGGTCAGGACATCTTGCGTGCGCTGGCCGCCCGCTTCGATACCAGACTGCTCGCCCGCTGCCCGTACTTCTTTGCTGACCTGGACGGCGTCACCGCTGCCGGGCACATCCAGGCCAACGGCATCAACCTCGTCGGCAGCCGAACGACCCGGATCGACTGACTCGCAGCAGCGGCCACGCACTGGGTATTTTGGTTCCGAATCCCACCACAACTTCGCGGAACGGTTCGCGCCACGAGCATCTGAAAGCATATACTTACGTACGTGGCAGCTTACGGAGACGTCGACCTGGGCATTCTCGGTGACCCGACCCGTCGAGCGATCTTCGAGTTGCTAGCTCGACGTCCGTGCTCGGTCGGGGAGCTAGCCGAGCACCTGCCGATCACCCCGCAGGCCGTGTCCCAGCACCTACGTGTGCTCAGAGACGGCGGCCTAGTGGTCGCCACCCCAGACGGCACTCGCCGCATCTACCGGCTGAATCCGGACCGGGTTGCCGCCTTCGCGGCGTACTTCCAGCGCATCTGGGACGACGCGTTGACCGCTTTTCAGAAGGCCGCCGACGTGGCCACCACTCAATCCGAACAGGAGAAGCAGCTATGAGCACCGCGCCCGCCGTTCCCACTCTGCACGGGCGTGCCACCGTCGCTATGTCTGTAGAGAACGCGTTCGTCTTCTTCACCGACTCGTTCGGCCACTGGTGGCCAGGCGACTACCACATCGGCCAAGCTGAGATGGCCGACGCCGTCCTCGAACCGCGAGAAGGTGGACGCTGGTACGAACGCGGCACCGACGGCAGCGAATGCGACTGGGGCCGGGTGCTGGCCTGGGAACCACCGTACCGGCTCGTCGTCACCTGGCAGATCAACGGCCAATGGCAGT
>JAXIPB010000309.1:0-5045 GCA_045403155.1 Micromonosporaceae bacterium
GAGGGCACCTTCGCGGTGAGGTTACTACACAATGCCGGTGCGGTTCGCGCATCGTTTGATGATCCGAATTTGGTGTCGTCCGCGGGGCTGGTGCCGGTGATGCGGCTGGCCGAGTCGTGCGATCTGTACGGCATCGTGCGGGAGCGGCTGCATGTGCCGTCGTACAAGGGATCCAACGCGTCCGGGAAGGTCGCCACGATCGTGGCGGGCATGCTGATCGGGGCGGACTCGATCGACGATCTCGATGTGGTGCGCCACGGCGGCATGCCCGCGTTGTTCGGCGGGGTGTACGCACCGTCGACGCTGGGCGAGTTCCTGCGCGAGTTCACCCACGGCCACGTCCGCCAACTCCAGGCTGTGGGGCGGGAGTTTCTGGTGCAGTTGGCCCGAGCGACGCCGCTGCTGCCCGGTGCCGGCGCGGTCACGTTCATCGACGTGGACTCGCTGCTCCGCCGGGTGTACGGCAAGAAGAAGCAGGGCGTCGGGTTCGGTCACGCCAAGGTCGGCGGGTACAAGGTGCTGCTGCGCGGCTACAACCCTTTGGTGGCAACGATCAGCACACCGGATGCGGCACCGGTGATCGCCGCGACCCAGCTGCGGGCGGGCAACGCCGGCTCGGCCCGCGGCGCGGCGTCACTCGTCGCCGAAGCCATCGCCACCACCAAAGCGGCGCTCGCCGCACAGCAGCGGCCGGCGGCGGGTGAGATCGTGGCGCGACTCGACTCGGCGTTCTACTCCCGCAAGGTGATCGCCGCGTGCCGCCGCGGCGGGGTGCGGTTCTCCATCACCATCCGGGTCGATGCCAAGGTGCGCAAGGCGATCGAGGCGATCCCCGCCGACGCGTGGGTGGAGATCGAGTACCCGCAGCCGGTCTGGGACGACGAACAGCGCCGCTTCGTCTCCCGAGCGCAGATCGCCGAGATCGCCTACACCGCGTTTGAGAACACCCCCGATGAGATCACCGCCCGGCTGATCGTGCGCCGCATCCCCGACCTCAACAAGAGCGCCGCAAACGGCCAAGGTGAGCTGTTCCCGGCCTGGCGGTACCACGCCGCGTTCACCGACAGCCCGTTCGTCCTTGTCCAAGCCGAGGAACAGCACCGGGGACACGCCGTCATCGAGCAAGTCTTCGCCGAACTCATCGACGGACCCTTGGCCCATCTGCCTTCAGGCCGGTTCGATGCCAACAACGCCTGGCTGAGCTGCGTCGCGATCGCGCACAACCTGACCCGCGCCGCCGCCACCCTGGCCGGAAGACGGTACGCCAAGGCCCGACCAGCCACCATCCGCCGACACTTGATCAACGTCGCCGGCCGGGTCGCCCGCCACGCCCGCGGCCTCACGATCCACCTACCGCAGCACTGGCCCTGGCAGCAGCGGTGGCTGCGGCTGTTCGCCACAGCTCATGCACCACCCGCCTGACAATCCACATGCGACAGACGGCGGCCAGCGCGGCCAACACGGTAGCCCAACCAGCGGACAGAGCATCCGGCGCCAAGGCCGCACGACCCAACATGCCTCGACACCCCATCAGGATCACGTAGCCTCAGCGCTGCCCAACGAGCCGCTCATCCGTGGATCAAGGCTTAGCTACGTCGGCCAAACCGTGAGGCAATAAATCCGGCTAGCGATTTGTCTCCCGCCGTGCTTGGGAAGTCTGTCATGGGTCTCGAAGACTCGAGACGGAGGCCTCGGGACTGAAAGATCCTTGGCACGTCATGGGGGAACTGACGGTGCGAACTGCCGCCAATCGTCTCAATGGCCAAGATCGAATGCCCCAGACGGACCATTTCATCGAACACCGATGAGCTGTCTGGATGGATATGTTCGAGAACGGCCATGGTGAACACGAGGTCGTACGCTCCGGAAGGCAATTTGGGCAGTACGTCCTCTGCGGGCCCTAGGTGGATCGGTGAGTCCGCGAGTTGCGGATACGTGCTTCGTAGTAGCGCCACGGCATGTGGGCTGATCTCTACGCCTTCGACGCGCTGGTAGCCGTTGTCATAGAGATAGGCGAGATTCCGACCGACGTTGCAACCCACCTCGAGGATTCGTGCGTCTTTCGGTAGGTCAGAGATCAGTTCCAGTAACGCGGCGCTGCGTCCAACATGCGGGATGTAGGTTTCCGGTCTGTTGCCTGGAGGGGCCGGCTGTCGCCAGAATTCGTGCAGCACTGTCCGGGAGTCCATCGCCCTGAGAGCGGCCCGGTTGACGCGGCGGCGTTGGATCGCCACGACCAAAGCCTGCGGCACCATCGCCTTGGCGATTCTGCGCGTCGAACTGGTGAGTTGACCCGTCATGCAACCTCCATAAGCGGCCCGGCGCGATCAATCGTGCGACGCCCTGTCCGCGCCCGGGGCCACAGCATGCCACCAGCGAACGCCGCACCTCAAGAAGGGCCGGTTCGCCAGCCCGCCGTAGCTGATTACATCCTGTGCTCAGCCGTACACACTCCGCGTTGAGCTCATCCCACTAACGTCGAGCGAGCGCTCGCGATATGACCAACCGCTGGATCTGGTTCGTGCCCTCCACGATCTGCAGCACCTTGGCCTCGCGCATGTAGCGCTCCACCGGGTGGTCGGCGACGTAGCCGTACCCGCCCAGCACCTGGACCGCGTCGGTGGTCACCGTCATGGCCATGTCGGTCGCGAAGAGCTTGGCCTTCGCCGCCTCGACGCTGTACGGGCGGCCGGCGTCGCGCAACCGGGCCGCCGCCAGCGTCAGCGCGCGGGCCGCCGAGATCTGGGTGGCCATGTCGGCGAGCATGAATCCAAGTCCCTGGAAATCGATGATGGCCTTGCCGAACTGGTCCCGCTCGCGCGCGTAGGACACCGCATAGTCGAGCGCCGCCTGGGCGAGACCGACGGCACACGCGGCGATGCCGAGTCGACCCGAGTCGAGGGCGCTCATGGCGATCCGGAAGCCGACGCCCTCGTCGCCAATGAGGCGGTCGGCCGGAATCCGGGCCGAGTCGAACGCGATCTGCGCCACCGGCGAGGAACGCAGGCCCATCGTCTTCTCCCGGGCCTGAACCACAATGCCGGCCGTGGAAGCCTCGGCCAACAGACACGAGATGCCGTCGGCGCCCGGACCGCCGGTGCGGCAGAAAACGTTGTAGAAGTCGGCCACGCCCGCGTGCGTGATCCACGCCTTGGTACCGGTCACGACGAACTCGTCGCCTTCGCGGACCGCGCGGGTGGCCAGCGACGCCGCGTCGGAGCCACCCTGAGGCTCCGAGAGGCAGTACGCGCCGAGCAACTCACCGCCGAGCATGTCGGGCAGGAATCGCTTGCGCTGTGTGTCGGATCCCAAGGCGGCCACCGGGTAGCAGGCCAGCGTGTGGACGGACACCGCCTCGGCCACGGCGAGCCAGCGGGTAGCGAGCGTCTCGAGCACCTGCAGGTAAACCTCGTACGGCTGCCCGCCCCCGCCGAACTCCTCCGGGTACGGCAGGCCGAGCAGCCCGGCGCGGCCCAGCGTCCGGATCACCTCCCGCGGGAACTGGCCCCGCGTCTCGAAGTCGGCGACCCGCGGGGCCAGTTCGCCCTCGGCGAGCTCCTTCACCAGTTCGAGCAGCGCGACGGCATCGTCGGTCGGCAGGAATCGTTCCACGTTCACGAGCAAAGCTTAACGGTCGTTCAAGTGACTCGTTCAAGTCCGTGTGTGACAGGCTCAAGCGCGTGGAGCGACCTCTGCTGCTCGTGGACTCGGCGAGCCTCTACTTTCGGGCATACTTCGGCATCCCCGAATCGGCGGCCAGAGCCCCGAACGGCATGCCGGTCAACGCCGTACGGGGATTCCTCGACATGGTGGCTCAGCTCATCCGGACCCGGCGGCCGGGTCGGGTCGTCTGCGCGTTGGACGAGGACTGGCGACCGGCGTGGCGGGTCAAGCTGATCGATTCGTACAAGAAGCATCGGCTGGCCGGCGGCGGTGCCGAGATCGTGCCGGACAACCTCGTCCCGCAGGTGCCGGTGATCCTGGAGATTCTCGAGGCATTCGGGATCGCCGCCGTTGGTGCGAAGGGGTACGAGGCGGACGACGTGATCGGGACGCTGGCCGCGCGCGAACCCGGACCGATCGAGGTGGCCACGGGCGACCGGGACCTCTTCCAGGTCGTCGACGACGAGCGCCCGGTCAGGGTGCTCTACTGCGGCCGCGGCGTGGCGAAACTTGAGGTCTTCGACGACGCGGTGGTGCGGGCGAAGTACGGCGTGCCGGCCGCGTCGTACGCGGACTTCGCCGCGTTGCGGGGCGACCCGAGCGACGGGCTACCGGGCGTGGGTGGTGTGGGCGAGAAGACCGCGGCGCGCCTGGTCGCTCGATACGGGAGCCTCTCCGACATCGTGGCGGCGCTCGATGATCCCGAGGCGGGCTTCGCGCCGGGACTGCGCGCGAAGCTGGCCGCGGCGCAGGCCTATCTGGCCGTGGCGCCCGAGGTTGTCCGCGTCGCGACCACCATTGCGCTACCCAAGATCGATAGCCGCCTGCCGAAGGCGCCACGAGACTCGGATCGGCTGATCAAACTCGCCGAGCAGTGGGGCGTCGCCGGCGCCACGCGCAGGCTCGTGGAGGCCTTGAGCGGGGTCAGCGCGTAGGTCGGGGTACGAAGCTCGAGGCCGCGCGCCGCCGCGGCTGGGTCGGGAACGGTGGCGGCTGGAAGATCTGGATGGTCGGGTCGCCGCCTTCGGCGCCGTCGGTTCCGGAGCGATTGAGCAGCGCGACGAAGAGCACCACGATGACGGCGATCACGAAGATGACGATCGGTGCGATGAACGTCATGGGCAGGATGCCCGCCACCGGTCGTTCCTGGGGGTTGGAGACGCTCATCGCGAACATGCCGGTGAAGTGCATTCCGTTCACCGCGACGCCCATGATGAGGGCGGCGATGGTGAGCGCCCAACCCCGGCGGATGGTGACGGTGAACCACAGCGCGACGGTCGCTGCGACGACCGCGATGCCGACCGAGGCCGCGACTAGAGTCCGGTCGTAGGCGACGGTGGCCGACGTCCTCATCGCGGCCATGCCGGTGTAATGCATGGCCG
>JAXIPB010000284.1:0-19449 GCA_045403155.1 Micromonosporaceae bacterium
GATGCCCTTGCACCGGCAGTACAGGATCAGCGCCAGCATCACCCGCGGGTGAAACGGAGGCCGGCCCCGCCCGTCGGCGCGGTAGGCCGCCTCGAACGCGGATAGGTCCAGCACATCAACCATGGCCAGGATGTCCCAAACGAGATGATCGGCCGGCAGAAGGTCATGGGCCGATACCGGCAACAGCGCACCCTGCCGGCCCCGATCATTGGCGATCCACGCACGCCGCATGGAAACCCAAACTACAACAATAGCGGTAGATCTATCGATACCATGTATATAACAACAAAGCATCGGACCGGTGTCACGCTACGTGTTGGCCACCCAACCTCATGAGACCTGATCCCGACGGCAGGCCGACAGGGCAAAACTCGGCCCCCCGGGGGATTGACATATCCCACCGACCAATTCCGCCCCAGGCTCCAGGACGACCAATGGGCCGCTTCGATCAAGCTAGACCCGCCCCTGGAACACAGCTCGACAGCGAGGCGCCGATTGACGCCGGGCAGTCCCTGCGATCCCGTCGATCATGAGCTGAGTGTCGCTGGACTGCGCTGATCATGACCTCCAAATCATGATCGGCGCGAGCGGGGCGGGGGGAGTGGCGGGTAGCGTCGAGGTATGGGCCCCGCCCAGGCTGGGCTACTGCGCAACGCGTTGGGCAGCCTGGCCGTCCTGGGGGTCGTGGCGCTGATCGCGTTCGGCCTGCCCCTCCTTGATCGCTCGCTCCCGGCCCACCGTCGGATCGCGAGCGACGTTCCATACTCGGTCGGCGGCGCGGTGATCGTAGTGCCGCCCAGAGGTTCCAGCCTCGACCTCACCCAGACCCGCCCAGGCGAGGACCGGGGCACCGCGCTCTTCGTGGTCGATGGAGTCAGGGTGGCGCTCGTCGTGGGCCCCTACGACGGGAGCCTGGATGAGGCGACCGCGAGGCTGCGAAGCAAGATCACCAGAATGGCGGGCTTTCAGGTGACGGGCGCCTACCGCCCGGTTCGGACGACGGAGGGCGTGTCGGGAGTGCGGGGTGCCTACACCTCGCCGGGGAGGATCGGCGAGTACGCGATCTTCGTGGCGGACGAGATGTCGGTGGAGGTGACGGCGAGCGGGCCGGAACATCGGCTGCGCCAGATCCTTCCCAGGCTGGATGCGACTCTGCGCAGCGTCACGTTCGGAGCGGGCCCGTGACGTGGACTGATCGCGTGTCGACCGGGCCGGCCCTGACGGGGCCGGCCCCCCACGTTCGACGGCGGCTTGTCTTCGCGCCCGTACAGCCCGGCGCCCGTACCCGTCGATCGGTCCTGTTCCGTCCGGCCGTGTGGATCACGCTGTTGATGCTCGCGGCCGGGGCGTGGCGGGTCGGCGACGTCCTACGTAGATCCTTCGAGTCCTACCCACTGGCGGCCTCGGGGGCGGTTGTGCTGTTCGCCCTGTACGCCGTTCCGTTCGTGATCCTGCTTCGGATGATCGACTATCTGGAGCGGGAGCCGCTGATTCTCCAGGTGACCGCATTCGCATGGGGAGGACTGGTCGCGACGTCTGCGGCGATATCAGGCAGTACGGCGTTGCAAGACATCCTGGCCAAGCTCGCCTCACCGATGTTCGCCGCGGAATGGGGTCCGGCCGTCGTGGGCGCGGGTCTGGAGGAGATCCTGAAGGTGCTGGGCGTCGTCTTGATAGCGCTCGTCGCCCGCGGCCGGCTCAACAGCCTGGTCGACGGCTTCGTCTACGGCGCACTGATCGGACTCGGCTTTCAGGTGGTCGAGGACATCGTCTTCGCCGTGAACGCCGTGGCGCTCGACGCCGGCACCGACCGGCTGGAGCCGGTAGTCGTGACGTTTCTGCTGCGTGGATTCCTAGGTGGACTCTGGAGCCATACGCTTTTCAGCGCGCTCGCTGGCGCGGGAGTCGCGTACGTGTTGGTGCGGCGCGACCGCGCACTGCTGCTCCGCGTCGGCGTCGCGGCTGCACTATTCAGCGCCGCCTGGGGCTTTCATTTCCTCTGGAACTCGCCGATTCTCGACGACGGTATCGGGTATGGCATCGCCGGGCTGCCCGCCGTTCTGCTGATCAAAGGGATTCCGGCCCTCATCGTCGCGATCACGCTGATCGTCGCGGCGGAGCGCCGAGAGGCCAGCTACTACGCCGGCATCCTCGCCGCTCTCGCCGATCCACGCATCGCTACCCCCGAGGAGATCGCCGCACTCGTGTCGCCGAGGCGCCGGGTCGCGGCCCGCCGCCGGGCGCGGCTTCGCCTCGGTCGGGCGGGGGCCGCGGCGGTACGCCGGTTGCAGCGAGCCCAGGCGCAACTCGCAGTCGCCGTGTCCCGCGACCCCGGCGCAGAGGTGCTTCGCCGTCGGCGGGAGGTCCTCGCACGCCGGCATCAACTCCTCGCGCTGAGCATCGCCGTGCGTGGCGCGGTAATCGGACGCACCGCCACCGTGGCGGCGGCCGCCGCCGTCGTCGCCGAGGTGGCCGTGATAGCGCTGCTCATCGTCGGGATCGGCATCGCGATCCGCGCCCTCGGCGGCTCCTAGCCCCGTCCTTCGACAAGCGTTAGGCGGGAGGGAGACCGGCGTCGCCCTTGATGACCTCGTCCGGGTTGCCGTCCTGGGTACGGTCAATGATGGTGAGATCGACTTGACCGTCCCCGTCGTGGTCGAACTGGAAGAGGTCCGCCTTGCCATCGCCATCGGTGTCGACGACCCAGAGATCGGGCTTCCCGTCGTTGTTCGTGTCCGCGACGATCAACTCGTGCCGCTCGTCCCCCCGCGTCTCGACGGTCTCGTTCTCGCTCATTGTCTGCCTCTCTGCGACGTTGCTGCGTTGATCTCCCCCGGCGCCTGTGCGCGTTGATCGCGTCCGGCGACGGCGAGTGACCTGCCCACCGTAGGGCCAATGGGCGGCGAAGGCGACCCGATGGCCGCCCGCCACGCCGGATCCAGCGCCCGGCACAATTCCCGCGAAGCGGGCAAAAGGTGAGCGGGTTGCGCCAGCGGCCTGTGGATCCACGGCATCAGAACGCCCTAGACCGCAACCCCGCCTTCATGACCGAATCGAGCGCCTTGGCCGTCTCGTCGAATCCGATGATCAGCAGTCCTTCCGGGGCGAACGCCTTGACGTCGGCGCCGAGGTTGGAGAATTCGTAGCTCTTGGTGTCGTACGTGACGGTCTCGATGTCGGCGGCGAGGAGGCCTGCCTTGATCAGGTCTTCGCGTACCGAGTCCATGAGGCCCACGCCGTACGCGTCATCGCGCGCCACGATCATGATGCGCCGCACACCGTCGCGCATGATGATGTCGGTCAGGGCGTCGGCCTGCAGGCCATCGGGCGGCGCCGTCCGAAAGTACAGGCCCTTGTCGTCGGCCGTGCTGAGCTCCGCAGCGGTGTTACACGGGGAGAAGAGAATCACGCCGGCGGCGATCACGGTAGGCAGGACCGCGTTGGTGATGGATGAGGCGCCGGCGCCGATGATGACATGCGCCCCCTCACGAATGAGGCGCTCCGCCGTGCCCTTCGCCTTCTCTTCGCTCGTGAAGTCGTCGCCGTCGATCCACCGGACCGGCCGGTCGAAGATGCCGCCGGCATCGTTGACCTCCTCGACGGCGAGCAAGGCCCCGGCGAACATGGGCGGGCCGGCGCTGGCGAGATCACCCGTGTGGGGGAGGAGCGCGCCTATGATCAGCTCGGCGCCGCTGGAAGAGCCGCTGCCCGGTGCCGGTGGGCGCGCTTTGGTGGCGATCGCGGGGTCACCGGCCGGCACGTACTGGGTCTGCCCGCCGTCGAGGTGGTTCTTGCTGGCGAAGCGCAAAATTCCGTACGTGCTTGCCGACGGCTCACCGACATCGGTGAATCCGCCAAGCCGCAGCGAAATGCCCTTGTACTCGATGTCCGCGCCAGCGTCGATCAGCGAGAGGCACTCCGCCGGGGTCTCGCATGGAGTCCCGCCGGTCGTCACCCCATTGATCTGCGCCGCGATGGCCCTCGGATTGGGCGTCTTGGCGATCTCCGCGGCAAGTGCGCTGATCACGACAGCGTCGTAGGACTCACCGGCATAGGCCTCGTCCTTCAGGCCGCCGTCGATTCCGCGCAAACGATCACGGAAGCTCTGCGAGAGCGGCGCCAGTGGCGTAGTGCCCTTCATTCCGGTGAGGCCATCAGGGAAGCCGACGAGAAGGTCGCCGACGGCGTTGAGCATGTTGCCATCCGTGCCGTAGAGCCGGATCTCGTCAGGTGACCTCAGCAGAGGGTCGGGCGCCGGTGCGACACCCCCGCCGCATGCCGTCACCGTCAGGACGGCGGCGCTCGCCAGTACGGCCGCGATCGCGCGCGACATCCGAGGCATCGAAGTCTCCTCCCTGGGCGCGCGGCCTCCGTGACCCCTCCGGTCCGCGCGGGCTCGCCAGGGAGACTAACCCGCCGCTGTTGTTCTTGTGACGCCGGTCGCTGCTCGTGGGCTTCGGCACGGGTAGCGTCCCGCCCATGGGCGACCAAGCCGGGACCTTCGCTGGAGGCGATCAAGGCGGCAACTTCGCCGGAGGCGATCAACGCGGGACCTTCGCCGGAGGCGATCAACGCGGGACCTTCGCTGGAGGCGATCAACGCGGGACCTTCGATCACCGCGTGCTCGCGGCGCTCGCTGAGTCCGGCGGCAACGGGGTCCTGCCGGACCGTATGGGGATCGTGGTGACCGAGGCGTCACCGCAGCGCGTCGTCGGCACCATGCCGGTCGAAGGCAACACACAGCCATTCGGTCTGCTGCACGGCGGCGCCTCCTGCGTGCTCGCGGAGTCGCTGGGTTCGGTCGGTGCCTCGCTGCACGCGCTGCAGTCGTTCGGTGGCTACGCCCTCGGTGTGGAGATCTCCGCGACCCACCATCGCGGGGCCCGGTCGGGCTCGGTGACCGGCGTCGCTACCGCGCTGCACCTGGGCGCGTCAATCGCGTCGTACGAGATCGTAATCAGCGATGAGGACGATCAGCGGGTGTGCACGGCCCGGTTGACCTGCTTGATCAGACGGCCCGTTTGATCAGATGGCCCGCATGACTTCTCGGGGCGTCGCTTGCGCGGAGCGCATACGCTGCCCCCGTGGGTGTGCGAGACGGCGCCGCGTGGGATCTTCCGCCGGAGCGACAGATTCCGCCGGAGGTCTACCGGGACGCGGCCGCCGTCATCGACTCCGCTGTACGCGGCGACCGTGACGCCGTGGTCGGCGCCTTCGACGCGGCTGTGGATCGAGGAGGCGTTAGGAGTGTCTACGACGTCGCGGTGTGCCTCGCCGCCACCCTCGTCGGCACCGATCACCCGGCCGGCTTCGCGGCACTCGATTTCCCCGGCATCGAGCAGGCTCGCTACGACGCGCGATGGGTGGCTCGTTTCGTGAGTGCCTACGCCAACGCCGACACGCCGACCGGCGTCGCCCTCTTTGGTGCCGCGATGGCGGATGGAAGGCTGTCCGAGTGCCTCTTGACCCTCGCCGGCTCGACGGTGGCGACCCTGCAGCGCCGAAACTCCGCCCCCCCTTCTCGCCGATCATGACCTGCAGGTCATGATCGACGCCTATCCACGACGCTCACATCATGATCGACGGGATCTTTGGGGGATCTGTCGGTGGGCACTGATACGGATGTTCGCATGACTGACACCATGCTCGAGAAGGTTCGCAAGCTGCTCGCGAAGGCCGAGGATCCTGGCTGTACGCCAGAGGAGGCCGCCGCGCTCAATGACAAGGCCGCCGAGCTCGTCGCGAAGTATGGCGTCGACATGGCCCTCCTCGCGGCCGCCTCACCCGAGAACGACCACGTGGGCGACCGCGTCATCGCTGTGCTCGCACCCTATGCGCTGGACAAGTCGGGTCTGCTCGGGACGATCGCGGGCGCGCTTCGCTGCCGCAGTGTTCGCCGCAAGGAGTGGATCAACGGCGCGTCCGCGTACGCCATGCATCTGTTCGGATTCGCCTCCGACCTCGAGCGGACGGAGCTGCTCTACACCTCCCTACTGGTCCAGGCGTCGTACGGGCTCGCAGCCGCGCCGGTGCCACCGTGGGAGACGCCGGCGGCGTTTCGCCGGTCGTGGCTGTTGGGTTTCACCCAGGCGGTGGGCAAGCGCCTGCGGGAAGCGGAGCAACGGGCCTCGTCGCAGGCGTCCACGTCGCGGGACCGCACAGCGACCTCGGTCGAGTTGGTGCTGGCCGATCGCGGCGATCGCGTCGACCGCAGGGTCGCGGAGATCTATCCGCAGCTGGGCACTGCGGCGCCGCGACGACTGATGGGGAGCGGGTCGATGGGAGGGTACGAGGCCGGCCAGCGGGCCGATCTCGGCGGCGCCCGGGTCGGTCGGCAGACGCCTCGCGGCCTCGCGCGCGGCCGGCCTGTCTGAGCCGGCTGCCGGAGTTGCGCCCGGGGAGACCGCGCGTGGCCGTGCCTCCCGGGCTGCAAACGTATGACCGCAACCAGATGCTACGGTGGCATACGATGCCGCCCACCTCGCAGGAGCCCCAAACGACGCCGGACGATCGGCGCGGTCAAATTGACCCGCCAGCGCCGGCGAACGTTCGGCGCCCGGTCGTGACCATGCGCGACATCGCGGCGGCGGCGGCCGTGTCCCAGAGCACGGTGTCGCGGGTGCTGAACAACGTCCCGACCAGGGTGCCCATCGCCGAGCAGACGCGAGAGCGGGTCATCCAAGTGTCGCGCCGGCTCGGCTATCGACCGAACCCCCTGGCACGCGGGCTGCGCGGGGCTTCGACGAATCTGATCGGCGCCGTGGTACGCGACTTTAGCGACCCGTTCTTCGCCGGCGCGATCGAGGCCCTGGTCGTGGAGTCGATGGCCCACGGCTACAACGTGGTCCTCGGTCACGCCCCCGTTCGCGCCGATGAGGCGATCTCCCTGACCACGGTCCTCGAGACTCGGCACACTGACGCCATCATCCTGCTCGGGGACATGCAGGATCACCCCCAGCTTCTGGCCGACCTGAGGCAGTCCTACGTGCCGGTGGTCGCCCTCTGGCAGGGGACGAGCCCGCTTGAGTTTCCCACCGCCGATGCGGATGATCGTGCCGGAATTCGGGCTGGGTTGGGCCACCTCGAGTCTCTCGGGCACCGGCGCATCGCATTCGTGAGCGCGTTGCTGCCCGGCAACTATCGGGTCCGGGAGGACGCTTATGTCGACTTCATGCGCGATCGGTTCGGCGACATACCGACCGACTACATTCGACGGTGCCCCAACACGCTAGCCGGCGGCGATGCCGCACTGCGACTTCTGCTGGAGCTCCCGGAGCCGCCAACGGCCGTGGCGACGTCGACTGACCTGGTGGCCGTCGGCGTGCTTCACGCGGCGCACAGCCTCGGCGCAACCGTTCCCGAACGCCTCTCCGTGGTGGGCTTCGACGACATCCTCATTGCCGCCCACACCGTGCCAGCGCTCACGACACTGCGGATGCCGATCTCGGAGATCGTCGGTCACGCCGTCGCCCGAGCGGTCAGCCTCGCGCGCGACCCCGATGCCGCGCGGGCACCGAGCCTCGACGTCTTTGGGCCAACCTTGATCATTCGAGACTCGACCGCCCCACCGCCTTCTCAACGCCCCTCCCAGCCCTCCCAACGCTCCCAACGCTCTCAGCCGTCTCAGCCCTCTCAGCCCTCTCAGCGCCCCTCCCAGCCGCGTTCCCGGCGCCCCTCCGAGCGCCGATCATGAACCGCAGGTCATGATCGGCGCTGTTTGGCGACCGCCAAATCATGATCGAGGCGATCTTGCGGGGGCGGCGAGAGATCAGCGCGGAATCCAAACCCGCATACCCTCGACCCTCCGGTTGGCCCAGGCGAAGTACGGGATCGCGCCGGCCACCGGTTCGGGTGGGTCGGATTCGGGATGGCCAGATACGGGTGGGCCAGATCCGGGTGAGCCGGCTGGGATCACCGGGACACTGATGCCAACGACGGCGTCACCGATATCCGGCCTCGCGGCGACTGCGGGCTGCCGCGCTGGATTGACTCGCAACTCCTCGAGCGGCGAGTCCGGCGGTGTGTCGGCCGACTCGATACAGTAAACGAGTGGCCCACGTTCGATGGCGACACATCCCCGTACAGCATCGATGCGCCGGTCTGGCTCCGTGATCCGGACCGGCATGTCGAGATCCAAGATCACCTCGTCGCCGGCCTGCCACCGCCGGACCCGGTTCTGATGACCCGGGCCGACCGTGGACGTCTCGGCCTCTCCCGGCAACGTGATTGTCGCTGATCGACACCATTGTGGGATGCGCAGGGACAGCGCCCACGGCTCGACCGGCGACGCGACAATGTGGACCGTCGTCCGGCCGTTCCAGGGGTAGTCGGTGCGGACCTGCAAAAGGACCTCGCCCGCCGCGATCTCCGCCCGCAGGTCCGCCGCGGCGTACTGGTGAATCTGCACTCCGCCGTCGTCGCTCGTGGCCAGATACTGCTGCCACGAGCTCAGCAGTCGCATCAGGTTGGGCGGGCAACAGGCGCACGGGTACCAGGGGAGTCGCTCACCATCCGTGGCCACTTCGCTAGCGCGATGGGTTCGGCGCTGCAGCGGGTTGGTGTAGAAGAACCGGGTGCCGCCCAGGGAGGCGCCCGACAAAACCCCGTTGTACATGGCGCGCTCGATGGCGTCCGCAAATTGGGCCTCACCCGTTGCCAGCAGCAGTCGCCAGGCGAGCATCACGCTCGCGATCGCGGCGCAGGTCTCGGCATATGCGCGGTCGGGCGGAAGTTCGTAGGGATCGCCGAACGCCTCGTCGCGATGCCGACTACCCATGCCGCCGGTCAGGTATGTGCGGGTGCGAATGAGGTCGTCCCATCGTCGCTGCACGGCGGCGAGCAGGTCATGGTCGTCGAGTTCGACGGCGACGTCCACGGCACCGCAGTCGAGGTAGAGCTGCCGGACAGCGTGGCCGGCGACCGTCGTGGCCTGCCGTACGGGCACATGGTCCTGCCAGTACTCCGCGCCGAAGCGTCCCTGACCGAGCAGTCCGTGCCCCCGGAGGTCCAACATCCGGGCCGCCAACGTCAGGTACCGGGAGTCGCCGGTGACGCGAGTCAGCTCGACAAGGGCCATCTCGATTCCGGGATGTCCGTCCACACCGGATCGTCCGGTCGGCCCGAACTCCTGGTCGATCCGGTCCGCGGCCCGAACCGCGATCGCGAGCAGTCGATCGTCGCCGAGCGCGCGCTGCCAGGCGACCGCGGCCTGGATCAGGTGACCGACGCAGTAGAACTCGTGCCCCCAGGCCAGATCAGTGTGCGGCACTCCCCCGCCGACGACCTGCACATAGCTGTTGATGTATCCATCCGGGCGCTGGGCCGCCGCCACGGTTGCGATCGCATCCTCGGCGGCCGCCGCCAGCTGAGCGTCCGCTCCTCTGCCGAGCTCCCAGCCGACGGCCTCGAGCCATTTGTACACATCGGAATCCACGAACGGAAACGTGAAGCCCGCCGAATCCGAAAACGCCCGGTACTCGCCGTGTGCGCCGGCCGCCAGGCGGAGGTTGTCGAGAGCCCCGCTCCGCCGTAGCTGCTCGAAGCCGTGCGGGATCGTGCGCTCCCGGTTGAGCCGAAGGCGCTCGGCCCAGAATCCGCCAACAATCTCCAGTTGCGGGGCTTCGAGTGGCCGGAGCCGCGATCTCGCCGTTGGCGAAGGCCACACGGTGCTCGTACTCATTTGACCGCTCCGCTCATCAGCCCCGACACGTAGTACCGCTGGAGCAGGAGGTAGACGAGGACGCAGGGGATAACCGAGACCGTGATGCCGGCCTGGAGCATCCCCCAGTCCGTTCCACCGAGACTGGTCTCCGTCCTCGACGTGGCGAGGATCAGCGGGAGAGTGAACTTCGAGCTGCGGCTCATCATCACGAGAGCACCAAGGAACTCATTCCACGACATGATGAAGGCGAACAGCGCCACGGTGACGATTGCCGGAACCGTCGACGGGATAAATACCCGGCGCAGCGCCTGCAGCGACGATGCACCGTCCACAATGGCCGCCTCTTCGAGTTCTCTGGGGACCGCGGCGAAGCTGTTGCGCAGAATGTAGAGGCTGAACGGCAACTGGATGGCCGTGTGCAAGATGGCCAGGCCCAACAGCGAGTTGGTAAGCCCCATCCGGGCGAACATCAGAAACATCGGGGTCAGCAGGGCCTGGTACGGAACGATCAGCGCTAAGAGCAGAACGACGAAGATGGCTTCCTTGCCCGGGATGGGGAACCGGGCGAGCGCGTACGCCGCCGGGACGGTGAGCACGAGCGTCAGCGCGATCGCCAATAGGGCTGTGCCCAGACTGTTGGCGAGGTACACGGGGAGGCCCTGCTGGTACTCCCACAGACGCTGGTAGCTGTCGAGACTCAGGGCGTGCGGGAAGTAGGTCGGGGGCGACGCGGCTGCCTCGGCTGTGGGCTTCACGGAGGCGAACACCGAGAAGAGCAGCGGCAACAGCATCACCGTGCTGATGGCGATGCACACCGCGCCCAGCAGATATCCCGTCCGGCCGACCCGCGTTCGCACTCCTACGGTCCCGGTTCGCAGCAACGCTATGAACGCGGTCATGCGTGGCTCCGCCGGCTGAGGAGCAACTGCACGACGGTGAAAGCCAGAATCGTGACGGCAAGGATCAGTGACAGGGCGGCGCCGTACCCGAGTTTCAGGTACGGGAACGAGTTGAGATACACGTAGAAGACTGAGGTCGCTGTCTCGTTCTGCGGTTGCCCCGCGGTCATGATGTAGAACTGGTCGAAGGCGAGCAGTGAGCCGATCACGCTCACGAGCGTGACCAGGAGCACCGTGCGAAGGGTCAACGGCAGGATGACTCGAGTTACTCGCTGCCGGTAGCTGGCGCCGTCAACGAGGGTGGCTTCGGTGATTTCGGTGGGGATCGCCTGAATGGCTCCGACGAAGAGAATCATCCCGAAACCGATGACCTTCCAGACGACCGATGCGCTAAT
The DNA here is from genome assembly GCA_045403155.1 of Micromonosporaceae bacterium. Taxonomy (GTDB): domain Bacteria; phylum Actinomycetota; class Actinomycetes; order Mycobacteriales; family Micromonosporaceae; genus JAXIPB01. The sequence goes on from JAXIPB010000284.1 coordinate 10,956, forward strand.
GGCGAAGTTGGAGGTGTCGGCGTCGACGCCCAGCCACAGGACGGGCTTCGAGATGAATCCCAGATCGAGGAGGATCCGGTTCACCAGACCGAAATCGGTACTGAAGAGCCAGTACCACAACAGGCTCGACACACCGAGGCCGATGACGACCGGGATGAACACGACCGTCCGGGTGACCCTGCGCAGGGGTGAGTCCTGCGAGGTCAGCAGGGCCAGGGCGTAGCCGCCGACGATCAGCACCGGCGTGATGAGCGCCGTGTATTTCAGGGTGAACAGGAAGGAGACCCAGAACTGGGTGTCATCCAGGGCCCGGCGATAGTTGGCGAGACCCACGTAGCGCGGCGGGGTTATCAGGGACCAGTTGTGAAACGACATCCACACCATCTGGCCGAGCGGGTACGCGGTGAAGGCCAGCACGAAGATGAAAGCCGGAGCGAGGTAGGCGATTCCGACCAGCCGGCTTCGCGTGCGACGACGCATGGCGACCTCCACCGATGTCGACCGCGGGATCACGGGCAGCGGGCGGGGCCACCGGGTCGGTGCTCCTGTGTGGAGCATTCGGCCCGGTGGACACGGCGTGAACTCTACGACTGGTCCGAGATGGCTTTCATCTCCTTCTTCGCATCGGCGATGATCGTGTCGATGCTGTCGTTGGTGTAGTAGGCGCGTTGCAGCATTCGCAGCCACGGGCCCTGCGGTGAGTTGATCTGTTCGAAGAAGGTCAGCGTGTAGGGCGTGCGGCCGACTTCGAGCGCCTTGGCCACATCCTGAACGAGCGGCTCGGCTTGGAAGTACTTATTGTTAGTCATGTCGCTGCGGGTGGTCAGGTTGAGCGCCTTGGCGTACACCTCTACCTGAACCTCATCGGAGAGCAGGAACTTCATGAAGTTGACCGAGTCGTCAACCCGCGTGCTGCCCTTCGGCACCACGACCAGGTCGCCGCCGATGAACGAGGCCGAGGATCCCGGCGTCATGCCGGGCAACAGACCGATGCCGAAGTTCATGCCCGGGTTCTGCTGGCGGGCCAGGGTGATGTTGAAGTTGCCGGTGCCCATCATCCCGACCTTGCCGGAGCCGAACTGCAGGTGGAACGTCTCGCCGTTCTCGGTCCGGTCGCCCTCGTGCACGTTGCCGGCCTTGACCATGTCGCGGGTGAACTGGAGCACCTGCTTGACGCCATCGCCGGTAAGCGGCTCGTCGCCCGCGGCGGCCGACTCGATCTTGGCGCCCGAGGCCCACATCAGCGGGCCGACGGTGAAGATGTTGCATCCGGCGCAGTTTCCGGGCAGGTAGTAGCCCTTGATGTCGCCGCCCAGTGCTGTGATCTTGTCCGCGTACGTACGGAGCTCGGCCAGGCTGGTCGGCGGCTTGCTGGGGTCGAGCCCGGCCCTCGTAAAGAGGTCCTTGTTGTAGAAGAGTGCCGATACGTCGGCGTACAGCGGGACGCCGTAAAGCCGTTCCTCGTAGGTGGCGACCGTCATGTGTCCCTTACTGGCCGTCGCCAATTCGGGCCACGACTTGATCCGGTCGGTGATGTCCACCAACTGGCCGGCCTTCTCGAACTGCGGGGCGTAGATCAGGTCCATGCCCATCAGGTCGGGCACATCACCGGACGCGATCCCCTGGGCGATCTTGCCCACCATTTCGGTGTGCGGGATGTAGGTCAGGTTGATCTTGCAGCCGGGGTTCTTGGTGTTCCAAGCCTCGACGAGCATGTCCACCATCTGCTTGTTGCCGCCCGAGCGCTCCCACATCGTGAGTTCACCCTGGGTGGCACAACTTGTGGTTGCTGCTGGGCCTTGGCCGGCGGACGGCGGGCCAGCGTCCTGGCCGCAGGCCGCGAGCATCAGTGCCGCGGCCGCTGCCAGAGCGGGCCAACTGCGTCGGGTCCTCATTGCCACGCTCCTCCATGTCGAGTGGACCCTTCATGTCCGGAACACGGCTGTGGGCCGAGGTGCAAGCTCCGGACAGTCGGACGGTACCGGATCGTGCATACGATTGCATACATTCGTTTCCGTATTGAGATCCGACGCAGTGCGAGGCGTATTCTCGCTGATCAAGGGAAGCTAGGGGGAGGGTCTCGATGAAGATCGTTGAGGTGTCTACCGCGGTTGTCGGCACGCCCTGGCGGGAGCTCACATTCGTCGAGCTCGTCACCGACGACGGGTTGCGCGGCGTCGGAGAGGCCCGAATGCTCAACAAGACCGACACCCTTCTGGCCTGCATCGACGAGCTCGCCGGTCGGTACGTCGTCGGCGCCGACCCCTTCGACACCGAGCGGCTCGCCTGGCGGTTCTCCTGGGAGGAGTACGGGCGAGCCGGCGAGGTGACGCAGACCGCGCTCGCGTGCGTGGACCAGGCGTGCTACGACCTGATGGGGAAGGCGCTCGGAGTACCGGTCTGGCGGTTGCTCGGTGGGGCGTTCCGGGACCGCGTCCCGGCGTACGCGAACGGCTGGTACCAGGGCGATCGGCAACCGGAGTCGTTCGCGACGATGGCTCGCAGGGTGATCGAGCGCGGATACCGTGGCCTCAAGGTCGACCCGTTCGGTGCGGCCACAGCCGAACTCGACCACCGACAGCTCGGCCTCGCGGTCGAGGTCGTTGCCGCCATCAGGGAGGCGGTTGGTCCCGACGTCGCGTTGATGATCGAGATGCATGGCCGATTCACGGCCGCCACGGCGGTCGCGGCGGCCCTCGCATTGGAGCCGTACCGTCCGGAGTGGATCGAAGAGCCGGTCCCCCCGTACCACGGCGCGGCCCTGCGACGCGTCCGCGACGGATCCACCCTGCCGATCGCAACCGGCGAGCGGGTGCACGAGCTGTCGGAGTTCCGCGAGATGTTCGAGCGGGGGACGATCGACATCGTGCAGGCCGACCTCACCCACTTTGGTGGGCTGACGGGCATCCGCAAACTCGCGGGTTGGGCTGATGCGTACGGTCTGCTCATGGCTCCGCACAACGTCTGTGGCCCTGTCGGCACTGCGGCCAATCTGCACTTCGGGATCGCCTGCGGCAATTACAAGGTGCTGGAGCACTTCAATGACTTCGCCGATCCATGGCTCGCAGACATCGTGGAGGGCGCGCCGACCGTCGACGCGGCCGACGGGTGCTTCCCCGCGCCCAGTGAGCCCGGACTCGGCGTCACACTCGATCGAATGGCGGCTGCGGCGCACCCGCGTACCCGGGCGCACTTCAACCTGATGGCCGAGGGGTGGGAGCGGCGCGACGCGCCGGGTGGTTCTAGCGCGCCGGCGTGAAGTGGAACGGTCGCATCAGGCTTGGGACGAGCGTGGGTACGTCGAGCCCGAGCCGTTCGATGACGGCGACGAGCTGATCGGGGAATCCGCGATTGGCCTCGAACATGTCCCAGTGCATCGGCACGAGCAGCTCGACTCCGGCCGCCTCGGCGAGTAGGGCCGCCTCGCGGTGATCCATGTTTCCGACGATATTGTCCGCCTCGCGAGTCGGATCGCGTCCGTTGATCGGCAGCAGAGCGACGTGAACTCCGAGGTCACGTAGCACTCGCTCCTGACCGGGCCACCAGATCGTGTCGCCCGCGTGGTACACGCGTGCGCCGTCGAGCTCCACCACGTAACCGAGGTAGCGGACCATCCCACCGGAGAGGTCTTGGCCGAAGTTGTACGCGTCAGCGACGTCGACGCCGTGGCACGCCGGCACCGGGGTCACGTTGACGCGAAGGCCGACCAGTGGCTCGTTCGCGACCGCACCGACTACTCGTTCGGCCGGCACGCCCGCGGCGATCGCCTGATCCGCGACCGGTGCCGGCACCACGACACGCGAGCCTGGCGAGGCTTTCGCCACTGCTGCGATCGTGGGACCGTCCAGGTGGTCCCAGTGCTCGTGCGTGCAGAGGATGACGTCGACATCGGAGAGCGTCGCGGGGTCGAGGGGCGGCGGGATCCGCCTGCTCTCCACATTGGATAGGAACGCGTCGACGATTACCGTCGCGCCGCCACCATCGAGTCGGAAGCCGGCTTGACCGAGCCAGGTCATCGTCACGCCCGTCACGCGGTACCACCCTCCCGATCATGGTTCGGCTCTACAACCACCTTGAGGGCGCCGGCGTCACGATCGGCGAGAGCGGCGAACGCTTCGTCAACCCGGTCGAGCCCGAAGCGGTGCGTGATGAGCGTCGACGGGTCAAACAGGCCCGCGGCGTACAGCTCGACGAGCCACCGCCATGCCGCGGGGGACGCGGCGAAGATTCCCTGCACGCGGAGGTTAGCGAGGCTGATGGCATCGGGGTCGATCGCGGGTGTTGCCGCGCCGGAGATGCCGAGGAGCAGGACTGTGCCGGCGCGGCGGGCCAGACCCAGCGCTGCCGGCGGTCCGGAGGCGGAGTTCGTGCACTCCACGACGACATCGAACCCGCCGACACCGGCAACCTCATCGCGCCGAATCGTGGCCGTCGCACCGAGGCCGGCGGCGTAGCTGATCCGCTGCGGTCGTGAGCCGACCAGCACGAGCTCCCGCGGCGAGGTGAGCCGCAGCAGAGCCAGGGCGAGCAGGCCGAGCGGGCCGTCGCCGACGACCGCGACCCGCGAGCCTGGTCGGGGGATGCCAACCTCCAACAGACCGGTCGCCACGCAGGCGGCCGGTTCGATGAGCGCGGCCGATGCGATCGGACGATCTGCGGGTAGCGCATAGGCGAGGTGGGCCGGGACGACCAACCGATCGGCTAACGCCCCCGGCAGCGTGAATCCGGTCTCCTCGTACGCGGCCGTGCAGAGATTGTTGCGCCCCTCACTGCATCTCTCGCACCGACCGCACGTGCGCACGCCCGCAGCGACGATCGGTGCGCCCGGCTCGAGTCCCGTCGCGCTGATACCGTCCGCCCCGGGACCGCAGGCAACCACATGCCCGGCCCACTCGTGGCCCGGCACGACCGGATAGCGCACGTACTCGGCGGGTCGGCGTCCGTCGAGCAGTTCGAGGTCCGAGCCGCAGATGCCGACTGCGGCGGGCGCAACGAGGATCTCACCCGGCCCCGGCGCGGGCTCGGGAATCTCGGCCAGGCTGTGCCGCCCGGGGCCTTCGACGAGGTAAGCGCGCATCAACGATCTCCGAACTAGTCCGCCGCTGTCGTACTAAGGTCAGGTGTGCGTTGTCGTTTGGCAATCGCCACGCCGATGTCGGCGAGGTCTACATCGGTAAGCGCCAGCCCAGCCGCGGGGAGCCAGCCGTCGACCTGCTCGGGTTTCCGGGCCCCGGCGATCGCGCCGGTGACTCCGGGCTGGGCGAGAGTCCACGCGATCGCCACAGCCGCCACGCTGGCGCCGTGACGGGCGGCGATCGGGCGCAGTGCGTTGGCGAGGGCGAGGTTGCGCAGCAGCGCCCCACCGGTGAACTCCGGTGCCGTCGCGCGCCAGTCCGACGCCGGTAGTGAGGCGGCGCGGGCGAGGTCGAACGCACCGCTCAGCAGACCGGACTCGAGCGGGCTGTACACGATGACCCCGGTCTCGTTCGCCACGCACCAAGGGATCTCGGCATCGCCCGCTTCCGGTCGCAGGAGGGACAGCGGCGGTTGAAGGCTGTCGACGTGGCCAAGCGCCTCGGCATCGCCGAGCTGACCGAGGTCGAAGTTGGACACTCCCACCGCGCGCGCCTTGCCCTCGGCGCGCAGGTCGAGCATGGTCGGCCAGTAGTCCTCGACGGCAGCGTTGAACGGCGGCCAGTGAATCTGGTACAGGTCGATGCGTTCGACCCCGAGCCGGGTGAGCGAGTGTTCCAGCTCGCGGCGGATGCGGCTGGTATCCCGAGCCGGCGGATTCATCCGGTCTGCGGCGTCCCACCAGAGTCCGCACTTCGTAAAGACATACGGTCTATCGGCCGGGGGCAGAGCGCCGAGCGCCTGGCCGACCACTACCTCGGAGTGGCCGAGGCCATAGATCGGCGCAGTGTCGACCCAGTTCACACCTCGTTCGACCGCATGCACGATGGTTGCGACGGACTCGGCATCGTCCTGCGGGCCCCACGCGCGCTCCCAGCCGTCGCCACCGATCGCCCACGCACCAAGGCCCACTGTGCTGAGCTGCATATCGGTGCGCCCGAGTTGACGGGTGGGCAACGCCGTCACGGCCTCAACTCCTGATCTGCGTCCTGAGTGGATGGTTCCTAGCGGACGGGCAGGGCTAGCCCTGGTGCGCCGGGCTTGGAGCACGTCGCCGACGAGCCGGCTCGCTCGAGCAGATCCAGGCCGAGGCGGGCGCGGCGGACCCGCTCCTTGGACAGCGCCACCGTCACGTCATCGAGGTGCGTTCCGGACGGGTAGACGTCCGGGGCGTTGCGCAGCCCGAACTTCGCGTACACAGGTGCGGCGCAGGTGACGAGGCGAGGCAGCTCGTAATGCCGGACGAACCCGCCGAGGTTGTCCGGCGCCTCGACATAGACGTCGAGTGGAACCGTCACCGCCGCCCGAATGGCGGCGACCTGCCCGAGGGTGAGATCGGTCGGCAGGTTCAGTGTGTTGGCGCCGAGGCCGACCATCACGACCGCGCTGGCCGGGTTGGCCACTGGCAGCATGACCGAGACCTTCGCCTGCATGTCGGAGGGAAGGTCCCCACGCGCCCTCAGTTGCCCGAAGACCGAGAGCAACCCGATGTCGGCGACCAGCACACTGCGCACGCCGAGATCCGCCGCCCGCCGGATCTCGTCAACCGCGGCCGCGAACTGGTCCTGTCCGCGCACGGCTGAGGCAAGAACGCCGCCGGCCGGGGCGCGAGCCATCGCCGAGGCGTCCCAGCCGGCAGAGGGTCTGGCGAAGAGCGACATCTCGATGCCGGCTACCGCGGTCATCGCCACCATCTCCGCGATATCGGCGTCGGTCAGCATGCCGACTCCGCTCCCCTGCGAGATCCTGGTGACCGGAACGTCGAGCCGGTCGGCCTCGGTGAGTACCGCCTCCACGCAGCGCGGTCCCTCGACGCTCGGGATCTCGATGCGGAAGTGCGCGCCGTCCGCGAACCGTAGCGCCGACACATCCTCCTTGTCGCTGGCCGGTAATCCGAGCGACACAAGGAGATCGCCGGTACGTGGGGGGCCGGTCAGGTCGTCCATGACAATTCCAACGATCGATAGAACGGCACGAGACCTTCGGCAGCGTTCGGGACGCTGTCGATGTGGGACGGTACCCGTCGTCTCAGGGCTGGTCAACGGCAATCGAATGTCTGCAATCGTATGCCCGCGCCAGTGCCGCACGGATCTCAAGGCCGGCGAAGTCTCCATCGTCGTCATCCGCACAACTACGTGCACGTCCCACACCCCGTAGATCTTGGAACATTTCAGCCCCCAGGGGGGCGGAGAGAATCCAAGATCTCATGGATCGCGCCAATTGGATCGCGCCGTCACGTGGTCACGGTGAGAATTAGCTGGGCCCAGCGGACGTCACGACCTGTGCGCGCACCGAGATAGAAAGGTCCGGTCGTGGTGGTTCGCGGCGAACACCGTTCCGTCGCGCAGCGTCGTGAGGTACTCAACGCGCGGCGACATCTCCACGGCGTGCCATGCCGTGTCGACCAGGGCCAGCCCCACACCCGGCCCGGCCACCGCGGCAAGCCCTCCGCCGATCGCGGAGACGGAGTACGGCTGCATGCTCGGTATCGGCGGATTGAGGGTCCCCTTGGGCACCCAACGATCGCCTTCGAGAAGCCACAGCAGCGGAACCCCGACGTCCTTGCGTCGCACCGGAGCAACCGACCCGAGACCTCCGAACCCCCCGCCGGGAAATCCCACAAGCCAGACGTCCCGTCCGTCCGCCGACACGCTCATGGTCAGGCGGGCCGGCACGCCCACGGGGTGCGATGGAACGTCGCGGCGCTGCCATGTCCGACCTTGGTCGCGGCTGAAGGCCGAGTACGCAAGCGTGCCATCCAGTGAGGCCGCCCAGACCGCTCCGGACGCCTCGGTCACCGCCCCCAGTTCGCCGGGGAGCCCTGGCTGTGTCTGCGTCTTCCCCACGATGCGGCACCCGCCCTCGCACTCCAGGCGGTACGTGCCGCTGCTCAGGTAACTGGCAACCTCGGGCGGCTCCCGCATGCCGGCGTCAAACCGGAACGTGGCGCCGCCATCGCGGCTGACGTACCACCCGTCCGGCTGGGCTTCCAGCGCGATCGTTTGCGCGTCCACTGTGTACATCTGCGGCACAAAGCTGGGCGCCCGCGGGTCCTTGAGCCGTCTCCAGGTGCGGCCGGCGTCGCTCGTGGCGAAAACCGCGGACGCGTAACGGAACTGCTCTGGGTCCTTCGTGGTCGCGAGGTTTACCGGGTCTTCCGTCCAGAACGCGGCGTATCCGTTGCTGGCGTCGGCGAACTCGACCTGCTGAAGGTCGAACCCGGCCGGCAGAGCGAGGGACGCCTTCCGGATGTCGGCGATGACGCTGGTCGGGCCGTCGCCCCCGGACGACGCAAGATCCGTCGGATCGTCCGCCACCTGACACCCGGCAATCGTGATCGGCACCAGCGTCGCCGCCGCGA
>JAXIPB010000100.1:0-48093 GCA_045403155.1 Micromonosporaceae bacterium
CCGACAGTTGCCTCCAACCCGAACCCGACCCGGCATCGCCGGCCCGGCCACCGCCCCCGCCGCCGAGCCGCGACCTCAGCCACTACTTCCGCCCGCCAACCGGGTCGGCCAACTCAGACAAGCACGACTTCCCCTTCTGACTACGGCACCGGCCATCACATGATTCGATGCTGTTTGGTCAGCCCGGGTAAGCGGCAACGAACGCGGCGATCGCGTCGGCCACCAACTGAACCGCGATCGCGGCGAGCAGCAGACCGGCGATGCGGGTCAGCACCTCGATCCCCGCCGGACGGAGCACCCTCACGATCAAGCCCGAGAAGCGGAGCGTGAGCCACACCGCAACCAGGACGAGCAGGATGGCGAGGCCGATGGCGAGATACCCCGCCGGCCCGTCGGCCCGCTCGACGAAGAGCATCGTGGCGACAATGGCTCCTGGCCCGGCCAGCAGCGGCGTGCCGATGGGCACCAACGCGACGTTCGACGTGGACGGGCGGCTCGGGTCGTCGGAGACGCCGGTGAGTAGCTCGAGCGCCATCAGCAGCAACAGAATGCCACCGGCACCCTGGAGGGCGGGCAGGTCGATGCCCAAGTACCGCAGGATCTGTTGACCGGCCACCGCGAATACCACGATCACGCCGCCGGCCAGGCCCACGGCCTCCCACGCGGCTCGATTGCGGACGCGCGCCGGCATCGCCCCGGTGAGCGCTAAGAAGATCGGCACCATCCCGGGCGGGTCGGTGATCACGAGCAGGGTCACGAACACCTCGCCGAAGAGCCTCACGTCCACCCGAGCCCTCCCAAGATCGCCACGATCATGAGCTCACCGTCGTCAGATCACGTCGATCATGACCTCCAAATCATGATCGGCGCTCAGTGGTCGGCGCTCAATGTGGTCGGGGCTCAATGTGGTCGGCGCTCGAGGCGGATCGATTCGAAGGCTTGGGGGGAGGTGAGATTCGCCCCAAGCGCGACCGGCTTGTTCGCGCCGTGGAAGTCGCTCGACCCGGTCACGATGAGTCCGAGCCGGGATGCCAGGGCGCGAACCTCCTCCCGCTGCTCCGGTGAGTGATCCTCGTGATCCGCCTCCAGACCGAAGAGACCATGCCCGGCCATCTCCTCGATCAGCGAGTCCGGCACGATCCGGCCCCGCTTGGTCGCCCGAGGGTGGGCGAAGACCGGCACGCCGCCCGCGTCGCGCACGAGCCTGAGGGCGAGGAAGACGTCGGTGTCCTCCTTGGGCAGCCGCCACCGCTCCCCCAACATCGAGGGCTCGAACGCTTCGCCGACAGTCGCGGCGAGTCCACGTTGGATCAACGCCTGGGCTAGGTGTGGTCGGCCGACCGTGCCCCCGGCGGCGTACGCGCGCACCTCGTCCCAGGTGACGTCGACCCCGTCGGCCCGCATGCGCTCCACGATCCGTTCGGCCCGCCGCTGCCGCGCCTCGCGTACCCGGGCCATCTCGGCCGTGAGCGCCGGTTCGGTGGGGTCCACATAGTAGGCGAGCAGATGCAGTGGGATGGCCGGCTCGACGGCGTACCACCGGCACGACAGTTCGACGCCCGGGACGAAGGAGACCCCCACCCGCTCCGCCTCGGTGGCGGCTTCGGTCCACCCATCGATCCCGTCGTGGTCGGTCAGCGCAACCACATCCAGGCCGGCGTCTACGGACGCCGCCATGACCTCCGCCGGCGTGAGCGTGCCGTCCGAGACGTCGGAGTGTGTGTGCAGATCGATGCGCATCGCCCGCCGAGGTTACCTGGTCAACTCCGCAGGCGCGTCGGCGCGGCAATGAGGCGCGGCATGAGGCGCGATGGATCATCGGGCCAGACGCCGACGAGCTGGGTGTGTTTCGAAGACCGTGGCGTTCGCTAAGCGTCGTCGACTGGTGCCGGGCGACGACGCGCCTCCGATGCGTCCTGCTCGTACATCTCCTCGACGACCTGGAGATAGAGGTCGTCCGGGTCGGGCAGGTTTTTGACTATCCGCAGGGCCTGTTCCTGGCCGGCGGACTCGAGCACGAAGGTGCCGTATTTGAGCACTCGCCCGAGCGGCGACTGGGTGTACCTCATGTCGGTCACGCGGGCCAGCGGCATCATCGCCACATTGCGGGTCACCAGGCCCCCGATGAGCATGAGCCGCCTGTTCGTCAGCACGAATCGGTCGTAGTACCACTCGGCGACGTCCCAGAGGACCCAGGCCATGACGAGGAACCAGATGGCCACCAGGATGGTGAGTCCCGACGTCAGGTTCTGCCGGGCGAGGTATCCGGAGAGATAGCCCAGCACGAATGTCGCGAACACGCCAAGCGAGAGCTTCTTGGCAAGGTGGATCCAGTGCCGGCGCCACTCGCCGCGGAACTTCTCGGTCGGGGCGAGGTAGCGGCGTACGAGTTCGCTTGCCGCCTGGGTAATTCGAAGTTCGACAGGATCGAATCCGACGCCCGACTCGGTGAGCGCGGCGTACTCGACGTCATCGAACTCGAGCACGTCTTCGTACTCGCCGGGGATAGCGGGAATTTGCTCGGTGTTCCACTCCGACGGTGGTCGCCGACCGCCGTCGTCGCCCCCTTCGTCGCCCTCGCCGCCGCCGCGACGCGGATCCTCATTGGCCATGGAGGACGGTCAGGCGACCAGGTTCGAGAAGAAGTCGCCAAATCCGGTGGCGATATCCATGATGCCGGCGCCGATGGACTTGAATACCTCAGCAGCCGATGCCGGGCGGAATGCGATGAAGAAGATGAGGAACGCTACTCCACCCCAGGTGGCGAGCTTCTTGGCCATCTCGGGCTGTCCTCCTTGTCATGCCTGGCGCATGAGCGCAGCAATACGTTTCAGGGCAGAGTCTTACTGACAGTATCAGGTGTGTGGCGCCGAGTTAACGTCTTTGCGGAAACGTCCCACCGCGCGTCGACCGAGATTACTCTCCTTCGCGGCCAGGACGGAGGCGACGCGACGGCGCGCCGAAGACTAGTTCGCTCGGCAACGACTCGGTGAGGTCGTGCAACTGGATCTCTTCCGCCAGCACGTATCCCGCCTGTGCCGGCCAGGTGATGGCGTAGAGCCACATCCCTCGGGCCTCGCCGACATACACACTTCGGTCCTCAAGGGACGCTACCGCCCACAGTGGAGTCGGATGACCGGCCGCCTTGACCTTCGCATGCGCGGCGGTGGTCTCGACCGCCACGCGGAGGGCGGGGCCTGGGTCCGGGCCGGGAATGCCGGCGAGGCTCGTGCCGAGCCCGACGCCGAGCTCCTCCGCGACGAAGACCACGTCCGCTGGCCCATCCCCCAGGGGGGCCGGGCCGGACAGAGCAACCGCCGTCGCTCTCGGTCCGGTGCGCTCGTCTCCCGCCCAGGCCACACCGGTCACGATCCATCCGGACGGAAGCGGCCACGGACACCACAGCGGCATCACGCCGTCGTCTCCCTTGACCGCGCGCACACGATCTCGGACAGAGCTCAGGATCTCCGCCGAGATGTGGTTCGCAACGTGCAGCGGCGATACGATTCCGCACTCGTAGCAGCGCCAGTCGGTGTGCATGAGGTCCGGCGGCAGCACGGGGCCACCGCATCGCGGGCAACTCACCGAGAGACTCACACCCCTCATTGTGCTCCCAAGCCGGCCGGTGCGGATGAGATCGTTTGACCGGCCACATGTGGGGAACGTGGGCGATTTCCTGGCCGATGTTGGCCACTTTCCCGGACAGTGCACCCGGACCCGGTCACACGGGGGGTGGGGCGGCGTGCTGCCGGATCCAGGTGTGCATGGCGATCCCGCTGGCCACGCCCGCATTGATGGAGCGGGTCGAGCCGTACTGAGCGATCGAGCATACGAGGCCGGCCGCATCCTGGGCCGCCGTGGACAGCCCCGGTCCCTCCTGCCCGAAGAGCAGCACACAGTGCCGGGGCAGGTGCACGCTCTCGATCGGCACCGACCCGGGCAGGTTGTCCACGCCGACCACGACCAGCCCCGCGTCGTGCGCCCAACACACCAGGTCGGCAGGAGTGTCGTGGTAACGCAGGTGCTGGTATCGATCGGTCACCATCGCACCCCGGCGGTTCCACCGTCGCTTGCCGACGATGTGCACTTCGCGGGCAAGAAATGCGTTCGCCGTGCGTACCACCGTGCCGATGTTGAGATCGTGTTGCCAGTTCTCGATCGCGACGTGGAAGTCGTGGCGCCGCGCGTCCAGATCGGCCACGACGGCCTCGTGGCGCCAGTACCGGTATCGGTCGACGACATTGCGGCGATCGCCCTCCGCGAGCAGCGCGGGGTCATAGTGGGGGTCCGCCGGCCATGGGCCGGGCCACGGCCCGACGCCCACCTCAACCTCATCGCCGCTCACGGTTTACTGAGCGTACGGGCACCGGCCGGGCCACTTATGGGCGGAGCACACCGCCGAGGGCGTAGAGGAATCGGCTCTCCGCCAGCCCCACGCGTCCGGTCGGCGCGGGCGCCGCCACACCTTGGGCCACACCGGTCACCACGGCGGCGATGTGGCGCAGCCAGTCGCGGTACGCGGTCGCGTCGTCTGGGTTGCTCCGGGTACCGAGGACCTCGGAGGCGTACCGGCACGCGGCCAGAGTCTGCACGATCCCGGAGTCACCCTCGCCGGGTGGTTCAGCGTGCTTGGAGCCAGCCTGGTGGTAGGACTCCGTGTAAATCGATCCGACCACCTCGCGCACCAGGGGACTGGCTGACGCGAGCCCGGAAGCGATTGCCTCAATCCCCGCGATACCTTCCGCCGCTCGGCGGCCCTCTGCGGGGGCGGCGGCGACGGCGGCCATGAGCACCCGGCGGGGGAGAGTGACGATCATCTCCCACTCATCACGATCGAAGGAGAGGGCTGCGGACTGCTGTTGGGGTTGGTTCGACATGGGGCAACCTCCCGAGGCCAGCATAAGCCTTCAAACCGCCGCGGGAGCCAGACCCAATGGGCAGTCAGGTCAATCAGATCTTGGACTCCGGGTGCTCGGACTCTGTGCGACTCTGGGCGACTCTAGGCGGCGACCGCGCAGCGCCAGCCGTCGTAGATGCCGCCGTAGCGCTCCACGGTCTCCTTCACAGCCCAGCTCAGCTCGTGCACCCTGGGCGGGGCGACGGGGTCGGCCCGCTGGGCGACGAGTGCGAAGTCCCCCTCGTCGTCACGTTCGACGCTCGCGGCGAACCCGTCTCCACGAAGATCGGCAGCTGCGCCCTCGGCGCTCGCTTGCTCGGCGAAGAACGCGACATGCTCAACCGCGCGGGGCGTGCCAAGAGCATCACCGTGCTCCGATAGCGATTCGACGACCGCGAGGTCTTCGAGTAGCCGATGCTGGCGATCATCCGGTGCGAGGGAGTCGCGTACGTAGGCCCAGTGCGGGTCGTACTCCGTACGCGTCCGGGCATCGGCCACGCCCTCGACCTGGACCTGACTCGTCGGCTCGTTCGGCAGGTGGGCGGTGAAGCGGCAGATGCCGAGCGTGGCCACCCGACCCACGTAGACGCCGTCCAGGTTGGCAACACACGCGCGGACCGCATCTTCGATCTGGGCCAATCGGCCCATGTCGATTGGCAGCCCATCCGGGCCGTGGTCACAGGGGACCTCGATGTCAACGCGTACGGGCAGATGGGTGACCGGGGCGGAGAACACCGCACCGAGATCGACCCGCCAGAGCGCCGGGGCGTCGTCCACGACTCCAGGAAACGCCCGCCAAGCCGCGTCCCACCGCGACTGCCGGCGGCCAAGCAGACGTCCGAAGATGCTCACTTCGGGTTGTCTCCTCCGCGTGGGGGTGAGCGGAACGTAACCGAGTCTGTCAGACACGGCACCACTCCGAAACCCGATGAAGTGTCGGCGATCAGGCAGTCGGCGCCGGTTCCGGGAAGCTTGGATGCTCTGGCCCCGCATGAGCCTTCGTCGGCACCATGACCCGGCGGCGAAACACGCAGACCATGGTCCCGTCCTGCTTATAGCCCCGGGTCTCGACGGTGACCACGCCACGGTCGGGTTTTGACTCCGACTCCCTCTTGTCGAGCACGGTTGTCTCGCCGTAGATGGTGTCGCCATGGAACGTCGGCGCCACGTGCCGCAGTGACTCGACCTCCAGATTGGCGATCGCCCGGCCGGAGACATCCGGAACCGACATGCCAAGCAAGAGCGAATAGATCAGGTTTCCCACGACGACGTTGCGCCCGAAATCGGTGGAGGTCTCCGCGTAGTGGGCATCGAGGTGCAGCGGGTGATGATTCATGGTGATGAGGCAGAAGAGATGATCGTCGCTCTCGGTCACCGTCTTGCCGGGCCAGTGCCGGTAAACGGCCCCGATCTCAAAGTCCTCGAAGTAGCGGCCGAATTGCATGAGCCGAGGTTAGACGCTGATCTGGGTTGAGACGCGCTGGGTGGAGACGCGCTGGGTTGAGACGCGCTGGGTTGAGACGCAATGAGCGGCGGGGCCCTCCCCGGCGCCCGCCGCCCACGCTCTGATGCCGAGAATTTTGCCGGCCATGACATGGCTCTGCATAGGGACAGGGCGGAGACGCGGGTCACAGTTACCAAACTGTGAGATTCGGTGACTGGCTTGCGGCAGTTTGTGCTAGCCGTCGTGGCCTTTCGCGCGATCCTTGGCTGGCAGCGAACACGCGGCGGTGCCGCCCGGCAAGCGGTGTCGGTTGCGGGCGACCCAGCGATACGCGGGCCACGCCGCGACCAGCGCGATACGGCTGCCGAGCATCAGGCCGAGCGGACGCCACAACCAAGCTGAGCGCCCGCGCGAGCTGCGCAGGAGCGCCGCGATGGCGCGGGGCCCCTCCGCCATTACCGGCTCGCCCGCCGAACCGGTCGAGATCCACTGGACCGCCCGATCGCACTCCTCCGAGGTGAGTCCGAGTGCGTCGAGATCGGCGAACTGCCACGGCTGAACGAGCGCCTCCGTTGGAATGTGTCGCTCGATGAATCGAGCCGACGAACTGCAGAACGCACAGTCGCCGTCGTACAGAAAGCGTTGCGCGACCACACCGTCATCGTGTCACCTTCGCGGAAGTGACCCGTCCCACATGCCCGCTACAGGGCCGGTGGAATGGCGCACGGGCGAAGGGCGTTGGTTATGGACGTAGGCGAATGGCGACCCGCTCATTGCGCCCAGCGAGCATCGAACGGAGCGTGTAATGGCGATTCGGAATCTGACGGCTTCCGACTTCGACGAGGTCACCCACGCGGAGGGCATTGTCCTAGTGGACTTCTGGGCCGCGTGGTGCGGGCCGTGTGTCAGGTTCGCTCCCGTCTATGAGCGCGCCTCCGAGAATCACCCCGACGTGGTCTTCGGCAAGGTCGACACCGAGGCCGAGGTCGCGATCGCGCAAGACTTCGAGATCCGCTCGATCCCCACGATCATGGCGATTCGTGACGGCGTCGTCGTCTTCCAGCAGGCTGGCGCGCTCCCCGAGCAGGCGCTCGAGCAGCTGATCGGCCTGGTTCGCGATCTCGACATGGATGACGTACGCAGCCGAGCCCTCGCCGCCTAACGGCACCCCACCCCTTTCTCCCGCCGATCATGACCTGGAGGTCATGATCGGCGCTCTCCGCGACGCTGAGGTCATGATCGCCGCGATCTTGGTCGGTGGGAGGTTGTGGGTGGTGGACATTCGGACGTACGTGTGTTCGTATTAGAACATGCGTTGGGATTCGCTCAGTGTCGATGCCGTGGTCGAGAGCCAGCCGGGCGCCTTGCCGCTGGCGCTCCCGAACGCCGTCGCGCGGACATTCGATACTCCCGGCTTCGCTGGCATGACGTTCTACGAGATCCAGGCCAAGTCGATCATCAGCCGGGTGCCGGCGGCATCACGCATGCCATTCGAGTGGACGATCAACCCGTACCGGGGATGCAGTCATGCTTGCCGCTATTGCTTTGCCCGAAATACACACACTTATCTCGATCTCGACGCCGGCCATGACTTCGACAGCAAGGTGATCGTGAAGGTCAACGCGCCACAGTTGCTCCGCAAGGAGCTGGCCGCGGCCAGGTGGACCGGCGCCCACATCGCGATGGGCACCAATGTGGACTGTTACCAGCGGGCCGAGGGCCGGTACGAACTCATGCGAGGGATCATCGCCGCGCTGCGCGATCACGCTAACCCGTTCTCGATCCTCACCAAGGGCACGCTCATCACGCGCGACCTTGATCTGCTGAGCCAGGCCGCCGACGTGACCAGCGTCGGGGTCAGCTTCTCCGTGGGATTCGTCGACGAGGAGATCTGGCGCGCCGTTGAGCCGGGCACGCCCAGCCCCCGCCGCCGGCTTGACGCGGTCCGCAGATTCGCCGATGCCGGCTTCGACGTCAGCGTCCTGATGGTCCCGATCCTGCCCGGGCTGACCGACACCGATGAGTCGATTGACGCGACGGTGGCAGCGATCGCGGCGGCCGGTGCGGGCGGCGCGATCCCGCTGGTCCTGCACCTTCGGCCGGGCGCTCGGGAGTGGTACGCCGCCTGGCTCAACCGAGCGCGACCCGACCTGGTCGACCGGTACCGGGAGATATACGGCAAGGGCTCGTACGCACCGAAGGCCTACCAGAGCGATGTAAGCGCCCGGGTCGCCGCGGCCGCCCGGCGGCATCGGATCGGCCGGCCCGACGTCGCCGACCATCGCCGGCTGCCCCAGCCATCTCCGGCGCGAGAGCCGACGGTCGAACAGCTGACGCTGCTGTAGATCCCGTTCCGAGCTAATGTCGTCGTCGTGCGCACGCCGAGGCAGATGCTGGAGGACTTCGAGACGATCGCGGTCGTCGGCGCCTCGCGGTACGAGGAGAAGGCCGCGTACGCCGTACCGCTGCAACTCAAGCTGCACGGATGGCGGGTGATCCCGGTCAATCCGTACGCCGATGAGATCTGGGGCGAGCACTGCTATCCGACCCTGGCCGACGTGCCCGAGCCAATCGAGCTGGTCAACGTCTTCAGGCCCTCGGATCAGGCGGCCGACGTGGTCCGGCAGGCGGTGGCCGTCGGAGCCAAGGCGGTCTGGCTGCAACAGGGCATCGTCTCCCCCGAGGGGCGACGAATCGCCGCCGCGGCCGGACTGGACTACGTCGAGGACCTCTGTACCGCCGTGGAACGGGCATTGACGCGTCTCACGAAGCGCGCCTGAGCTGCACACCTGACCGAAACGCCAACACCGCATGGGCCAATCGGCGGACGCGCCGTTCCGCGGCGCCGCCGTCCATTGCCCTTACTGTCGCTTGCGGACCCGCCACGGCGTACCCCTCGAGGAGCGAGCACCGATGAGCGAATACGTATCACCGTCCAACGTCATCAGCAGGACCGGCGCCGGCGTCGTCGGCGGACTTACCGGCGGCATCGTGCTCGGCATCGCCATGCAGATCATGGGGTTCATGCCGCAGTTCGCCGAGTTGATCGGGCGATCGTCGACGGGATGGGCCTGGATCGCCCAGCTCGCCGTCGCCGGCGCCGCGGGTGCCGTGTTCGGCATCCTCGCCGGTCGCGCCATCAGCCGGCAGCTGATCTCCGCCGGCGGCATTGGCTTGGTGTATGGCGTGCTGGTTGGGGTGGTGTTCATCCTGGCTCTGCTCCCGCTCGCGTCCGGCGGCGACCTGTTCAACCTGGACGATCGTGCAATGAGGGGCATCGGCGCATTCGCACTCTTCGGCGTGATCGTTGGAGTGGTGTACGCGATCGCGGGCCCGCGCCGGCGATACTCCGAGTACGAGGGCCGGCGCCCAATCTTCGGCTACATCACGCCCGCGTCGCGCCGGCGCCGCAAGCGCGCCGCCGACTAGGACTAGCCGCCGTGCGCGGCGCCTGCTCCGTCCCCCCGCGCCCGCCCGTCCCCCAAAGATCACCGCAAGTGTTCAAGACTCGCCCGGTCTCAGCGCTTCGATGGGGGCGAGTGTTAGACACCTGCGGTGGTCTTGGTCGCCATGGCTTGGGCCAGCCGGGGGGCGGCGCCCAGGGAGCCGCCGGCCGGGGAGCGCCAAGCTAGGGCTTGTACTCGCGGAGCAGGCCGCGCGAGATGATCGTCTTCTGGATCTCCGAGGTGCCCTCGCCGATGAGCAGGAACGGCGCCTCGCGCATGAGCCGCTCGATCTCGAATTCCTTCGAGAATCCGTACCCGCCGTGGATGCGGAATGACTCCTGGACGACCTCGTTGCAGTACTCGGAGGCGAGCAACTTCGCCATGCCAGCCTCGACGTCGTTGCGCTCACCGGAGTCCTTGAGGCGGGCGGCATTGACCATCAAAGCGTGGGCCGCCTCTATCTTCGTACCCATCTCGGCCAGCTTGAACGCCACCGCCTGGTGCTCCGCGATGGGTCTGCCGAAGGTCGAGCGCTGCTGTGAGTACGCGATCGCGAGCTCAAACGCGCGTAGCGCGACCCCGCAGGCGCGCGCGGCCACATTTACCCGCCCGACCTCGATGCCATCCATCATCTGGTAAAAACCGCGGCCCAGACCCGCGTCGACTCCACCCAGGACTGACGAGGCGGGCACGGTGTGGCCATCGAGAATCATCTCCGTGGTCTCGACCCCCTTGTAGCCCATCTTCTCGATCTTGCCGGGAATGGTCAGGCCGGGCGTGGTCTCGCCGAAGCCAGGGTCTTTCTCGAGGAGGAACGTGGTCATGTTGCCGTAAACACTGTCGGCGCCCAGTTCGGTCTTGACCAACGTCGCGACGACCGAGGAGTACGCGCCGTTGGTCAGCCACATCTTCTGACCGTCCAGCTTGAACACTTCGCCGTCGGCGGAACGCTCGGCCTTGGATCGGATCGCCGCGACGTCGGAGCCGCACCCGGGTTCCGACATCGAGAACGCACCGCGTACTTCGCCGGTGGCCATCTTCGGTAGCAGCCGTGCCTTCTGCTCCGCCGAGCCGTGCTGGGAGACGAGGTACGCCACGATGAAGTGGGTATTGACGATGCCCGATATCGACATCCAGCCCCGCGATAGCTCCTCCACCACGAGGGCGTACGTCAGCAGTGACTCGCCCAATCCGCCGTGCTCCTCGGCAATGGTCAGGCCGAACAGACCCATTTCGCGCATGCCGTCGACGATCTCGGCCGGATAGATGTCGGCGTGCTCCAGTCGCTGGGCGTGCGGGATGATTTCCTTGTCAACGAACTCGCGCACCGTGGCGAGAATGTCGCTCTGGACCTCGGTAAGGCCGGGTGTCTGGGCGAGGCGGGCCATCTGAGCCTCCGCGAAGCTGCCGATGAGTTACCCGTGAGTATGTGCGAGCGTGGCGTTCCAGACCAATGTGCCCGAGCTGCGGCCGTTGTGCGAAATCTCACCGAAGGTCGTCCGGCGGGCCAGAATGGGATCGACAGGAAGGAGTGGCGCGATGACGTGGCAGCCACCACCGTCCGACGGCACATCGGAACCATATCAACCGGACGAAACACCGAAATCTCCCGAGGAGACATCAGGATCTTCCGACGAGACACGGCAGATGCAACCACCGCCGGCGGAGCCCGCGCCCAGTTCGGGCGAACCGGGCGTCACGCCCGGGTCGCCGCCGCCGCCGCTGCCTCCACCACCGCCGCTGCCTCCACCACCGCCGATGGCGCCGCCGCCGCCCATGGCGCCGCCGGCTGGCGGTTACCCGCCCCCGCCCGGTTACCCGCCCCCGGAGGCCTCTCAGGCAGCGGGATACGGCCCGGCGTACCAGCCCTACCCCGTCGTACAGCCGCGCGGAACCAGCACGATGGCGGTGCTGGCGCTCGTCCTCGCCCTTGTCTTCCCGCCGGCCGGGATCGTGCTCGGACACATCGCCAAGCGCCAAATCGCCCAAACCGGCGAGGACGGTTCGGGGCTCGCTACCGCCGGACTCGTCATCGGCTACGTCCTGACCGGCCTATATCTGGTCATATGTTGCGCGGCTGTGCTCGTCACCACGCTGAGCGCGAGCACCACGACCACCATCTAGCGGTACTGGACCTCGCGGACACTGTTACCACCGTCGATCACGAGAATCTGGCCGGTGATGTACGAGGCTGACGGCGTACACAGGAACGCGATGGCGGCCGCCACCTCGTCCGGCGTGCCGGGGCGACCCATCGGGGTGTCAAGTCCTCGCTTGAGTTCGGTGACGGTCGAGCTGCCGGTGTGGATGATGCCCGGCGCCACGGCGTTGACCGTCACCCCGTCGGCGACCACCTCCATCGCTAGAGCCCGGGTCAGGCCGAGCACTCCCGCCTTCGCCGCCGCGTAGGCGGCCTCGGTCGGCAACGCGTTGACCGGTCCCGCCGTCGCGGAGAGATTGACGATGCGCCCCCATCCGCGCTCGGCCATCCCGGACACGACTGCCCGGCTGGCGAGGAATGTCGTGGTGAGATTGCGGTCGATCTCCACTCGCCACTCGTCAACGCTCAACTGAGCGACCGGGCGCAGTACCTCGGGGCTCGCCTTGCTCGCCAGACCGGCATTATTGACGAGAATCTGCACGTCGCCGATCTGCTCGGCCACCGCGTCGACGAGGGCGCCCACCTCGGCCTCATCGGTGAGGTCCGCAACGAAACCGGTTACCCCGAGCTCCGCCGCGCGGTCATGGATCCGTCGGGTGGTTGAGACAATCGCGACATTCGCGCCAAGCGAGCTCAGCCTCGCCGCCGTGGCGTATCCGATTCCGTCTGGACTGCCGGCTCCGGTCACCAATGCGACCCGGCCGTCCAGCCGGTCAGAGTCCTTCATGGCCCGCCCCTCGCTCATGGTGCGCTCGCTCCTGCGGCTGATCCTGCCGGCCGGCCCCGCCCGCGGCAAACCACGCGCGGTCGTTCGGCGGACATACCCGCGTGACCCGGACCGCTACCCTGACCTGGCCACACGAATGCCCGGCACCACCCGTCACACGCTCGCCACTGTGCGCCGCGGAACGATCGCGCGCCGCGGCTGGCGTCGCCCGACGCGCTGACACGGAGAAAGGCCCATGACCGACCCTCAACAGCCCAGCTCGTCAGACTCTGGCTGGGCAGCTCCTCAGCCGCCGACCCAGCCGATCTCCGGCCAGCCTTATGGCCAGCCCCCGTACGGCCAACCACCGGCCGGCCAGCCCTCGCCCGGCCAACCCTCGTACGGCGACCCTTACGGTCAGCCGTCCTACGAGCAGCCTCCGTATGGCCAGCCGTCGTACGAGGCGCCAGGATACGGCCAGCCTGCGTACGGGCAACCGGCGTACGGCCAGACCGCGTACGGGCAACCGGCGTACGGGCAACCCGTCTACGTCAACCGCCCCACCAACGGCATGGCGATAGCCGCGCTGGTTTGCTCGCTCGCTGGAATTTTCACGTTGATCAGCGCGCCGGTGGGCGCAGTCCTCGGTCACATCGCGCGCAAGCAGATCGCGACGACGGGCGAGCAGGGCGACGGCATGGCCCTGGCCGGCATCATCGTGGGCTGGGTCGTTACCGGCCTATACGTATGCGGGTGTGCGGCCTACATCGGATTCTTCGCGCTCATATTCGCCAACGCGCCCGCCACCTGATGGACAGCACCGGCTCGCTCCCCGCGTACTCGGACCCGACGAGCTCAGGCCCTCCGCCGCCGAGTCCGCCGTCGAGTCCGCCGTCGATCGCGCCGGCGTATGCGCCACCGGACAGCGGCTTTGCTGCGACGCCGGCTCAGTCAGGCGCGCCGCCGTACGCCGCCGGCAGCTACCCGGTGACCGCCCCGCCGATGTCCGGGTACGGAGGCTATGGCGGGTACGGCGGGCAGCCCGCCGGCTACTACCCCGTCTACCTGCCCACACAGAAGACGAACGGCCTCGCCATCGCTTCGATGGTCGTAGCGATCGTCGGGGCGCTCTTCCTCGTCTGCTACGGCATCGGCGCGCTGTTCGGATTCGTCGGCGCCATCCTGGGCCACGTGGCGCGACGCCAGATCCGGGACCGCCAGGAGGCCGGCGACGGCATGGCTCTCGCCGGCATCATCACCGGCTGGATCGCCACCGGCCTGGGCCTGGCTTTCGCCGCCGTCGTGATAGTCGCGATCTCCATGGCCGTGACCTCGTCCACCTACGACCCGACGTACGGCGGTGGCCTCGACGCCCTCCGCCTGATGCTCGCCCTGTCGTGCTCGTAAGTGTCCGACATTTGCCCGGGCTCACCGAGACCAGCCGGGCAAGTGTCGGACACTTAAGATGACCTTGGGAGGCTAGGCGTCCGGCGGGATGAACGATGTCGTACGGATCATGCCCGCGGCCCGACCCTTGGCCGCGATCACGACCGCCATCTTCCGCGACGCCTCATCGATCATCTCGTCGCCCAACATGACCGCGCCGAGGCGGCCGCCGGCCTCAGACGTGTAGTGCTCGTACGCGTCGAGGATCAACTCGGCGTGGTCAAAGTCGGACTGCGATGGCGAGTAGACCTCGTTGGCCGCATCGATCTGGCCCGGATGCAGCACCCACTTGCCGTCGTACCCCAGCGCGGCTGACCGCTGAGCGACCGCCCGGAACGCCTCGACGTCGCGGACCTGCAGGAACGGCCCGTCGATAGCCTGAAGGTCGTACATCCGGGCGGCCATGAGGATCCGCATGAGGATGTAGTGATACGGGTCGCCGGGGTAGTCCGGATGGAGTGCCCCGACCGCGAGAGACCTCATGTTGATCGATGCCATAAAGTCAGCCGGACCGAAAATGATCGTCTCGGTGCGCGGCGACGCAGCCGCGATGGCGTCCACATTCACCAGGCCGCGGGCGTTTTCGATCTGCGCCTCGATGCCGATCCCGCCGACCGGCAGGCCGAGCGATTTCTCCAGCTGGGTAAGGGTGAGGTCAAGCCAGGCCACCTGCTCCGCATCCTGCACCTTCGGCAGCATGATGCAGTCGAGGTTCGCGCCGGCACCCTCCACCACCTCGATGACGTCCCGGTAGGTCCACGAAGTGGTGAGATCATTGACCCGTACGACACGGGTCTTGCCACCCCAGTTGCCCTCGTTGAGCGCGGCCACGATGTTCTTGCGGGCATCGGGTTTGGCCAGCGGTGCGACTGCGTCTTCGAGGTCGAGGAACACCTGGTCGGCCGGGAGGGCCTGGGCCTTGTCGAGCATCTTCAGGCTTGAGCCAGGCACGGCGAGGCACGACCGGCGGGCACGCGATGCTGTCATGGCAAGGCTCCTCTTCAGGGCCGGGGCGGGGGTGGGTACGCCAATGGTTGACGCCACGGTAACCTCGCGCCATGACAGCGGAGAACGGTGCTGTGGAAGATCTCACTGAGCCCCGGGTGGCCGTGGTGACGGGCGGCAGTTCGGGCATCGGCCGCGCCGCGGCTGTGGAGTTGGCCCGACGTGGGTGGGCGGTTGCTCTGGTTGGTCGCGACGACGCTCGCGTGCGTACCGCGACCGAGCATGTGCGGTCGTCGGCGACGGCTCCGGTCACGGCGTACCGCTGCGATTTCACGGTCCTCGACGATGTGCGGGCACTCGCCGAGAAGCTTCGCACCGCGTTTCCGCACATCGACGTCCTTGCCAACAACGCCGGCGGCGCCTTCGCCAAGCGGCGCTCCACTGTGGATGGCTTCGAGCAGACGATTCAGGTCAACCACCTCGCCCACTTCCTGCTCAGCCATGAGTTGCGCGGTGCACTGCGCGGCGGGCGCATCATCAACACCGCCTCCGATGCGCACACCAACGGCGCCCTGCGACCCGACGATCTATCCAGCGAGCACCGCGCGTATCGCTCTCTTCCGGTCTACGGCTCGGCGAAGCAGGCGAACATCCTGTTCGCGGCCGAGGCGGCCCGACGTTGGCCGGAGATCCTGTCCATGTCGTACCACCCGGGCCTCGTGCGGACCCGCTTCGGCAACGAAAGCCCAATGATCAGCGCCTTCTACCGGTTCGCGCCGATGCTGCGTACGTCGGAGAAGGGGGCGGAGACGCTCGTATGGCTCGCCACTGTGGACGCCTCGAAGATCAGGCCGGGCGGCTACTACGTGGACCGGCGCGAGCGCCGTCCGGCCGCGAAGGCCGATGACCCGGAGTTGGCCGCGCGCCTCTGGGACGCGAGCCTCGCGGCCGTCGGCCTCAACCAAGCGTGACGGCGTGACAACTCAGCCTCGTGGGATCCCGGGAGCGATGACACCGGCCTCGGGCTCCTCCACCGGTGCGGGCGCGGCGTCGCGGGCCCGCCGCCCGGCGAGAACCACGATCGCGACACCGACCAGAAGCAGCGCTAGGCCGGGTATCGCACCCATCCGTGGCACCTGGCCGAGCCACGCCCACGCGATGAACGCGGCTCCCGGCACCTCCAGCAGGATGAGCACCGAGATGGTCGTGGCCGACACGCTGCGGAGCGAGAAATTGAACAGTGAATGGCCGAGCAACTGTGGGCCGATGGTGAGCCCGACAATCGCGAGCCAGGCCGTCGCGGGATATCCGGCCAGCGGAACGCCGGCCACGAGGCACACGGCGAGCAAGAGCACGGCGCAGACGGTGTAGCAGACAGCGGTGTACGCGGTTGTGCTCGTGGTGACACGGGCTCGCTCGCCCAACGCTGTGTAGACGGCGACAGCCATACCGCCCGCCACGGCGAGCAGATCGCCGAGGAGCGCCGTCGTCGAGGCCCGCAGATCCGCCCCGGTCGCCGCCGCCGCGCCGAGTACCGCCACCGCGATACCGATCCAGGTGAGCCGTGGAAGCCGTCGCCCCTGACCGACCGCGATTAGCCCCTGCCAAACAGGTTGAGTCGCGCCGAGCGCGGTCGCCGTCGCCACCGTCGTCAGCTTGGTGCTGGGAACCCAGGTGACGAAGTGGGCGGCGAGCGCCACGCCGGCCAGCACGCAGAACAACCCGTCGCGCCGCGCCGGGCCGCGGATGAGCGAGGCAAGCTCGCCGCGACGCCGGACGACGGCGACCGGGCCGAGCACGCCTGCCGCCATCGCGGTGCGCCAGAAGGCGATCGCGACGGCAGGAGCGGCGGCATACGCGATCATCGGGCCGGAGGCCGAGACCGCGACTACGGCGACGACGAGGGCTCCGATCGTCACCAGGTCGGTGTTGCGGGTTGGGCGCATTAGCCGTGATCCTCGCAGGTGTGGTTCCGGCGGCGACGCGGCTGGACCAGAGATTGACGGGACTGCGGCCATACTGGGTGCATGAGCGGGCCGATGGCGTCCCCGCTGAGCACCGCCGACGGCGAGGCGCTGGTCAGACTCGCGGCGGAGACGGTGCGCTCGCGACTGTCCGGCTCACCGATTGACGGCCGGATACCGAAGCCCGCCGCCCTGCGGCGGGTGGGTTGTTCGTTCGTGACCCTGGAGCACGCGGGCGTCCTTCGTGGCTGCATTGGCTCGCTGGAGCCGGCCCGACCGCTCTATCGCGACGTGGCCAGAAACGCCGTCCGAGCCATGGCCGACCCGAGGATGGAGCCGGTTGGCGCCGGGGAGTGGCCCGAACTGGAGGTGAGCGTGTCCGTACTCAGCCGTGCCGAGCCGGTCCCAGCCCGGCGTCTTTCCGAACTGCACCGGCTGCTCCGCCCGCGCATCGACGGCCTGACCCTCTCGGTCGGGACGCGCCAGGCAACGTTTCTCCCGGCCGTATGGGACAAGCTGCCCGATCCGACCGACTTCGTCGCGGCGCTGCTCACCAAGGGTGGCTGGGATCGGGACCGGCTGCCGACCGGCGCGAGCGTACTGCGCTACACGGCGCGGGAGTTTCATGACGGCGGCCCGCACGAACCGCTATGAAAAGTTCTTAGTACGGGGAAGAATGCGCCCATGCAACCGCTCGTCTCCGAGGCGATGAAGAAGGCGGCGATCGCCTGGATCGGCATAGGGGACCAGACGCCGTATGCGGTCTGGTGTCTCTGGGCCGACGACGCGCTCTACGTGGTGAGCGGCGCCGGCGAGCAGCCCGCGCGCGGACTGGCCCACGCGTCGACCGCGGCCGTGACGGCACGAGGTGATCACGGCGGCCGGATCGTCACCTGGCGCGCAGCGGTTGAACGGCTCCGGCCCGGCACCGAGGCCTGGGATGCCGTCGCGCCGCAACTGGCCGCCAAGCGATTGAACAGCTCCAGCTCCAGCGCCGAGGCGCTCGCGGAGCGCTGGGGCCGCGAGTGTGTCGTCAGCCGCCTCGTGCCGAGCGGCGACCCGCTGGTCCACATGCCCGATGGCTCACTGGCAGCGCCACCGCCTCCCACCCCGGCCACCCAGACCACCCGCAAGCCCTTCCGTTTGCATAAGGTCAAGAAGCGCTCCTAGCCGCCCGCGTCACAACAAGATCGCCACCATCAACGCCAAGATCGCCACGATCATGACCTAATCGTCGCTCGACAGCGTCGATCATGATTTGCAGGTCATGATCGGCGGATGATCGGCGGACGGTTGTGGGGGGGTTAGCCGACGAAGGGTGGGATGGTGATCTCGCCGAGGGCTATGTGGACGACCGAACCGGTGACGGTCACCCGCACCACGTAACCATCCACTGCGGACACCACGCAATCCAGTGTGGACGGGCGGTGCATCTCGGCGCCCTGGCGAACCACATAGGACGACTCCGCGTCGTCCGGGAGTAGTCCGGCGGCGACGAGCCAGACCCCGAAGCCGAGCGCGGCGGAGCCCGTCGCCGGGTCCTCCGAAACGCCCTTGTCCGACGCGAAGACGCGGGCGTGGGACCGCCGCTGGGCCGGATCCCACGAGAACACGCACACATCGCCGACCCCCGCGACGGGTCGGCCCGGGCGCGCTCGACCCACCGCGTCCGGATGCACGGAGAGAAACGGAAAATCCAGCCCGCAGCCCGCGATGCGCGGCGCGGGGCCCGCGTAGTCCGCCTCCGTCAGCCCGACGGCCGACAGCAGCGGCGCGGGGTCGAGTTCTGGCCCAACGGACGGGGCGCCGCCGGTGACCGTCGCCCGGCCGTCGTCGTCCACGTCGATCGGGAGGATTCCGGCACCACACTCCTGCAACACCACCCCCGGGCGGAACAGACCACGGCGCATCTGGGTCACCGCCACACCCACGCTGGGGTGCCCGGCGAAGGGGAGCTCCTGCTCGGGAGTGAAGATGCGTGCGCGATATGTCGCACCCTCCACGGTGGGGGGCAATACGAAGACCGTCTCCGACAGGTGGAATTCGCGAGCAAGAGCCTGCATCTGGTCCCTGGCCAGACCGTCGGCACCGAAGACCACCGCGAGCGGATTGCCGGCGACCGGCCGGTCGGTGAAGACGTCGACGATCTCGTACGACAGCGTGCTCATAAGGGTCAACACTAAACGGACTGCAGGGCCGAAATCTCAGTGCAACTACGCTGGAAAGGTGACGACGTCCACCAGGGTCTACGTCGCACGCATAGCCGGGCTGAGCATCTTTGACCCCAATGGTGACCAGGTCGGCCGCGTGCGCGACGCGGTGGCGCGGACGCGCGTCTCCAGGCCACCCCATGTTGTCGGCCTGGTCGCGGAGATGCCCTTGCGCCGGCGGATCTTTCTACCGATCGGTCGGGTGGTCTCTATCGACGCCGACGCGGTCGTACTGGGTACGGGCACGATCAGCCTGCGCCGGTTCGAGAAGCGTGCCAATGAACTCCTGGTGCTTGAGGACCTGCTCGATCGTGCAGTCATCATCGCGGAAACCGGCACGCCGGCCACAGTGGTCGACATCGCGATGGAGAGCGATCGGACAGGCGACTGGTCACTGAGTCGAATCGCCGTTCGCGAGCAGACCGGACGGCTGTCGCGCCGCGGACATCTCCACCAACTCGACTGGTCCGAGGTGAAGGGCCTTCTTGGGGCGGCCGAAGCCCAGGGGACGGCGTCGCTGCTCGCGGTGTTGGAGGACATGCGGCCGGCGGACCTCGCCAACGTGCTCCAGGATCTATCGGAATCGCGCCGAAACGAGGTCGCCGCGGCGCTCGACGATGAACGCCTCGCGGACGTGCTCGGCGAACTCCCCGAGCGCGATCAGGTGGAGATCCTGGCGGTGCTCGACCTGGATCGCGCGGCGGACGTGCTCGAGGAGATGGACCCCGACGACGCGGCCGACCTCCTCGCCGAGCTACCCAAGCCGGACCAGGAGGCGCTGCTCAACCTGATGGAGCCGGACGAAGCGTCGCCCGTCCGGGCGCTGCTGGCGTACCAGCCGGGCACCGCGGGCAGCCTGATGACCTCGGAGCCGGTGATTCTGACGCCGGACTCGAGCGTGGCCGAAGCCCTGGCTCGAATCCGCGAGCAACAGCTCCCGCCGGCCGTCGCCGCGCAGGTGTTTGTCGCCCGGGCACCCATGGCCACGCCCACCGGGAAGTACCTCGGCGTGGTGCACTTCCAGCGACTCCTCCGTGAGCCACCCTCGGCGATGCTCGGCGGCATCCTCGACACGGGAATCGACCCAATCGAGCCATCAACGTCGTTGGCCGAGATCACTCAGCGGCTCGCGACCTACAACCTCGTGGCGATCGCCGTCGTCGATGAGCTCGACCGCCTGGTCGGCGCGGTGACCGTCGATGATGTGCTCGACCACATGCTGCCGCGCGACTGGCGCGACCGCGACCACGCCGCCGAACCGGAAACCCCGGCGGTGGTCGAGGCGGCACCCGGCCCGTCCGGCAGGGGGTCTGACCATGGCTGAGTCACGCCGCGACAACCGTCGCATCGAGTCGGCCCGGCTCGACCTCCCCCGCGACACCCGCCGGCTTCGTCTGCCGCGACTTGAGGCCGAGTCCTTCGGCCGTTGGTCCGAAGCGATCGCGCGGTTCATGGGCACGGCATGGTTCCTCGTCTACATGACCGTGATCATTCTTCTCTGGATCGGTTGGAACACCCTCGCACCCACTGACTTGCGCTACGACCCGTACACGTTCACGTTCCTGACCTTGATCCTGTCGCTGCAGGCCTCGTACGCGGCGCCCTTGATCCTGCTGGCGCAGAACCGCCAGGCCGACCGGGATCGCCTCGCCATGGAGGAGGACCGACGCCGCGCGGCCATGCAGAAGGCCGACACCGAGTTCCTCGCCCGCGAGATCGCCTCACTCCGCATAGCGCTGGGCGAGGTGGCCACTCGCGACTTCCTGCGCTCCGAGCTCAACCGACTCGCCGAGGAGTACTCAGCGGAGCTCGACGAGTCGGCCCGCCGGCGCAAGGCCGAGCGGAAGGGGCAGCGCGGGTCGCAGCGACAGCGTCGCGCCGCGCGCCAACAGGACGACCCCACGGACGACGTATCGATGGATGATCTCGCCGACGACACTGACGGCCCGGAACCGCGTCGGTCAGGAGCCGGCCGACCAAACAAAAGGGCGTCGATCGCCTCCGGCGAAGAAGGGCGTTGATCGCCTCCGGCGAAGAAGGAACGCCGCGCGCCCCAAGGGGCTAGGCGCGCGACGCCTACGCCCTGATCTTCCCACCGCGTTGGTCGGCGGTCTAGCGCAAGGACGCATTCTTTGTCCATCGCCTCCTGAGATCGTTCCCGGCAACCGTCCCTCCCCGATCACGCGGAGGAACTGGCGGCGTGGTGCAGGCGGGGAACGCGACTAGCATGGTTGGCATGTCAGCCCCTGCGATGACGATGGATGCCGCGATTCAGGCCGCCCTGGCCACGGTCGACGATCCCGAGATCCGCCGACCGATCACCGATCTCGGCATGGTTCGCTCGGTCTCCGTTGATGACGACGGGGTGGCGGAGATTGGCATTCTGCTGACGGTGGTCGGCTGTCCGCTCAAGGACAAGCTGACGAACGACATCACCGCCGCGGTCGGCGCGGTCCCCGGCGTGGCCAGGGTCAAGGTCGACTTCGGTGTCATGACGCCGGAGCAGCGTCGAGACCTCCAACAGAGCCTGCGTGGCAATGCCGGCGCGGAGCCGGTAATCCCGTTCGCGCAGCCGGGGACGCGCACCAGGATCTATGCGATAGCGAGCGGCAAGGGGGGCGTGGGCAAGTCATCGGTGACCGTAAACATTGCCGCCGCTCTGGCCGCGCGGGGGCTCGCGGTCGGAGTGGTAGATGCGGACATCTACGGACATTCCGTGCCGCGGATGCTGGGTACGTCGGATCGACCCACTCAGGTCGAAGACATGATCATGCCGCCGCAGGCCCATGGCGTGAAGGTGATCTCCATCGGAATGTTCACCTCGGGCAACGCGGCCGTGGTATGGCGCGGTCCGATGCTCCACCGGGCGCTGCAGCAGTTCCTCGCCGACGTCTACTGGGGCGACCTGGACGTACTGCTGCTCGACCTGCCGCCCGGCACGGGTGATGTCGC
Source organism: Micromonosporaceae bacterium (assembly GCA_045403155.1). Taxonomy (GTDB): domain Bacteria; phylum Actinomycetota; class Actinomycetes; order Mycobacteriales; family Micromonosporaceae; genus JAXIPB01. Next base: position 22,172 of record JAXIPB010000100.1, read on the forward strand.
GATCTCGCTCGCCCAGCTGCTGCCGAGCGCGGAGATCATCGTGGTGACGACACCCCAAGCCGCCGCGGCCGAGGTCGCCGAACGGGCCGGGGCGATAGCGCTGCAGACCCACCAACGCCTCGTCGGTGTGGTCGAGAACATGTCGTGGCTGGAACTCCCGACCGGGGAGCGGATGGAGATCTTTGGTACGGGTGGCGGCTCGACCGTCGCGGCGACGCTGTCCCGCATGGTCGGCGCCGAGGTTCCGCTCCTCGGACAGGTGCCGCTCGACACCCGGGTGCGTGAGTCCGGCGATGCAGGCACTCCAATCGTCCTCACCGACCCCACCGCCCCGGCGGCGGCCGCGCTGAATGCGGTCGCGGACCGCCTCGCGACTCGACGGGAGACACTCGCCGGTAAATCCCTTGGGCTACGGCCCGCCTAAGCTCAGGTCGCGTCGGCGTCGTATGGACGGGGCTCCTCGCTCCCACGCGCGTCGGACCCGGGGAACTCGGGATGGTACGGCCGTGGCTGGCCCTCCAACGGGCGTACCTGGTCGTAGCTGCGCACCTGGTCGGCCGAGCGGGGGGCCGGCGGTTGCTCCTGTGGGCGGCGCGATCCGACCCCGTTCACGTCCGTCGCGATCTCCTTGACGTCACGGTAGGCGTCGTCGAAGGGGCGGCGAAGCGCGGCCTCGTCCTCCTCAGATAGCAGGTGCTTACGGATGAACGTCTTCGGGTGTAGGTCCTCGAGGCGCACCTCGGTGCCGAGTTCGCGGCTGAGGTCCGTGGTCGCGTTGCGCGCCATGTCGCGCAAACTGCGCAGCATGCGCAGGCCGTCGCTGATGACCTTGGGTAGCCGTTCCGGCCCGAAGATAAAGAGGGCGAGCAGTGCGAGACCAATGATCTCCCACCAGTTCAAGTTCGAAAACACGCTCGCCTCCCATCTTCGACCCAAGAGTACGCAGACCAACCCTGGTCTGGCAGGGCCAGGGCCGGTCAGTTGGCATCCGCGACCAGCGTGACGCTCGCCGTCACGGTGGCGGTGCCCCGCCGGTAGACCACGGTCACGACAGTGCCTGGGTCATAGCGGCGGACCAGCGCGATCAGGTCGTGCGGTTGTTCGATGAGATGGGTGCCGATGCGTACGACCACATCACCGATCCGTAGCCCGGCGGACGCGGCGGGCCCGCCGGCGTCAACAGTGGTCAACCGAACCCCGCCGCCCGGCCCTCGATAGGGGTCGACCTGGGCGCCGATCACCGTGCGCCGAGCGCGACCCGTATCGATGATCTCAGATGCAATCCGGCCCGCCTGATTGATCGGAATTGCAAAGGCAATGCCGATGTTCCCGGCCTCGTCGACGCCCGATTCAACCAGCGACTTGATCACCGAGTTGATCCCAATGACGCGACCGGAGAAATCGAGTAGCGGTCCGCCGGAGCTGCCGCGGTTGATCGCGGCATCGGTCTGGATGGCTGCGTAATAGCGCTGCACCCCGCCGAGGTCCTGGGTCTCGATCGTACGGTCGAGGGCGCTGACAATGCCGGCGGTCACGGTACCCGGTAGCGCCAGGGGCGCGCCGATGGCGACCACACCGTCGCCGACCGCGACCGTGTCGGAGTCGGCGAACTCGACCGGTCGAAGATTGTCCCGGTCGACCTTGAGAACGGCAAGATCGGATTCGCGATCCCGGCCGACGACCCGGGCCGCCAGCGTTGTCGTGTCGGAGAGCGTGACACGCAGCCCCTCGTCGGGAACCTCGGCGATGACGTGCTCGTTGGTGAGGAGGAATCCGTCAGCGGTGATCACGAATCCGGAGCCGAGCGTGTCCCCCTGGGAGGTTGGGCCCTGGACCGTCACGACGCTCGGCATGACGCGCGCGACGATGGCGGGCAACGAATCCGGCGCGCGGAGCGGCGGGGCATCCGCGCGCGAGCCGTTGCCGAGTACCACTGGAGGCGCCTGGCGCTTTACCGCCGCCACGTAGCCGATGGCACCGCCAAGAGCGCCGGCGAGCAGACCGACCACGAGCGCAACAATGGCCGCCAGACGCAGCCCGCTCTGCGGTTGGGGAATGAGATCGTCCGGTTCGGCCGGCGGCGCCTGCGGCGGCGTGCTGGTGACGATGACGGCGTGCGAGTCCGGATTACGCCACGGGTCGTTGAGCGCATCCGACCACCACGGTCGCCCAGCCGCACCACTGCCGGAACCGCCGGAACCGTCAGTCATTCGCCGAACACCTCCCAATCCCCCGCACTCCAGGATGGCACGGCACGGCCCTGTGGACCCGGCCATGCGTTGCAAAGACTCATTCGAACGCCGGCCGCGTCCCTCTCGCGGCCGAGAGTGCTACCCCGAGGAGGCTCACGATCAACCTCCCGACGTCGCGGATATGGCGGCAGCGGCAAGTCTTCAATACTCGCCCGGTCAGCCCGCGTCGGACCGGACGAGTGTTGAACAGGTGCGGTGTTGACGAGGTGCCGTGTTGAACAGGTGTGGTGTTGACGAGGTGCGACGACCTCACATGGACGAGAGCCAGCGGAGCAACATCTGTACCCCCCAGCCCGTGGCGCCCTTCACCAGCGGGCCGTCGTTGGTTTCGATCCACGACGGCGCCGACATGTCAATGTGGGCCCAGCGATCGCGAAGGGCACCGGTGAACTCGCGCAAATACAGAGCCGCCACGACCGCCCCGGCCTGCCCCGGCGGCGGCGCGTTGTTCAGGTCGGCGACGTCGCTCGCGAGCAGTACGGCGTAGTCGTCCGATAGCGGCATCCGCCACATTCGCTCGCCGACCGCCTCGCCCGCCGACGAGAGCGCCGACGCCAGTTGGTCGTTCTCGGTGAAGAGAGCGCCGGTTCGCTTGCCGAGCGCCACGTGCGACGCGCCAGTCAGCGTGGCCAGGTCAACGAGCAGGTCCGGCCTGAGCCGCCGCGCGGCGTAGGCCAGCGCGTCACCCAGCACCAGGCGCCCCTCGGCGTCCGTGTTCTGGACCTCGGTGGTGATCCCGCCGTAGTGCCGCACCACGTCTCCCGGCCGGACCGAGGACCCACTGATCATGTTCTCGGCGAGCGGCGCCAACGCTGTGATCCGGATCGGAAGTTCGAGGTCGGCGGCCCCGAGCAGTGCGGCGCAGACGGCCGCGGCGCCGCCCATGTCCTTGCGCATCAGCTTCATTCCCTCAACGGTCTTGATCGAGATACCGCCGGAGTCGAACGTGATGCCCTTACCGACGAGGACGACGTGCGCGCGGGCCCGGCGGGGACGCCAGGAGAGCTCGACCAGCCGGGGCGGACGCTTCGATCCGCCGCCGACGGCGAGGATCGCGCCGAATCCATCCCGGTCAAGGTCGTTTTCGTCCAGCACCTTCACCGTCACACCTACGCGCCGGGCCGCGGCGTTCGCGATCCGATCCGCGAACCACTTCGGCGACTTCTGCAGACTCGGCGTGTTCGTCAGGTCGCGGGCCAGGATCACAGCGTCGACGATGGCCCGCGCCTCGGCGATAGCCGCGCCGGAGGTGCTCGCGTCGTCGGTGGCGAGCGTGATCCGCCGTAGCTTCGATGCGTGATCGTCGGGCTCGGCGGCGAGCCGAAACCGGTATGAGGAGAGCCACGCCCCATGCGCGAATCCCCTCGACGCCTCGGGTCCCGCATCCACCGGCATTGAGACCGTCACCGCGGTGAACCGGGAGGCGGCGCGGGCGACGCCCGCACCAGCCGATCGCCACGCCGCCTCGTCGGCGTCCCCGACCCCCACGAACACCAGGTGACTCGGGTCGCGTCGTGGTCGCGGAAGGACGTGGACCGATCCCGCGGCGCCGCTGTGGGCGACGTCGGCGAGGAACGCCTCGGCCTCTGCCAGCAGTGAGTCGTCCAGCGCGCTGCCGCTTGGCATGATCGTCGCCGAGACCTCGCCGTCAGTGCGCTCGTCGCCCGCACTCGAGCGATCCGGACACACCGTCAGCGCGAGGACCTTAGCGGACGTCGAGGTGGGGCCAACGGTGATATCGAGCACGCGACCTCAATTCCGTGCGGCCGTGATTGGACGGGTCAATCGGCGGTACCAGAGACAGTAGATCGCCGCTCCGGGCATCCGGACGCGGTGACGCGTCCGGCACCCGAAACGGCGATCGGTGGCCAAGCGGGGGTCAGCCAACCGCGGTCTTGAGCGCCTCACCGAGCGCGGTCGCCTCATCCGGCGTCATCTCTACGACCAGCCGACCGCCACCCTCCAGCGGCACGCGCATGACAATGCCGCGGCCTTCCTTGGTGACCTCCAGCGGTCCGTCGCCGGTCCGCGGCTTCATCGCCGCCATCTTGTCTCCCCTCAGAGTCTTGCCTGCTATGTCACCGGGGCAAGCCCCGGTAACGGATGCCGGCGCGTGCTGGGACGCCCAAGGCCGGGGGGCCGGGGGTGTCGCAGGTCGGCGACGGCGCACCATCACGAACGGCGGTGACCCTGCGTCTGACACCGCCGCGTCGTGTCAGTCAATGATTTTCCCTGATAAACACCTCTGGGCCCAAACCGGGCCGGCCATGTTGTGACAGTTGTTGTCACAAGTGACTGCACGCTGTCACAATGAACGCTCCATGCAGGCTCGCTCGGCTCTCTTTGATCTCTACGGTGACTACCTCAGGCCACGGGGTGGCCGCGCGCCGGTCGCCGCCCTGGTGCGCTTGCTCGCACCGCTGGGCATCGCCGCGCCCGCTGTCCGCACCGCGATCTCGCGCATGGTCCGCCAGGGTTGGCTCCTGCCCGTCCGTCTCGCCGATGGCCCCGGCTACCACTTGACGGTCAAAGCGGTGCACCGACTCGACGAGGCGGCCGCGCGCATCTACCGGACAAGTAAGCCCGGCTGGGACGGACGTTTCGACCTGGTGGTGCTGGCCCCGCCCGAGCGGCGAGCGGACCGCAGCCGCATCGGCGCAACGCTCTCCTACCTCGGCTACGGATACCTGGACGCGGCCACCTGGGTCTCGCCCCGGCCGGCCGACGAGGTGGAGACAGTGCTCAAGGAGTCTGGTGTGGCGTTCGAGCGGTTCACGGCGACCCACACAGCCGGGACATCGGGAGCCGCCGCGCTCGTGCGACGAGCCTGGGATCTGCGGGCGTTGGGCGACGCATACGACCGCTTCGTCGCGCTCCAGACCGCGGCTATGACGACGATCACCGATCGGCAGAACGACCAGGCGGCGTACGCGGCTCGGTTCCGGCTCGTTCACGCATGGCGGACGTTCCTCTTCCGCGACCCGCAACTGCCGCCCGCGCTACTCCCGGAGTCGTGGTCCGGAACCGCCGCGGCCGAGTTGTTCGACCTCCACGAGGCACGCCTGCGCCCGGCAGCTGACCGGTTCGTGGATCGCTGCCTGTCCGCCTGACGATGAGAGGACACTCATGACCGCCGACCCGTTGCTCGTCGACGTCACTGACGGCGTCGCGACGCTGACACTCAACCGTCCGGACTCGCTCAACTCCATCGACGTGCCGCTGAAGCTGGCGCTACGCGAGGCCGTCGAATCGGTCGCGGACGATCCTACGTGTCGCGCCGTCGTTCTCACCGGGGCCGGGCGGGCGTTCTGTGTCGGACAGGACCTCAAGGAGCACGTCGAGTCCCTCTCGGCAGAATCCGGCGCCCCGCTGGACACCGTGGTTGAGCACTTCAATCCCCTGGTACGTCGGCTCGCCTCGCTCCCCAAGCCGGTCGTGGCCGCCGTCCGGGGCATGGCAGCAGGTGCCGGCGCCTCGTTGGCGCTGCTCGCGGACTTCCGCATCGGCGGGCCGCGAACGGCGTTCCTCATGGCCTTCGCCAACGTCGGACTGGCCGGCGACACCGGTGCGTCGTGGACCCTGCCGCGATTGGTGGGCTACGCCAAGGCGACCGAGATGCTGATGCTCGCCGAATCCGTCGCCGCCGAGGAGGCGCTGCGCATCGGTCTGCTCACCCGCCTGATGGATACCGATGACGAGGTGCTACCCGCGGCGCAGGAACTGGCAGCACGACTGGCGGCCGGGCCGACCATCGCATATGGACAGATCAAACGGCAACTCATGGCGGGGGCGTCGAGCGGCCTAGATCACGCGCTCGACATCGAGGCGGAAGCGCAACGGATCTCCGGGGCAACCGCCGACCACCGCAACGCCACCGCCGCCTTCGTCGCCAAGGAGAAGCCCACCTTCACCGGCACCTAACCCCCTTCCCCCACCCCCCCTTCCGCGCCGATCATGACCTCCAAATCATGATCGGCGCCATTTCACGGCCGCCAGCTCATGATCGAGCGGATCTTGGGTGGTGAGGGCGGGCCTGGGCGGTGGGTCGCCGGAAGCCTGACCATCACGTGCTCGGGCGACCTGCGGCGGCACGGGCATTGGACGCGTAGCCGGGTGAAAATGGCTCAGAGACGCGGTACAGCGTCCAATGCCCGTTGAGTGGCTCTTGCGGCGGCGCGTCAGTCGTCGTCCGCTTCCGGGTCAAGGTTCGCCTCAGTGCCGAGGACGAAGGCCTGCATCGCCAGCTCGTCGGAGCGCGGCCACACAAAGGCCGGCAGCTCACGCGGGCCCAACTTGTCGACGTAGGTCCAGAACTCGCGCACCGCCTCCGCCGGCGAGGATGCCTCGATGGGCAGCGCGACGCTGACAAACCACTCTGCCTTGTCCGCGTCGATCCGCCGGTCGGCGCCGACCAGGCGCGCCATCCGTTCAAACACGTCGACCGAGAGTGGATGTAACCCGGGAGCCAGGCCCAGCTCGTGCGCATCGAGGGGCTCATCGAAGAACCGATGGGTGTAGCGCACGCGCACGCCGGCGCTGGGATCGTCGTCGTACAGGAACGATCCGCCGATCCTGCCGAGCGCGAACATCACCGGCGGGTCGATCGCTGCGACGACCACCACCTGCTCCTGGAATTGCGGTGCGGGCGAGCCCCCCGACGGCGACCGGAGCGAGATCGCGTCGTGCGAGTACAGGCGCTCCTCGGCGTACGTCTCCTCGGAAACGACGGCCGCCCAGTAGCGCTCCTGCATTGCTTCATCAGATCACGGCGGCGCCGGAACATGGCAGCCGGCGATGTGGTCGTCGACCATGCCAGTCGCCTGCATGAGGGCGTACGCCGTGGTCGGCCCGACGAACCGGAAGCCTCGGCGCTTCAACTCCTTGGCCATCTTCGAGGATTCGGGCGTCGTGGCCCCCAGGTCGGAGAACGCCTTTGGGCGACGCCGACGGCGGCGCGGCGCGAAGGACCAGAGCAGCGCCGACAGTCCGTCGGGTAGGTCAGCGGCGGCGCGCGCATTGGCGATCGCCGCCTCGATCTTCGCCCGGTTGCGGACGATCGTCGCGTCGGAGAGGAGGCGATCGATGTCGGACTCGCCGAACCTCGCCACTTTGTCGATCGCGAAGGCGGCGAACGCGGCCCGGAACGCCTCCCGCTTGCGCAGGATGGTCAGCCAGGAGAGCCCGGACTGGAACGCCTCCAGTGTCATCCGTTCGTAGAGCGCGTCGTCATCGCGGACCGGACGCCCCCACTCGGTATCGTGATACAGGACGAGTTCGGGTGTGCTGTCGCCCCATGCGCATCGGGCGAGGCCGTCGGAGCCGATCACTAGGTCAGGCACTTTGAAACCCTACGACAGCCCACCGACAACATCGGATCCGCGAAGGCGGTGCTACGGCAACAGGCCGGCCTCCACGAGTCGCGCGAATCGGCGCAACGCCAGGCTCAGGCTGATCTTCGAACCCGGCCACATCACAGGCCACGCCACCCGACCAGCTACGCCCGCCGGAATCTGGAACCACTCGTGCCACACCATCTGAGTGCGGTTGCCCGCCATCGGCGTACACCGCATCACTCCCGGCCCACGCAGCAGGCGACCGCAGTGCACGACCCGCACCTGGTACGGAGGATCCACCCGATCCACCCGCATCTCGTCCCGCAGCACGGCCGGGCCGATTGTGGTGACCGCCTCGACCAGGCTCCCCGCGCCGCCGTCGCCCGAGACCAGCCTGACCCGAGTAAACGGGATCCACTCCCCCTGACGCTCCCACGCGGTGAAGGCGGAAAAGACCCTTTCAACCGACGCGTTCACGACGACGGTTGCGGTCACCTCGCCGGCGCCGGGCTCGGCTGGATCGACTCGCTGGTCAGGCACGAGTACGCCGCTCGGCCGGCTCTGCGGATTCGCGCAGCGAGCCGTCGATTGCGCTCTGGACGACAGTGCTCTGGACGATGTCAGCTTGATTCGCATCGTCAATGATCTCGACCTCGTCCGCCTCCTCGGCGGAATCGGGTTCGCGGTCGGAGTCGACGCTCTCGTCGTCGACCGCGTCGGAGTCGGTGTCGGTGTTCGAGTCGGCGTCCGAGTCGGTGTCGGTCTTGGTGTTCGTGTTGGTGTTCGTGTTGGTGTTCGTGTTGCTGTCGGTGTCGGTCTTGGTGTCGGTGTCGGTGTCGGGGTTGAGTGCCTCCTCCGTGTCAACTGCCCGAGACTCGACCGGCGGCGACGGCGGAGTCGGGTTCGGGTTCGCCGCGGACTCGCGCGCCTTGCGGAGCAGTTCGGCGTCCTCGATCCGGCCCTCGCGCAGGGCGATCACTTCGGCCTCGAGGACAGCGATCATCTCGTCCTTGTACCCCACGTCGTACGCGGTTCTCCGCAGTATCCGATCGACCTGTGACATCCGGTAGCCGCGCCAGCCGACGTCGAACCGGACCGCCTTGATGTCGAACTCAGTGAGGGAACGGTTGTTCGGCAGCGGCAGCGCCCGACCGTCCGGTTCGACCGATCCCAACCCCGGGTCGTCGCCGGACAGCAGTGCCACGACGCCGTACACAAGCGCCGCCACGACCAGTACGACAACGAGAACGAGGAGCACCGTACCCATGAAGCCGATCGTGGCACGCTGTCGGCATGGAGGCGAACCGGGCATCCCAGGATCCACCAAATGGACACGAACCGCCTTCTGCGGCGGCCGCGCCGCTGCGCCTGGGCCAACGGACGTTCGCCCGGCACGAGCTCGTCGTCATGGCGATCGTGAACCGGACCCCCGATTCGTTCTTCGACCGCGGCGCCACATTCGCCGAGGACGCGGCGCTGCGTGCCGTCGAGACCGCGGTTCTTGACGGCGCGGAGATCATCGATATCGGCGGGGTTAAGGCCGGACCTGGCACCGACATCGATGCCGCCGAGGAGATGCGCCGGACAATCACGACGGTCAACGCGGTCCGCAAACGCTTTCCCGAGGTGGTGATCTCGATCGACACGTGGCGGGCCGAGGTCGCCGCCGAAGCCGTCTCCGCCGGCGCCGATCTGATCAACGACACCTGGGCCGGCGCCGACCCACGAGTCGCGGAGGTCGCTGCAAACACGGGCGCCGGGCTCGTCTGCTCGCACGCCGGCGGTCTGCCTCCCCGCACCCGGCCGCACAGAGTGGCCTACACAGATGTGGTTGGCGACGTGCTGACCACGGTGACCTCGCTCGCGGAGCGGGCGCTCCGATTGGGCGTACGGGGTGACGGCATCCTGATCGATCCGGCGCACGACTTCGGTAAAAATACCCGCCACTCGCTCGAACTGACTCGGCGACTCGATGCGCTCGTCGCCACCGGCTGGCCCGTTCTCGTCGCACTGTCGAACAAGGACTTCATCGGGGAAACCCTCGACCAACCGGTCGAGGGCCGACTCGCCGGTACGCTCGCCGCCACTGCGGTGTCGGCGTGGCTCGGCGCTCAGGTGTTCCGGGCGCACCAGGTGCGGGAGACCCGCCACGTGCTTGACATGGTCGCGTCCATCAGAGGCGACCGCCCGCCCGCCGTGGCCCGTCGTGGCCTCGCCTAGAGCGAAGCGGAGATCGCGAGCTCCACGAGCTGGTTGGCGTTCCAGCGCAGAAACATCTGACCGGTGCCCCCCTCATCCCACTCGAACGCCGCCTTGACGCCGTCCCCCCCGATCTCTTCCATATCGATGAGTGCCATCGTGTCTGTGGGCGGGCGCGTTGCGTACGCCGCGGCGATCTGGATGCGGCCATAGAACGGACCGATCGGCTGGTCATCGAATGACATCACCGCGTGCTCGGCAAAGGTGTCCAAGTAGCGGCCATAATCCCCCGTACCGACGGCCTCATTGAAGAGCTCGACGTGCCGCTCCAGCAATGCCCGTAGGTCTGCCTCCGCCACGATCGGCAGGTTATCCGAACCGTTCGACCGCGTCGAGCGCTTCGTCCACAGTTCGGGCGACGTGCACCATCGCGAGGCCATCGTCGCGGACGAACCGTTGATCGACCAGGCCGCTCAACCAATCAAGGAGGCCGCCGTAGAACCCGTCGATGTCGAGCAGAACGATCGGTTTCGAATGCAGGCCGAGCGTCGCGGTTGTCCACACCTCAAAGAGCTCATCGAGCGTGCCGAGTCCGCCGGGCAGGATGAGAAACGCGTCGGCGCGCTCGATGAGTACGATCTTGCGGGCCGCCATCCCGTCGGTGATCACGAGTTCATCCGCACCGGTGTCGGCGACCTCGAGATCGACGAGGCTCTGCGGAATCACGCCGAGCGTTTGTCCGCCGCCGGACCGGGCGCCTTCGGCGACTGTGCCCATCATGCCGACCCGACCGCCACCTGAGACCAGCGTGTGGCCCCGAACGGCCAACGCCGCTCCGACCTCCCGGCCAAGGTCGAGCCACAATCGAGAGATCACGCGTGAGGACGCGCAGAAGACGCAGACGGCAGCCATGGCCGCGTTAGTCCGCGGACTGGTCGGTGGACTGGCCGGATCCGTTACCGACTGCGGAGATCTCGCCCGCGTCAACGATGTGACGTACGGCCTCATCGACGTCGTCGGTCAAGCACAGCAGATCCAGATCGGTCGGGCCGATCTTGCCTTCCGCGCGCATCGTTTCGCGGAGCCAGTCGATGAGTCCTTGCCAGTACGAGGTGCCGAGCAGTACGACCGGGAAGCGGGTTACCTTGCCGGTCTGCACCAGAGTCAGCGCCTCGAAGAGCTCGTCCATGGTGCCGAAGCCGCCGGGAAGCACGCAGAAAGCCAAGGCGTACTTGACAAACATCGTCTTGCGGCAGAAGAAGTACCGAAAGTCGATGCCGATATCCACCCACTCGTTCATGCCCTGCTCGTAGGGGAGCTCGATCCCGAGTCCGACCGAGAGGCCGCCGGCCTGGCTGGCGCCCTTATTCGCCGCCTCCATTACGCCGGGCCCACCGCCGGTGATGACGGCGTAGCCGGCTCGCGCCAGCGCGGCGCCCAGTCGCTCGGCGAGTTCACACTCGGAACTGCCCGGTTTCGCCCGGGCGGAGCCGAACACGCTCACGGCGGGTGGCAGGTCCGCCAGGGTGTCGAAGCCCTCAACGAACTCGGACAAGATCCGCAGCGTGCGCCAGGCGTCCTTCTGCTTCCAGTCCGCCCGCGCCCGCGAGTCGAGCAGCTTTTGATCCGCGGTGGCGGTCGGGATCGCCCCGCCACGCAGCGTCACGGCGCCACGATGCCGCTCGGATCCCTGCCGCTCGGATCCCCGCCGTTCGGATCCCCGGCGCACCGGGCGTCCTTCTCGGCCGTTCCTGTCCTCCATGGCACTTACCGTAACGAACCAGTATCGGCGACCAGTGCGAAGAAACCTGGTAGCGCTCAAGTGCGTCTCTCTGTACGAATACTCGGTACGCATCACCATGGGGGAGGCGTGATGATCCGGTCCGAACTCGCGCGTCGACGGCGTATTCGACGCAAGATCCGCGAGGCGGTGGCGCTGCGCCGATTCACAGTCGCTTTCTCCGCGCCGTCAAAACCAGCCGCTCCCACCAACGCGACTCCTTCTCAAGTAGATCTTGAAGAGTTGTCGTCGCCATAGCGCAGTGCTTCAAGGTCTATTGCGTCGAGAGCCAGCGGCGAAGGACCTCGGCGCCAGCGAGGATCTTGGGAATCTCGACGCGCTCGTCCTGCTTGTGGGCGAGGTTCGGATCACCGGGACCAAAGTTAAGTGCCGGTATGCCGAGCGCGGCGAACCGGGCGACGTCGGTCCAACCAAGCTTCGCGGCGGGCTTGGCACCGACCGCGGCCAGGAAATGCTGGGCGGGTGCGGCGGACAGCCCGGGGAGGGCCCCCGGCGCGGAGTCGGTCACGTTCACCGCGTATCCACTGAAGACCTCGCGCACGTGTGCCTCCGCGGCCGCCTCGGTCCGATCTGGAGCGAATCTGAAGTTCACCTCGATCTCGCACGAGTCCGGCACGACGTTTCCAGCGACACCGCCGCGGATCGACATCGCGTTCAGTCCCTCACGAAACTCGCAACCGTCGATGATCACGCGTCGTCCCTCGTACCGTTCCAGCCGACCCAGCAACTCGCCGGCGCCGTGGATCGCGTTTACCCCCAGCCAGGATCTGGCGGCGTGCGCCCGGACACCCTCGACGCTGACGATCGCGCGCATGGTGCCCTGGCACCCCGCCTCCACCAGCCCGTACGTGGGTTCGAGCAGCAGGGCGAAGTCGCCCACGAGCCAGTCCGGATCGCTTGAGCTGATCTTCTTCAGCCCGTTTCGTTCGGCCTCGACCTCCTCGCAGTCGTAGAAGAGATAGGTCACATCGAAGACGGGGGCAGGCATGCTCACCGCGACGTGAAGGGCAAGTGCCGCACCCGACTTCATGTCCGATGTACCGCAGCCGAAGATCGTGTCGCCCTCCACAGTGGAGGGAAAGTTGCCGTGGAGCGGGACGGTGTCGAGGTGGCCGGCGAGGATGACGCGAATCGGCCGGCCGAGTTCGGTGCGGGCCCGCACGACGTTGCCTACTCGATCGACGGTCAGATGTTCGGCGGTACGCAGGGCACGCTCCACGGCGTCGGTAATCTTTGCCTCGTCGCCGGAGACGGACTCGATGTCGACGAGTGCCCTGGTCAGAGATACCGGGTCGGCGAGGATAGCGCTCAGCATGGGTTCAGATACTAACCAGCGCCACCGCTTGGCGGGGCCAGCCTGATACCGTGACGAACCGTGACGATCAGGGATCCCGCCTGGGGTATCGGACTGGCCACGCTCACCGACGATGGCCGGGTGCTCGACGTCTGGTTTCCGGCCGGCAAGCTGGCGGTCGGCGCACCTGAGGTCGAGGATCTCCCTGCGAGCACGCCTCTGCCCCCCGCCGAGAGCGAGGCGGTGCTAGGCCTGCTGCCCGGCACCGTCGGCCCGCGCCCGCTGCGTGGACTATCGACCGCGGGTGTCTTCGTCTCGATCACGTCGCTCGCCGACGCGCCCAAGGACACGTTTGACGTGTGGTTGCGGCTGCACCTGCTCTCGCATCGGCTGATCAAGCCGCACGACGCGAACGTCGAAGGGGTGTTCGGCCTGCTGCAGAACGTCGCGTGGACGTCGGCCGGGCCGTGCCCGCCGGATCGCGTCGATGAGCTTCGCGTCATCGAGCGGGGGGCTGGGCGGGTCCTCGCCGTATACGGGGTGGACAAGTTCCCCCGCATGACCGACTACGTCGTCCCGTCGGGGGTCCGGATCGGCGACGCGGATCGGGTCCGGCTCGGTGCGCACCTCGCCGAGGGCACGACGGTGATGCACGAAGGATTCGTCAACTTCAACGCCGGTACCCTTGGCACGTCCATGGTGGAGGGTCGCGTCGTCGCCGGTGTCGTCGTCGGCGACGGTTCGGACATCGGCGCCGGTGCGTCCATCATGGGGACGCTGAGCGGCGGCGGTACGGAGGTCGTCCGCATCGGCGAGCGGTGCCTTCTCGGGGCCAACGGCGGGATAGGGATCTCGCTCGGCGACGACAGCGTCGTCGAGGCCGGGTGCTACATCACGGCCGGATCGAAGATTACGCTGCCGGACGGCCGAGTCGTGAAGGCCCGCGAGCTATCCGGCGTGCCCGGCCTGCTCTTTTGGCGCAACTCCGTGACGGGCGCGCTGGAGGCCCGCCCACGAACCGGCACCTCCATCCAACTCAACCCCGCCCTCCACGCCTCCCAATAGCCCCCCCCCAAAGATCGCGCCGATCATGATTTGGAGGTCATGATCGACGGGTTTTGGCGGCCGTGAGCTCATGATCACGGCGATCTTGAGGCGGGGTGAGCTGACGGATGCCGGGGCCCGGGCGAGGGATCACGTCTCGCGCCGGGAGTTCATGGCCGACGTCGCAGCGCAACTTGACGTGGACCATCTCGCCGCAGTCTCGATGAGTGGTAATCATCGGCGGGCCATCGGGGTCGGCGAGGTAGCGGTCGCCCCAGTCACGCAGCGCTACGAGCACGGGGTAAAGATCCAACCCCTTCTGGGTGAGGCGGTACTCCTCCCGGATGCGAGCGCCGGGCTCCCGATACGGCTCACGGCGCAACAGACCGTGCTCGACCAGCGTGGCCAGGCGGTTGGTCAGCACCTGGCGCGGGATGTTCGTGCGCACGCGCATGTCCTCGAATCGCCGGATCCCCATGAAGACCTCGCGCAGTACCAGAAACGTCCACTTCTCGCCGAGCACCTCCATGGCTCGACCGACGGTGCAATTCTCCGCAGACCAGGTAAGCGCCTCGGGTCGCATACCGACAGTCTAAGTCTGCTTGACAGACTTAGCAAATCCGTGCAAATCTGAGTCTATGATTGAGACGCAGTTAGAGGCTCGGTTGGCGACGCGGCGCAGGACCTATTCGTGGGAGGACCCACTGATCAACGCGCGCGACCTGGGCCGGCGGAGCGGCCTCGAGATGTTGCGCGCGATGAGCGCCGGTGAACTGCCCGCCCCACCGATCATGCACACGCTCGGCATCGACGGCATCGAGGCCGAAGAGGGACGTGTCACCGTGATCATGCGAGCACAGGAGTTCCACTACAATCCGCTCGGAACCGTCCACGGTGGAGTGATCTCGACGCTTCTCGACACGGCGGCCGGATGCGCCGTGCACACCACGTTGCCTGCCGGGTTCGGCTACACCTCGTTGGACCTCACAACCAAGTTTGTACGTCCGGTCACCGTGGACTCCGGCGAACTGCGCTGTGTCGGTACCGTAATCCACCGTGGACGGACGACCGCTCTCGCCGAGGCCAAGCTCTACGACGGTGCCGGTCGGCTGGTAGCCCACGCGACATCGAGTTGCCTCATCGTCGACCTAGCCAACAAGGCATAACCAGCCGACGACGTTGCCGGCTGGCTTCCGGCTGCACGGCATTGGGATCTGAGCCAAGCCGTGCAGTTCTTCATGGACCACGGTGAACTGCACCGACGAGGTACGTCGATCCTGGGTTGATAGCCCTCCCGCACTCGCCGAGGCGAAAACTCCACGGCGAGGGCGGGCGGTCGGCTCGTCGCCAAAGCGGGGGCCCCCAGCTTTGATCAGGCCGGCCAGCATCGGCCTGTGGCCCCATCTCATGGCAACGGATGGGCAGCTCGCTCATGGAGGCGGCAGATTCCCGTCTCCACCATGATTGTTGAAGTCCGAGCAGTACGATTTAATTGCGTCTTCGAGAGGCATGTTAAGCCACGATGGCTCACTGTCATCGAGGTCGCTATATCCCAGCGGCGGAATGTGGGGTGCGCAAGGCATTGGGCCGCCTGTGAGTAGGTATAGCGCCTCCTTGTGACTTAGCCTCGGCGCCGCAAAGGACGTCCCGTCAAGCTTCAAAACGTTCCCGACTGAGGGCGGTGTGAACTCGAAATGGCCGTCGAGCATGACCTCTCCGCTGTTCGAATAGAATGCCCGATCGCTATGCTTATCCGGATTCCATGAGCTGGCGCTTACGACGCTGTTCCACATTGCTGGCGCGAACGGGAAATCGGGCCGCACCGCTCGCTGGGCGACTTCGTCGCCGAGGTCGAACCCTATGCCATTCCCGGCGGCCGCCACGGGAATGACCTTAGTCGCTGGATTATTCACTAATCCTTTCAGCCAAAGATTCAGCGCGTCGTTGTTGATCTGATTCAGGAACTGGGTGGCTAATGGATTGAGTGGCTTACTGGGTGGCTCCTTGCTGGGCAGAGTATCGCGACTGAGCAGGCTATAGAATAGGCGGGTCCTGACCGGCTCCGGCAATGCGGCCAGCTTTGTAGCATCTTTCAGCACATTCTGAATTTGCACATATTCTGGCTTGAGGAGCTCGTCGCGGAGAGGGTCATTCGACGAAGGTGACGGCGACGGCCGTGGCGCCCCAGCCAATTTGTCTAGCGCGTCCCGGAAGTCCGCGAGCTCGGAGAGCGTCCACGAAATGGCTATGTACTCATCGAGCAACTGAGTGCCGGTGCGGTCCGCGAGCGACAGCCACTTCCCAACATCGCACGGCGCGATGACAAAGCTCATATTCAGAACGATCCGACTGATGCCAAAATCGTTACGCAGGGCGTCAACGACCCCGAGGATGTTACTAGTCACGACATCCGTGCGGTACTCGTTCGTGTCCACCCCAATCAGGATCACTTTTTGCTGACCGTACATCCAGGTAAGGATCTCGTTCTGCACCCCAAACCCAGGCTGCGTGTAGTCCTTCCAGCGCTCGGTTTTCGGTTGTGTCAGATTCGGAGTGTCCTTCAGCAGGATCCGCAGTTCCTCAAAGACGGCGCTGCCGTGCGATACGGAAGGCGGCAGCGGGTCGCCCGAACCACCCTTGCCTCCAACAACGTTGGTCCCTTCTGAGACATAGGTGCAGTTCGGGCTTGTTCCCGGACGGTCAGTATCGGGCGGCTTTTGGTCGAAATCGTCGATCACGACGATGGCCACGGAACCAGCGTCCGCCGGCTTTCCAGATGATGGGCTGTCCGTGCAGCTAGACGATAACAGCGCCGCTACCGACAGTGCCGCGATTGCAAACCATCGGTTCCTTTTCGTCGCCACTCCAGCCTCCTGTTAGGACATATATCCGAACGTCTTCATCATCTCTGTTAGTTGCGCCGCCCGTTCGAGTTGACCAAGCTTCTGGTACAGCCGCAGCGCCTCGACCAGGTGATTTCTTGCGAGCTCGAACTGTTCCTGTGCGTGGCGATCGGCGCCGAGTGCCCGATGAGTCAGCGCGATGACGTCCTCATCGTCAAGTTCAGCTGCGATCGTCTGAGCTTCCCTGTGGCGCTCGATCGCTGCCAAAACACCGAGCTCGAACTCGGCCGTCCCGAGGTTGCTCAGGAAGATGGACTCCTGCTGACGTGCACCAAGGCGTCGGCTGAGCTCCACCCCACGCACCGTTAGATCTCGCAACATGGTGTAGTTATGCCGAGCGAACGCCGCGAGGCCGTGCTGCTCTAGGATCCGCAGGGTGGCGTGGTCGTCGCCGTTGGCCTCGGCGATCGAGTACGCCTCCGCGAAATGGACATCCGCGTCGTCATGATCACCAAAGTCGCTCAGGACTTTGCCCAGCACGCAGAGAAGGATCGCCCGGCGCTGAGGCGTGGGCGCCAACTCGAGCGCTTCACGGTAGTCGTCCGCCGCAGCGCCCAGATCACCCTGGTTGTAGTAGGCGTTGCCCCGCTTGGTGACCAGAAAATGCAGCCTTCCCGAGTCGAGAGGCCGCTGCGCCCGTACCGCAGCGATCGCATCCGAGAGCAGCCGGAGGAAGCCGAGTGTGTGTCCGTGGTCGTCCAGATAACCGCCGGTCGCGATGGTCTCTACAATGGCAACGAAGGCGTCGACGTCAGTGCCGCGCGCATCCGTCGCCGCCGCGAGCACGTTCTCCATGTCGGCCTCGAGCAGCCCATAGTCGCCTGCGTGCTCGGTCACGAAGGTCCGGACGGCCACGATCGTCGCAGCGCCGTTCGTATGAGCTGCGCGCCACAGTTCTCGCGCATAGCCGAACGTCAGATCGTGTATCTCGTAGGCGGGGCTCTCCGGTTTCCGCTTGGCCAGGCTGACGTCGACCAGGCTGTTCAGCGCCTCCCGCGTCCTCCGGGCGTCGAAGCCCGCGCACAAAGCGAGCAGATCGACCGTGGCCGAGCCGCCGGCTAGTGCGCCGAACGCGGCGAGAACCGCCCGACTGTCCACCTCGTCCAGACGCTCGTACGTCTGGTCCAGCAGGCGCCGTACGCTGTCGCGTCCTTCGGCGGCGAACCCGGTGGGCATCGCGAGATCGTGCGGCGTGCCGGCAAGATGCTCTCGAAGTTCCCTCGCAGTCAGCCCGTACTGGCGCAGGTGGTGACCCGCGATCTCGACGGCGAACGGGTGGTATCCGAGGTCCTTGCAGAGCGCCTCGGCGTCTGGCTGCCCGACGAGCGCTGCGTCATGAGCGTGCAACGCGAGCAGGCGCGAGGCCTCGGCCGGATCAAGGCCACCGACCTCGAGCGAATGGTCGAGGCCGAGCTTGAGGCGCGACGTGACGAGCGCGGCCACGCCAGCCGGCATCGCCGCAAGGACCGCGTGCAGCGCGCTCGGATTCCACGCGTCGTCGAAGACGCATAGCCGGATGCCACTGCGCGCGATGATGTTTCCAATCACGATGAGTCGCGCATCGCCCGTGGTTGCGGAGAGCTTCTCGCGGTCTCCCGGGGCCGCCAGCAGGCGCGCGATCCCGTCGAAGATGACGGCCTCATCCCAGGCGCCTGTTCGCAGCCACAGATACGGGCCCGAACCCGCCTCCACCCGCCGGTCCGCGATGGTGGCGGCGGCCGCCGTCTTGCCGCTACCGCCCAGTCCATACAGGAGGACCGCTTCGCCCTGGTCGAGCAGTCGATCAACGTCGGCCATCAACGGCTCGCGGCCGAGCAGTTCGGCTGGGCGGTTCAGCTTGTTAACCGGGCTGTCGAACAGCACGATGTCGAGGCGGACCGTTGCGTCCGAGGGGACGACCAGTGGTTCCGGACGGACGCCGGTCGCCTCGACCGCACCATCCTGGACCGGAGGCTCGCCGGCATCACCCTGTTCCGACTTGTCCTCCCGCGTAGCGTTCCAGGCTGTGGCCGCCTTCTTCCTCAGCTTCTCGGCCCGCTCAACGTCTCCGCCGAGGTATTCCACAACGAGCTCGAGGTTGCCGCGTCCAATCAGCCTCGCTCCGGTGAAGAAGGCCGACAACGTGGACGGCGCGAGCGCAACCTCTCCGCCGATCTCGGAGAGCGAGGGCTGACCGTTGTCTCGATGCAGCTTGTCGAGATAGCTCAGCAGCGCCCGGACCGGCCCGTCGGCTGGCCATCTGCGCTTGCTGAACTGAGGCAACGCCCTCCCCCGTAATCTCACCGGCCGGACGGAGCAAAAGCACCGGAGAGAATCACGGTAGCGGCCGGAACCTCCGCGTGAAGATCCACCTTTCGGCCGAATCAGCTTCGCAACGTCTTCGCAATCCGTCGGCGATGCGTTCGCGATTCGTTCGATGCCCCTCGGCAACCTCCAACCTGGACTCAGACGGCCGATAGCCGGCCGAAGGAAATCCAAAGCGAGGAGACCAGCCGTGAACCCCATGCCGCAGTACGTGGCGGAGCAGATGATCGCCGCCCGTCAGCACGAGATGATCAACGACGCGAACGCCTGGCACATCGCCGCCGAGGCTCGGCGCACACGCCGGGCCGAGCGGAAGGCCAGACGCGAGGCGCGGCGTGCCGCCGCCGTCGCGGACTCGACCCCGACCGCGGCGCCGGCCACGACCACCTCGGTCGTGCCGCAGGCCAGCTGACGATCACCCGGGCGCCCCGCATACGCGGGGCGCCCATCTCTTTCGGAGGAGAATGTGTCCACAAAGGCAGCGCTGCGCGCGTGGGTTCCCGCGCTGATCACCGCACTCATCGTTGCGGCCGTGCCGATCCTGGTGACGCTGTGGCTCACCGCGTTGGGTACAGGGACGTGACCACCGAGCAGAACAGGATCAGGACTTGATCTCAAGTAGGTCCCATGAACCGCCGGCACTCCGGATTTCGTACGCAGCGTCCGAATCCAGCTCAACGACCCGATCCGACAGCGTGAGCCGGTCCGTGGGTGCACCATCCGGAGACACGAAGCGGTAGACGTGCCCTCCCGCCCAGCTCCAGCACGTCACGCGCCAGCCAGTGCCGTCATGGCCGATGCGGTAGGTTTCGCCCGGCGAAATCCAGTAGTGCCAACGGCCGTCGTTCTGCAATACGACGCCTACCGGGCGGTAGCAGGTTCGGGACGGCGAGCCGGCGGCCTCGGCCTCGGGCTCGACGGCCTGCTGAACAATCAGGCGACCAAGCATATGCGCGGTAGCGGTCCTGATCACAGCTCACTCCCGATGCTCGTACTCGATCTCGTGCCGGTCCCCCGGCAGTATGAAGAGGGTCAGCCGTACGGGTGTCCCCTCGGGGTCGAAACTACGCCGTGCAACCTCTGCCACGCTGATGCCTCGCGGAATTGCCAGTATCGCGGATTCCTCCCGGGTTGGCGACCGTGAGATCCACGTATCGACCGTTCGCGTCCAAGGCCGCCCCAAACGCTCGAAGACGGCGTAGATGCCGGGCTGCACGTCGCCGGGCAGTTCGACCTCCGTACCAGCCACAATGGACCGGGGATAGTAGGAGTCGGCGATGGAGTACGGCTCGCCGTCGACGAAGCGCAGTCGCCTGCGTACGGAAACGGCGTCCCCCGAGGCGAGCGCAAGCCAACCGGCAACACGCTCATCGGCGAAGGCGATCTCGGCCGTGATCTTTTCGCTCGGTTCGTGCCCCTGCGCGCGAACGCTGCGACTCCACGCATCCGACGGCGTGGCACTCGAATCGTTTCTCTCCTGGTCGGAGGCGCGCCAGGTCAGCCGCGCAAACTGACGCACCTCGTGCCCGCGGCCATTGCGTGAGACGACGAGTCCTTCGGCGACGAGTTCGGCGATCGCGGCGCGTACGGTTCCCCGAGATACACCCTGTTGGCGGACGAGGGTCGCCTCGCTAGGAAGGTAGCCACCCGCGACCAACGTTCCGTTCAGAATGTCCCGCCGCAGTCGTTCGGCGAGTGTGGCGTAGATCGGTTGTGTGGCGGCCATCCCGTGTCCCCTGTCTGATCGCGTCAGTCGAGGAAAGCCTGTATAGACAGGATAGACGGCCTCTTGTAGCAATCGATAGAGGGACATAATCTACTCGAAGATCCCTGTTCAGACAGGTTGGACGGCTCCGGGTGGTTTATCCGCTCGGTGTGTCGGGTGCGGCGTCCGGACGTTCCCTGCGAGGCCTGGTCGCCGTGCCCTCTGAACCGCGGCCAATGCCCGGTTCGACCGAGGGCGCATGCAGTGAGAGGCGACGGCGATGACACTGCGTGACATCGGCACCGGCCTTGGCGTCACCTATGATTTTTCGTCCACATCGAACATTGGCGACGAGAACACAACACATCAGGCCGGAAACGTCATGTTCCCGACCGGGCCGAGATGGGCGGTGCATCTCATCGTCGATGTACCGACCCTCGGAGACGCACTCCTCATGGCGGAGCAGTTGGCCACGTCCCTGGCATTCCTGCCCCAATTGGATAGCGGCGAGACGACCGTGTCAGCCGAGGATGAACAGTCCAAGCGATACCGGGTCTTCTGCGACCGAGCCCTGCCTGAGCGGTGCCGGTGCACGCTACCAAGCGGACATGGTGGGCCATGCTCGCCCATACCGAACCCCGCGGCACCCTCGCCGAAGGCGAGCAACGCGATCGATGCGCCGAAGGCGAGCACCGCGGGCACCGCCACTAACGGCAAACACGCCGCCCACGAGCGGCGACCACGCTAGCGCTCAACGATTCGGTCCGCTGCGGCAGCCATACGCTCGTCCGTCGCGGTGAGCGCGAGCCGTACGTGCCGGTGCCCCGCCGGCCCGTAGAAGACGCCCGGCGCAACCAGCACCCCTCGCGACGCGAACCAATCCACAGTGGACCATGCATCCTCACCGCGGGTAGCCCAGAGATACAGCCCGGCCTCTGAATGGTCGATCGTGAACCCGGCCACGAGCAGCGCGCGACGGAGCACCTCGCGCCGGACGCGATAACGCTCGCGCTGTTCATCCGCGTACGCCTTGTCTCCCACCGCCGCGATCATTGCGGCCTGAATGGGCGCGGGCACCATCATCCCGGCGTGCTTCCGTACGGCCAGCAACTCGCTCACGACAACCGGGTCACCCGCGACGAACCCGGCCCGGTAGCCCGCGAGATTCGACCGCTTCGACATCGAATGGACGGCGAGGACTCCGTCAAAGACGCCGTCGCACACCGAGAGCACCGAGACAGGCGAGGACTCCCAGCCCAACTCCAGGTAACACTCGTCGCTCGCCACGATCGCGCCACGCTCGCGCGCCCAATCGATGACCTTGCGGAGGTGTGCCGCGGGGAGCACCCGGCCGTGCGGGTTGCCCGGTGAGTTGACCCATACCAGTCCTACCCGCGGCGTCGGCCCCAGCGCGACGAGCGAGTCGGACCGGATCACCGATGCGCCGGCCAGCCGAGCGCCGACCTCGTAGGTCGGGTAGCACACGGAAGGGATGACAACCGTGTCGGCCGGACCGAGTCCGAGCAGCGTCGGAAGCCAGGCGACGAACTCCTTCGACCCGATCGTCGGCAGCACTCCCTCCGCCGGCAGCGTCACGTCAGACGTTCGCGCGATGTAGGAGAGCAATGCCGTCCGCAGCTCCGCGGTGCCGGCGGTGAGGGGATAACCAGGTGCGTCGGCGGCAGCCGCCAGGGCCGCCCGGACCGGGGGCGCCACCGGATCGACCGGGGCGCCTATCGAGAGGTCAACGAGCCCTCCCGGATGAGCGGCCGCACGCCCTTTCGCCGGCTCCAGCAGATCCCATGGGAAGTCCGGCAGCCCGGCCGAGACTGCGCCGGGCGGGCTCAGTGTTCGGTCTCCCGAGGCGGCTGCGCGGCGACAAAGGTGGCGTCCTTGTTGATCTTCCCAATCTTGGAGGCTCCGCCGGGCGAGCCGAGGTCTTCAAAGAACTCGTAGTTGGCCGCCGTGTAGTCCTTCCACTGTTCAGGCACGTCGTCCTCGTAGAAGATCGCCTCAACCGGGCAGACGGGCTCGCAGGCGCCACAGTCAACGCACTCATCGGGGTGAATATAAAGCATCCGTTCGCCCTCGTAGATGCAGTCGACCGGGCACTCTTCGATGCACGCCCTGTCCAGCAGATCCACGCACGGCTCGGCGATGATGTATGTCACCGGTTGTCCTCTCCCAATGACTGACTTTCCACGCTATCTCTCCGGCCCGGTCCGGACCGGGCCACGATCGTCCGTACCCGCCCCAAGCCTAATATCCTCCGCGAACGGAGAACAGCGTGGAGGTCCATGCGGGCTTCCACAGATGGGAAGGCGCGGCGTGCTGCGGGCAAGCGACGTTGGGCATCGTGTCGTCGTGCGGCGATATGTCGGAATTGGGCGTCATGGCCGGCCCATATTCACTGATCTTCTCGGCGATCTGCTGTCGATCGACTCCGAGCGTCTGGTGATCCGGGCCGATGACGGCGCCGAGCACGCCGTACCGGTCGACGATGTGGCGGCCGCCAAGCCGATTCCGGCCCGGCCGGTTCGCCACTCAGAGATCATTTCGCTCGAGCGCGTCGCCGATCGGGCCTGGCCAGCACCGGAGCACCAGCGGCTTGGCGACTGGTTCTTGCGGGCCGCCAGCGGCTTCACCAACCGCGCCAACTCGGCACTGCCGCTCGGCCACCCCGGGATGCCGCTGGACGCCGCGATCTCGGCCTGCGCGACCTGGTACGACGAGCGCGCGCTCACGCCGCGGATCACCGTCCCGCTGCCACTGCACCGCCGAATGGCCGACTCATTGACGGTACGGGGCTGGGCCGCGCAGCCCGTCGTACTCGTGCAGGCCGCGGCGCTCACCGACGTCCTGACCGAGGTGCCGCCGGCAGCGTCCACAGACCTACGCGAAGCCCCCTCGAACGAGTTCCTTAGCCTCGTTGCATCGCGGAAGGGCGGCCTCCCGGCGGCCGCGATCCACGTCCTGACCGCCGTGTCGCCGGTCCGGTTCGCGGAGGTACGCCGCGACGACGGGACTCTGTGTGCGATCGCGCGGGGGGCCATCGTGGATGACTGGCTGCACATCGGCCTCGTCGAGGTCATCGAGTCCGCGCGGCGCCGCGGCTACGCCCGAGAGGTGAGCCTCTCGCTCGCGCGTTGGGCCGCCCAGGCGGGCGCCCTCCGGGCATTCCTGCAGGTTGAGGAGCTGAATCGGCCCGCGATCGACCTGTACTCGGGGCTCGGTTTCACAACGCACCACCGGTACGTGACCTTCCATGCGCCCGGCCGCTAGGGCGCCGTACTGATCCGCATAC
Organism: Micromonosporaceae bacterium; assembly: GCA_045403155.1. Classification (GTDB taxonomy): domain Bacteria; phylum Actinomycetota; class Actinomycetes; order Mycobacteriales; family Micromonosporaceae; genus JAXIPB01. Next base: position 46,311 of record JAXIPB010000100.1, read on the forward strand.
ACAGGTTTGGCGAGTTTAGCCAGTGTGACGCCCACCACGGGCCGTCTAGCGTTAACGGATTGTGAACCCCCACCCCGCCAAAGAGAGGAAGCGCATGGCTGACTCCGTGGACCAATCAGTACATACGTCGAAAATAAACCGTCGCAACATCCTGCGAGGCGCTGCTGCGGTCGCCGGTGCCGCCGTGGTCGGCGGGCCATTCGCGGGTTTCCTCACCCGCCCGGCATCCGCGGCTGATGGCCTCGACGCCCTTAACGCCCTGCGCGACGTCCCCGACCTGCTCGACGGCGTTATCCGGTTGGCCCTGCCCGACGGCTTTCAGTACCGCTCGTTCCAGCACGCACGGCGGACCGGGAGTCCACACCTCGTACTCGACGACGGGTCTGTCTTGCCCGGCCGGCACGATGGCATGGCGGCATTTGCCGGTCCGCGAGACGACCTGGTGACGCTGGTACGCAATCACGAGGAGAACTTTGCGCAGCCCAATGGGTCGTTTGGTGCGCTAGGCACTCCGACATATGACACCTCGGCCCTGGGCGGCACGTCGACGGTGCACGTCAACTACCAGGGCGAGGTGGAATTCTCGTTCGCTAGCCTGTCCGGCACCCAGAACAACTGCTCCGGTGGGCGGATGCCGTGGGGCTCGTGGATCACCTGCGAGGAGACCATCAACGGCTACGACGTCGCCGACGACTTCAACCGCGGACCAACCGCCGACCCGTTTACCTACGTCACGAACCCGCTACTGACAAAGAACCACGGCTTCATCTTCGAGGTGCCGGTCGACGGGGAGGCCACGGCCGATCCGATCATTCACGCCGGTCGATTCGCCCACGAATCCGTCGCCTTTGACCCTAGAGGTGGCGTGCTCTATCTCAGCGAAGACAACTTCGCGTTCCCGTCCGGTTTCTACAAGTACGTTCCGGCCGAGGACCCGAAGCGGGCCGGCCGGCTGCTCGACGGCGGCACGCTGTACATGCTCAAGGTCGTGGGAGCCCCCAACGCCGACCTGGCCAGGCATCAGCCGAGCGGCGCGAGCTTTGCCGTGGAGTGGGTCGAGATCGACGAGCCTTCGCGTGACTTTGGGCGGCCCGCGCCCGGAGCGCCGCCGAGCAAGACGAACGACCAGGTGCTGCAGTTCGTCAGTGGCCAGGGTCTGGCCAAGGGTGCCGCCAAGTTCTCCCGTCTTGAGGGCACGGTCTATGACCGAGGCTTGGTCTATTTCACCTCCACCCAAGGTGGGCTGTCGGAGGCCGACACGCAGAACGACACGGCCCTTGGCTTCGGCAAGGGCTTTGGTCAGATCTGGGCCTACGACACCACGAACGAGACACTGCACATGCTGTTCGAGTCACCCAACAAGGACGTGCTCGACTTCCCAGACAACGTGACCACGAGTCCGCAGGGGACTCTCATCGTCTGCGAAGACAGCACGCAGGGCAACTTCCTGCGCGGCCTGACCCGAAAGGGCGAACTCTTCAACATCGCCCAAAACCGGATCAACGGCCGGCTCGACGACGAGTTCGCCGGGTCGACGTTCAGTCCGGACGGCAGCACACTGTTCGTCAACATCCAGGCCAGCAGCGGGCTGTCCATCGCGATCTGGGGACCATGGGGCCGCCTCGGAGTCTAGCCATTCGTCAAGATCGCCACGATCATGAGCTCACTGCTACAAAACAGCGCCGATCATTAACAGCAGGTCATGATCGGCGGGGTGGAGGGGGTAGAGGTTGGCGCGGGAGTTGGGGGGGGGGGTTAGGTGCGGGCGACGCGGTGTGGGCGC
>JAXIPB010000087.1:0-13837 GCA_045403155.1 Micromonosporaceae bacterium
CGGGGGCGGCCTCCCGGGCCGGCGGGCCGCGGCGGCGGGGTCGTCTCGCTCTTCGCCGGCGCGCCAACCGTTGGCGCGGCGCCGGCCCGAGTCGCGTCGTGGCTCCTGGTTGTCGGCGAGGATCACAGCGGGTGGAGCGACGATCGACGGGCGGTGGTGGACGAGCTCGCCTCTCTGGTGGCGTTGGAACGCGACCTGTCCGACCGTCGATCCGATGTGGAGCACCAACTCGCCGCAGCATTGACCGGGGTCTCCGCCGGCGAGGCCGCGGCCGCGGCCCGTCGCTGTGCGTTCGACCCCGCCGTCCCGGCTGTGGTCGTCGCGGGACTCGGGGTCGATGCCATGGCGGTGGTCTCGGAGGCCCTGGCCGGGGAGACCGCACACTGGGCGCTGGGCGACGTTGACGGCGACGCGGTCGCCATCGTCGCCACCGGCGGGCCGGCGGAGATCGTCGTCCGGTTACGGGCCGTGGTCGAGACGCTGGCCCCTGGGCTGGGGCAGCGGCCCTTGCGCATCGGGGTCAGCGACGCGGTGACCGGCGGTCCTGGGCTGCTGGCCGCCGCCGCGGAGGCGCGCGCGGCCGCCGTGGCTGCCTCGGCAGCCTCGACCGCTCGCCCGGGATCCTCGCACCACCACACCGTCGCCGGTCCGGATCGGCTCTCCTCCCACGCGTTCCTGCTGTCGGCCGTGCCGGCGGAGCTCCGTCATGCGTACCGCACTCGCGTCCTCGGGCCCTTATTGGAGCACGACCGTGCGCACCGCACGGATCTTGTCCGTACGCTCGCGGCCTATCTTGAGTCGTCGGGCTCGTGGTCGCGCTGCGCGTCCCGGATGCACCTGCACGTCAACACGCTTCGGTATCGGATCGAGCGGATACAGGCGTTGACGGGCCGCGACCTGTGCAGGCTCGAGGACCAGACGGACCTCCTCCTCGCACTGCACGTACCGACTGAGCCGGCCTAGGCGGCGCCGGCCTAGGCGACGCGGAGCGCCTTGAGCAGCGCGATGTCCCCGGCCGTGTCGACCACGTCGAAGGTCACCCGAGCCCACAATGCCAGCGCGAGGTCGCTGGCCGTCCCACTCGCCGCCGCTCGGGCCGGGTGCGCGTCGCCATCGAGCAGGGTGTCGGTGTCAAGTAGTGCGATCCCGTCGCCGCGCAGACGCACGTACCACTCGTGGCCCAGGTCGGACGCGATGAGGTGCACCAGTCCGGACATCTCGGACGGTTCGCGCCGACGCCCGCCGGGCAGGAACGTGTCGAGCACCTCCGCGACGGTGTCACCGGCGAGTTTGCTCTCCAGCGGCTCCGCTAGCCCGGTGGCGAGCTGGGCATCCCACCGGTGGACGGCGGTCTCGTGCGCCATCCGCCGGTGCCAGAAGGCCGCTGTCTTGGTCTGCGGCGCCCAGTTCCAGGCCGGCGCGTCGGGGTCGATCGAATCCAGGAAGGCGTCGAGTTGGGCGAGTTCGGCGGCGAACCACGAAACGAGCAGCTCGTCCGTGGCGGCCGGCGCGTCGTCGGGAACCACGACCGGCCCCCAGTGTTCGTCGACTCGCGCCGATCCCGCGTTGACGCGGGTACGGCGGTAGACGCCGCCGAGGTGGCGAACAAGATCTCCCACGGTCCAGTCCGGACAGCTCGGCACCTGTGCGGTCGCGGCGCCCGGCTGCCCAACAGCGACAAGAAAAGCGGAGCCGTCTGCGCGCAGCGCGGTCAGCCAGAAGTCCTTGCTGCCATGGGTTCTGCTCACCCGCGGCCTCCAACCCTCACCAGGGTCCGTCAGCGTCAGCGTTCACTCAGCTTAAGGTGAGTGCCGTGCTCGACGTAACCCGCGCGGTCCTGTCCAGATATACAACGCTCCGCCTTGGCGGGCCCGCCGGCAACCTGAGCACCGCATCCAATTCTGACGAAATCGTCCAAATGGTACGCACGAGCACTGCGCCGCCGCTGATCCTGGCCGGCGGGAGCAATGTCGTGGTCGCCGACGAGGGGGTGCCCGGCACCGTCGTGCTGCTCCGGTCCGCCGGGATCCGTGCCGAGCGGGACGCGGCGGAGGGTGTGCTCGTGACGGTGGAGGCGGGCCAGCCATGGGACGACGTGGTTTCGCTTGCCGTGACCGAGGGACTCGCCGGCATCGAGTGCCTGTCCGGCATCCCGGGCTCCGCCGGGGCCACCCCGATCCAGAACGTCGGTGCGTACGGGCAGGAGATCGCCGAGACCATCACGTCCGTCCGGGTCTTCGACCGCACGTCCGACGCCGTGCGCGACATGGCGCCGGCGGAGTGTCGCTTCTCGTACCGCACTAGTCGTTTCAAGCACAACGATCGGTACGTCGTGTTGTCGGTCACGTTCCGACTGCGCCCATCCAAGCTCTCCGCGCCGGTGCGCTACGCCGAACTCGCCCGGGTGCTCGGAGTCGAGTCGGGCGGCCGCGCACCGCTCGAGGATGTCCGGGCGGCCGTGCTCGCGCTGCGGGGCGGCAAGGGGATGGTGCTCGACCCGGCCGACCCAGACACCTACTCCGTGGGATCCTTCTTCACCAATCCGGTGCTCGACGCGTCGAGCTACGCCGCGTTGCGGGCCAGAACGGCAGCGGATCCCGCGGCGTGGCCGGCCGAGGACGGTTCGGTCAAGGTGAGCGCGGCGTGGCTGATCGAGCAGGCAGGCTTCGGGAAGGGTTACCACGGCGGACACCCCGGCGTCGCGGTGTCGGGCAAGCACACGCTTGCGCTGACAAACAGGGGTACGGGGACGACGGCGGCCCTGCTCGGGCTGGCCCGCGAGATCCGTGACGGGGTGGTGAAGTCGCTCGACGTGCACCTGCATCCCGAGCCGGTGCTGATTGGGTGCGCCCTCTAACCAAGCGGCTAGCGGCCCGAGCTCACCAGGGGCGCGGACATCCGCATCATGAAGTGGCTCGATGGCACCCGGCTCACCGTGTGCAGAACCTCGCTTTCGACCTCACCGAACGATGCGCGGGCCAGTTCCTCGAATGCCTGCGGCGCCCGAACGTACTCGCCACGGTCGTTCTCCGACATCCAGCGTGAGATCCGACCCTGACCGCGGTGTAGGCACGGGTCGCAGCTGACCACCCTGCCGCCGGGCGCCAGCGACTTGGCCGAGACGTCAAGCAGCGTGGCGCATTGGCCGTCGCTGAGGTGGTGCAGCAGTCCGAAGAGGAGCACCGCGTCGAACTGGGGAAGCTCGGCGAGGTGGGCCTCGGTGAGCACCTCGCAGCGGAATTCGCCGCGGTCGCCGTACCGGCGGTTCGCGTGCTCGATATACGGCGCCGACGTATCGAAGCCGTAGTACTCGACCACCGGTAGCCGATCGAAGTAGTACGCCGGGCCGCAGCCTACGTCGAGCACCCGGTCACCCGGCTTCAGCTCGGCCTCGTCGAGGCAGCGGTAGCGCACCCGGTCGGCTCCGACGCCCTTCTGCAATGCGACGTAGAGCCCGACATTGCCGAGCAACTGCCGCACCTTCGCGAGCATCAGCATTCTCCAGGGATCGTGGGGCAGGAACGGCACACAGCATAGCCACACGGCCGGGGCACCGGTCCGACAAGCGGCAGTCACGCCGATAGATCGACGCCCGCGACTCCCTCGGTTCCCCGTAGGCGTTCCCCGAGTGCGGCCAACGATTCGCCCGCATTGGCCCGCCCGCTGAGCACGAGCGCCTGGCCGCCGGGGGAGTAGGACAGCCGCAACACCTTGCTGTGCGGCAGCACCCGTCGTACCGCCTCCTCAACCCGATCCAGGGTGGCCTCGGGCGCCAGGGTCAACGTGGCCTCGACGGTGTGCCGTCGGGGCACGAACTCCAGCCGGCGGACCGCATAGAGCACGAGCAGCGCGAGCGCCGTGACGAGAGTGGCGGCGAACCAGCCACGCAGACCGATCGCGAGCCCGACGGCAGCGGTAACCCAAAGCGACGCCGCTGTGGTCAGGCCCTTCGTCGTGAAGCCCTCGCGTACGATCGCGCCGCCGCCGAGAAACCCGATGCCGGTGACGACCTGCGCGGCGATCCGTGTCGGATCGCCCCCAAGCACTTGCGCACCGGTGAGCGTAAAGAGCGCGGCGCCGAGTGCGACGAGCATGTGGGTGCGCAGGCCGGCCGGCTGGGCGCTGATCTCCCGCTCGAGTCCGATGATCGCACCGAGACCCGCCGCTGCCACGGCCTGGAGCGCGATAACCCAAGCGTCGGTCATGGCAGGACCCGGTGGACCTTGTGCTGCGCCGCCTGAGCCAGCGGTCGGATCACGAGCCGATCGACGTTCACATGATGGGGCCGGGTGACCGCCCAGCCCACGCAGTCGGCGATGTCCTCCGCGACGAGCGGCGCGGCCACGCCGGAGTACGGCGCGGCGGCGCGCTCTGCGTTGCCCGCGAAGCGCACCAGACCGAACTCGTCAGTGCGCACCATGCCTGGATCGATCTCGACCACCCGGATCGGCCGGCCGCACAGCTCCAGCCGAAGCGTTTCCGCAAGGGCGGTCTGGGCGTGCTTGGCGGCCGCGTAGCCGCCGCCGCCCTCGTAGACGATGAGGGCGGCGGTCGAACTCATGACGACGACGGTGCCGGACCCGCCGCGATCCAGATCGGACAGGAGGGCCTTGGTGACCCGCAACGTGCCGAGAACATTCACGTCGTACATCCACTGCCAGTCGTCGACGCGCGCTTGCTCGATCGGGTCCAGCCCACGCGCCCCACCGGCGTTGTTGACCAGGACCGTCAACGGCGCGTCCATGCCCCGTACCGTGTCCCGCAGGCGTGCTACGTCCTCGTCAGAGGTGACGTCACAGGCCTGGGCCGTGCCGCCTATCTCCTCGACCAGGGCCCGCAGTCGCTCCAATCGGCGGGCAGCGGCAACCACGTGGAATCCCTCAGAAGCGAGCCGCCGTGCAGTCGCCGCCCCTATCCCGCTCGACGCGCCGGTGACGACCGCCACGCCCCGTTGTCCCAGTGATCCGGTCACGCCGCCGATCCTCCCACGACGATCTTCGTCACATCGACGCCATGATGCGTAGTTACTGCGGGAAGATGTCAGGCGGAGATCGGGTTGACCCCGAATGGCAACGTGTTCGCGTGTGCCCGAATTGGGGTGGAAGGAGCCGGTGTGGCGCGCTGGACGAGATTTCCGGGCAGCACCGCCATTCCATGTCAAACCAGGCACCGCCTTCTTCGGCGGGCGGCGATTATCTCCGTCCACACCTCCCCGCTCGATCAGCCCGGCGTCGGCGATGCCGGCGGAATGAACGTATACATCGTTGAAGTCGCTCGTAGGCTGGCCGAGGCCGGCGTCGAGATCGAGGTCTTCACCCGGGCCACCTCCAGCGACCTGCCGGCCAGCGTCGAGATGGCTCCCGGCGTGCACGTGCGGCACGTGATCTCGGGCCCGTTCGAAGGGCTTGCCAAGGAGGACCTGCCCGCCCAGCTCTGCGCCTTCACCCACGGGGTGATGCGGGCGGAGGCATCCCGGCCGCCTGGCTTCTACGATTTGATCCACTCGCATTACTGGCTGTCCGGGCAGGTGGGATGGCTCGCCAAGGACCGCTGGGGCGTGCCGCTCGTGCACACTGCGCACACCCTCGCCAAGGTCAAGAACGCCTTGCTGGCCGACGGCGACCGGCCCGAGCCGCTGGCCCGGATCATCGGCGAGGAGCAAGTGACGGCCGAGTCGGATTTGCTGGTGGCGAACACGCCGAGCGAGGCGCGCGACCTGGTGCGGCTGTATGGAGCGGAGCCGGAGCGGGTCTCCGTCGTCGAGCCCGGCGTGGATCTCGACCGATTTGTCCCGCCGGTGGCGGGGCTGGAGCTCGCCGCCAAGGTCTCCGCACGCCGCCGTCTCGGCCTGCCGGCCGACGGTGACATCGTCGCCTTTGTGGGCAGGATCCAACCGCTCAAGGCGCCGGACGTTCTGCTGCGGGCTGCCGCAGACCTGCACCGTCGCTCACCGGAGGTGGCGCGCCGATTGACCACCGTCATCGTCGGCAGCCCGAGCGGATCCGGTTTGGACCGGCCGACCGCGCTGATCGACCTGGCGTCCTCATTGGGCATCGCCGACTCGGTGCGGTTCCTCCCTCCTTTGTCGGGTTCGGCCCTGCCGGACCTCTACCAAGCCGCCGATCTGGTCGGAGTGCCGAGCCACAACGAGTCGTTCGGCCTCGTCGCGCTCGAGGCGCAGGCGTGCGGCACGCCGGTCGTCGCGGCCTCGGTTGGAGGCCTGGTGACCGCCGTGCGAGATGGTGTCTCCGGCGCTCTGATCACTGGGCACGACCCGACCGATTGGGCGCGGGTGATCGGTGGGTTGCTCGAGCAGCCGGCGCGCCGGGCGGCGCTGTCGGCCGGCGCCATCGCGCACGCGCGGGAGTTCTCCTGGAACCGCACGGCCGAAGGCCTGCTGGCCGCCTACCGGTGCGCGGTTCTCAACAGTCGCGAGTCGCGGCTGGCCAGTCTCGGCGCAGTCCCGGCGGTGAACGCCAGCGACGCGTTGAGCGGCGCGGTTTCCGCACTCACCGGCGCGCGTTCCTTGGATGGGCTGGCCTCCTGGTGAGCGTATCGCCGGTCGCCGCCGTCATCGAGTCCACACTGGACTCACGCGGTGCCGCCTGGGAGCGATCAGGCGAATCGTCGTACGTAGTAACGCTGCCCGGCACGCACAAGCTGAAAACGCTGTGCAATCTCGTGATTGGCGATCATTCGCTGCGGGTCGAGGCGTTCGTGATGCGCCAGCCGGACGAGAACCGCGAGGAGCTTTGGGCCCACCTGCTGCAGCGCAACGCGCGCATGTACGGGGTTGCGTTCGCTATCGATGGTGTCGGCGACGTCTATCTCGTGGGGCGGATGTCGCTGCACGCGGTCACCCCGGAGGAGATCGACCGGCTGCTCGGCGCGGTTCTCACCTATGCCGACGAGTCGTTCGACACGATGCTCGAGATCGGGTTCGGCTCCGCGATCCGGCGAGAGTGGGCTTGGCGAGTATCGCGCGGCGAGTCGCTGGAGAACCTCAAGGCATTCGCCCACTTCGCCTCCCCCTCCTGACCACCCACCCCTGAGCGCCGCCGCTGACCGCCCGCCCCTGTGCGCCCGCCCCTGACCGCCGATCATGATTTGGAGGTCATGATCGGCGGGTCTTGGGGGCAGCCAGGTCATGATCGTGGGGATCTTGGCAGTGCGGGTTGTTACTGACGAGTACGGTGGGCGACAATGCTCAGGTGGAAGCACCCGCGCAGAAGGCGACCAACGAGGCACTGATTTATGACGCGATCCGGACTCCAAGGGGCCGCGGGAAGCCGGGCAAAGACGGCAAATCAGGCGGCGCTCTGTATGAGGTGAAACCGGTCTCGCTCGTCGTCGGGCTGGTCGATGAACTTCGCCGCCGGTATCCGTCCCTCGATCCGGCCGCGATCGACGACATGATCCTCGGCGTGGTGACGGCCGTCGGCGAGCAGGGGATGGACATCGCGCGCACGGCGGCGCTCGTGGCTGGCCTGCCGTACACCGTTGCTGGCGTGACCATGAACCGGTTCTGTGCCTCCGGGCTGGAGGCGGTCAACACCGCCGCCCAGAAGATCCGTGCCGGGTGGGACGACCTCGTGCTGGCCGGGGGTGTCGAGTCCATGTCACGCGTGGCCATGGGCTCGGACGGTGGTGCCTGGGCGATGGATCCGGAGTCGAACTACGCAACGGGCTTCATCCCCCAGGGAATCTCGGCGGACCTTCTGGCCACTGTGGAGGGTTTCACCCGAGATGACACCGACACGTATGCCGCCCGCTCGCACCAGCGGGCCGGCAAGGCCTGGGCGGACGGCGCGTTCGACCGCTCCGTCGTGGCGGTCCGCGACCGCGTCGGCCAGGTCATCCTCGACCGCGACGAGACGATCCGACCCGACGCCTCGCCCGACTCGCTCGCCGCGCTCGAGCCATCGTTCGCGGTGATCGGTGAGATGGGCGGCTTCGACGCGTTGGCCCTCCAGCGTTATCACTGGTTGGAGCGCATCGATCACGTCCACACCGCGGGCAACTCCTCCGGGATCGTGGACGGCGCGTCACTGGTTCTCATCGGCACCGAAGCGGCCGGCGAAGCAGCGGGACTCAAGCCGCGCGGGCGGGTGGTGGCTGGCGTGGTCACCGGCGCGGAGCCAACCATCATGCTCACTGGACCAGCGGTGGCTGCGCGCAAGGCACTGGCCAAGGCGGATCTGAAGGTGGACGACATCTCGCTGTACGAGGTGAACGAGGCCTTCTCCGTCGTACCCCTTCGGTTCATGCGCGACCTCGGGCTCGACCCCGAGATAGTGAATGTCAACGGCGGGGCGATAGCCATGGGTCACCCACTCGGCGCCACCGGCGCCATGCTCATCGCCACGCTCCTCGACGAACTGGAGCGCCGCGGGGAACGGTACGGCATGGCCACGCTCTGCGTCGGCGGCGGCATGGGCATCGCGACCATCATTGAGAGGCTGTAAGTGATTCACTGGGACCACCGCGAGGACGGGATCGTCATCCTCACCATGGACGATCCCGAGCAGGGCACCAATACGATGAATGGTCGGTACCGCGAGGCGATGCTCTCCACTGTGGAGCGTCTCGAGGCGGAGCGGTCATCGGTCACCGGAGTGATCATCACATCGGCGAAGGAAGGCTTCCTCGCCGGCGCCGACCTCAAGGACCTCACCGCTTCCCTCGGCTCCGCCGTTCCCGCCTCCGGGGATTCGGCGGCCGGGGCCGCCGTGTTTCGGGTCGTCGAGGATATGAAGCGTCTTTTCCGCCGTATGGAGAGGCTAGGCAAGCCGATCGTCGCGGCGCTAAACGGCACCGCCCTCGGCGGAGGACTCGAGGTTGCGTTGGCCTGCCATCACCGCATCGCGATCGACCGGCCCGACGCCAGGTTCGGCCTGCCCGAGGTCACGCTGGGCCTGCTGCCTGGGGCCGGTGGAACCGTGCGGGTGACCCGGATGCTGGGCGTGCAGGACGCGCTCATGAACGTGCTCCTCCAGGGCCAACGGCTTCGACCAGCGCAAGCGAAGCAGGTCGGTTTGGTCGACGATCTGGTCACGACTCGCGACGAGCTGGTGCCGCGCGCCATCGAGTGGATCAAGGCGAATCCATCAGCGTCCCAGCCGTGGGAGCGGTCCGGTTACAAGATGCCGGGCGGCCGACCGACGGACCCCAGCCTAGCGATGATGCTGCCGGCGTTCCCGGCGAACCTGCGCAAGCAGCTCAAGGGCGCGCACTACCCGGCGCCGCACGCCATCATGTGCGCGGTCGTGGAGGGCGCCTCGGTGGACGTCGATACGGCGTTGCGTATCGAGAGCCGGTGGTTCGCATCGCTCGTGGGTACGCCGGTGCAACGCAACATGACGCAGGCGTTCTTCTTCGATCTCGGCCACCTCAATCGCGGTGGTTCGAGACCATCCGGCATCCCGCACTCGGCCGCGGAGCGGGTTGGCGTAATCGGCGCCGGCATGATGGGCGCCGGCATCGCGTACGCCTGTGCCCGAGCCGGCCTCGACGTCGTGCTCGTGGATGTCAGCCTGGACGCGGCAGAGCGCGGTCGCGCGTACTCGCAGAAGCTTCTTGACAGGGCCGTCGCACGTGGACACTCCACTGCGGACAAACGCGCTGCCCACCTGGACAGAATCACCCCAGCCGACAGTCTCGAGTCGCTCGCCGGATGCGACGTCGTCATCGAGGCCGTTTTCGAAGACCTCGCGTTAAAGCGGGAGACCTTCGCCAAGGTGGCAGCCATCGTCGGGCCGGATGCGCTTCTCGCCTCGAACACATCCTCACTGCCCATCTCCTCGATCGCCGAGGCGGTGCCCGATCCCATGGCGTTCGTCGGGCTCCACTTCTTCTCCCCGGTCGACCGGATGCCGCTGGTCGAGATCGTGCGCGGCCGGCTGACGGACGACTCAGCCCTCGCACGGGGCTACGACCTTGTTCGGGCCATAGACAAGACGCCGATCGTGGTCAACGACTCGCGTGGCTTCTTCACCTCGCGAGTGTTCGGGACATACGTGATGGAAGGCATCGCCCTGCTCGGTGAGGGCGTGCCAGCCGCGAGCGTCGAGCAGGCCGCGCTGCAGGCTGGCTATCCGGTCGGACCGCTCGCGGTTACCGACGAGGTGACGCTGACGCTGGGCCGGAAGGTTCGCATCGAGGCGCGTAAGGCGGGCGCTGCCATGCCGGTCCACCCCGGAGAATTCGTCGTCGACCGGATGATCGATGAGTACGGACGAGAGGGGAAGTCCTCGGGCCGAGGGTTCTACGACTATCCCGGTGAGGGCGCGGCGAAGCGGCTATGGCCCGGGCTCGCGGACGCGTTCGGGGCCGTGACTCCGCCGAGGATCGATATCCGCGAGATGACGGAGCGGATGCTCTTCGCCGAGGCGCTCGAGTCGGTGCGCTGCTTCGACGAGGGAGTCCTCACGGGAACGGCCGACGCGAACATCGGCTCCATTTTCGGCATCGGCTTCCCGGCCTGGACCGGCGGCGTGCTCCAGTACGTGGAGACCTATCCGGGCGGGGTGGATGGATTCGTGGCCCGGGCGCGCGAGTTGGCCGCCCGCTACGGCGAACGGTTCACGCCGCCGGACTCGCTCGTCGCCCGTGCCGAGGCCGCCGTCAGCGCCCCAAGATCCCCGTGATCATGATCTGACGGTTGCCCGCGGGCGTCGATCATGACCTGCAAATCATGATCGGCGAGGAGTGGGGGGGAGAATGACGCACATGAGTCGAACCGTGGGCACGCTCGTGCTGCTCCGCCATGGCGAGAGCGAGTGGAATGCTAAGAATCTCTTCACCGGCTGGGTCGACGTGGATCTGACCGCCCGCGGCGAGGCCGAGGCGTCACGAGGCGGCGAGTTGCTCCGCGACCGCGGGCTGCTACCGGATGTCGTGCACACGTCCGTGCTGCGCCGGACCATCCGCACCGCGGAGATCTCACTGCGTACCGCGGACCGCGACTGGATCCCGGTGCGGCGGTCCTGGCGGCTCAACGAGCGGCACTACGGCGCACTGCAGGGAAAGAATAAGAAGCAGACGCTCGAGACGTACGGCGAGGAGCAGTTCATGCTGTGGCGGCGCTCCTACGACGTCCCGCCGCCGCCGATCGCAGACAACGACGAGTTCTCCCAGGTCGGCGACCCGCGCTACGCCACGCTGCCGCCGGAGCTGATGCCGCGCACGGAGTGCCTCAAGGACGTGCTTGAGCGGACCTTGCCGTACTGGTACGACGCGATCGTGGCGGATCTGCTCACCGGACAGACGGTGCTGGTGGCGGCGCACGGGAACTCGCTGCGGGCGATCGTCAAGCACCTCGACGGGATTTCCGATCTGGCGATCGCAGCGGTGAACATTCCGACCGGGATCCCCCTCCGGTACGACCTGAACCCCGACTCCCTGCGTCCGGTCACGCCGGGCGGCGAGTACCTTGACCCGGCCGCGGCACTCGAGGCGGCCGCGGCGGTCGCCAACCAAGGCCGCTGAGCCTGTCGCTCGGGGCGGAGCTACCCACGAGTACTACCCACGAGTAGCCTTTACCTTATCGACAAGACTCAGGTGCTTGTACGCACGCAGGGGGTGCCCTCATGACCACGACCGAGCGCCAGCCGACCAGGACCGCCGAAACCTCGGACCCACCCGAGGCGGCGATCCCGGCACCGACCCAGGTGTCCGAGCGCGAGGCTCGACAGGTCGCGGAGGCGGCGCGGGAGACCGAGTGGCGCAAGCCGAGCTTCGGCAAGGAACTATTCCTCGGGCGGCTACGGCTGGGTCTGATCGACCCATGGCCACAACCGGACGCGGAGTCGGTGGCAAAGGGCAAAGTGTTCCTCGACGCGTTGGAGGAGTTTACGCGTACGAAGATCGACGGTGAGCAGATCGAGAAGGACGCGTTCATCCCGGACGAGGTCTTCAACGGACTGGCCGACCTGGGCGCGTTCGGCATGAAGATTGATGAGAAGTACGGCGGCCTCGGCCTGTCCAATTTGGACTACTGCCGTGCGCTGATGCTCGTCGGTTCCGCGAGCCCGTCGCTGTCGGCGCTGCTCTCGGCGCACCAGTCCATCGGGGTTCCCCAGCCTCTCAAGCTCTTCGGCACGCCGGAGCAGAAGGAGAAATTCCTGCCCAGGCTCGCCGGCGGTGAGGTGTCCGCGTTCCTCTTGACCGAACCGGATGTGGGGTCCGACCCGGCCCGGCTCCGGACGGTCGCCGTGCCCAACGAAGACGGTGACTACGTCCTTAATGGCGTCAAGCTGTGGGCCACCAACGGGACCGTGGCCACCCTGTTGGTGGTGATGGCGCAGGTTCCATCGTCGGAGGGTCATCGCGGCGGGATCACCGCGTTCGTCGTTGAGACGGAGAGCGAGGGCGTGACGATCGAGCGGCGAAACGCGTTCCTCGGCCTGCGCGGGCTGGAGAATAGCGTCACGCGCTTCCACGACGTACGCGTGCCGAACGCGAACGTGATCGGCAAGGAGGGGCAGGGCTTGAAGATCGCCCTGACCACGCTGAACACCGGTCGCCTCTCGCTGCCGGCGATGTGCGTCGGCGCGGGTAAGTGGTCCCTCGGTGTTGCCCGCGAATGGTCCGCCCAACGGGTGCAGTGGGGTCGGCCGGTCGGTGAGCACGAGGCGGTCGCCCGAAAGATCGCGTTCATCGCCGCGACCACGTATGGCATGGAGTCCATGTTGGACCTGTGCTGCATGCTCGCCGATGACGACCATAACGACATCCGGATCGAGGCGGCGCTGGTCAAGCTGTTCGCCAGCGAGATGGCGTGGCAGATGGCCGACGAACTGATCCAGATCCGCGGCGGCCGGGGATACGAGACCGCCGCCTCCCTGAAGGCCCGCGGCGAGCGCGCGATAGGAGTCGAGCAGCTCCTGCGCGACCTGCGGATCAACCGCATCTTCGAGGGCTCGACCGAGATCATGCATCTGCTCATAGCCCGTGAAGCCGTCGACCAGCACCTGTCCGTCGCCGGCGGCATGATCGATCCCGACGCCACATTCGGCAGCAAGGCGAAGGCGGGTGCGAAGGCGAGTGGTTTCTACGCGCGCTGGCTGCCGACACTGACTGTCGGTGGCGGGCAGATACCCGGCGGCTACGGGTCCTTCGGCCCGCTGGCCCCGCATATCCGCTATGTGGAGCGTGCGTCGCGCAAGCTCGCGCGTTCGACGTTCTACGGGATGACCCGGTGGCAGGGCCGGCTGGAGCGCAAGCAGGGCTTCCTCAGCCGCATCGTCGACATCGGCGCCGAGCTGTTCGCTATGTCGGCCTCCTGTGTCCGAGCCCGAGCCGAGCAAACCGAGCGGCCCGAAGGTGTCGAGCTCGCCGATCTGTTCTGCCGGCAGGCCCGCGGACGCATCGAGGTGCTCTTCGACGGCCTCTGGCGCAACACGGATGCAGCCGACGTCGCGCTGGCCAAGAAGGTGGCCGAGGGACGCTACACGTCGGTCGAGTCGGGAGTCATTCCGCCCGCGGCCGACGGCGACTGGGTCGAGACCTGGGAGCCGGGACCCTCGAACGTTCCCGATGTGCGCCGTCGAATCCGCCGCGCCTGACCGCTTACCCCGTGGCATGATCACCGGGATCTAGTGCACCGTGGGGTCAATGCCGCTCAGTTAGGCGCCGTGATCTGGATTTCGTGCATGGTGCGGGTTGAGGGTTGGGGGTTGTCGCGGTTCTTTGGCGTGTACTTGGTGGTTGATCGGGGTCTCCGTTGGCGGGTGCTGGTGCGGGAGCGACGTGGGCCGAGTTGGTCGGTGAGGATGTCGGTGAGGATTGCGCGTCGGCGTCGCGGTGCGCTGTGGGTTGTGTGGCTGGTGAGGTCGGC
>JAXIPB010000080.1:0-23373 GCA_045403155.1 Micromonosporaceae bacterium
GCCGGGGGTGTTGTGGCGGATCTGCACGACGGCCATGATGTGCAGGGCCCGGTTGATGCGCCGGTTGCCGGCGCGGGAGAGCCGGTGGCGTGTCTGCTCGCCGCTGGAGGCACCCAGTTGTGCGGTGCCATTCCGGGACGCGAACCGGGGAACGGGTGGCGAAGCGGGCCACGTCGGCGCGTCGCCGAGGATGCGGGCCGCGCCGGCCGGGCCGATGCCGAACAGATCGGTCAGGCCGGTGCCGGTGGCGGCGACCGCCTTGCGCAGCGTCTTGTCGCTTTCGTACATCTTCTTGTCCAGCACCACAACCTCGCCCAGCAGTTCGGTGGCCAGCTGGTGGCGCACCCGGCCGGCCACGTCGGTGGGGGCGACGTTGTCCAGCAATGCGTGGGCCTGCGCCGCGGTCAGGAACCGCTTGACGCCGCCGGGCACGAGCTCGAGCAGCAGCCGGTGCAGCCGGTTGACCGTCTGGTGCGGGTTCGGCCCAGCTCGTCGCGCCGGTCGGCCAGCAAACCGTAATGCGACTAGCTCGTCGTCGACGCGGACCTGAATCAGGTTCTGGGTGCGTAGCGCGACCACGGCCACCGAGTGGGCGTCGGCCGGGTCGCTCGTGCGGCCGTTGCCGGTGTCGAATAGCCGCGCCCGGGCGGCCAGCTTGGCCGGCACGTCCAGCACGGTCTCGCCGTCGCCGACCAGGCGCTGGGCCACGTGCCGGCCGGTGCCGTTGCAGCCCTCCACCGCCCAGCTACGCTGCTCGAACTGCCTGGCTGCGGCGAGCGTCTGCCGGTAGCCGTCGCGATCAGTACCGTACCGTCCTTGATGGAGCACCCACTCCCGCTCGTCGAGGACCTCGATGGTGACCGATCGCTTGTGCGGGTCCGCGCCGATCACGACAGTGTTCAACGTGCTGTCCCTCTTGCTGAAGGCTGCCGATCATGTCCAGGAGTCAGCGAGGCGGGCAACGCTACTTCGAGCTGGGCAAGCCCCTCTTGATCCACAGCCTCGCCAGCGGTGCCCGGCAGGAGCGCATGCCATGAGTGAGCCACGCTCGAGGGCGGGCAGCCGATGAGAGAGCGTCCCGCCGAGCACCTCGACAAAGGCCCCGTCAGGCCCTTGCCGTAGCTCTATTGAACAGGTAGCCGATGACAGTGCGTATGGCTGCCCGATCTCGTGAGGCGAATTCTGCCGCCTCGTCGGTACGTAGCACGGGCAAGGGAGGACGAGCGAAACCTGCGATCGGTACTGGTGGCGCACGGCGCTACACGGGGCGGTAGAGGTGGGCGAAGACCGCGACGGTGTCGGGGTCGGGATAGAGGACGACGTACAGCTTGTCTCCGCTCATGGTCAGCTGTGTCGAGACCGGAGGGCCCAGCTTCGCCGTACAGGTGAGCGGGACACTGATGCTCGTCGCGGGATCGACATCGGAGCGATCGGACAGAAGCGCAACGAGCGAGCCGTCGCCGAGGCAGATCATGTCGACGGCGAGGCGGTCGGACCTTTCCGATAGGCCGTGCGATCCGCCGTACGTCTCACGGCCGTTGACATAGCTCGATCCGATGACGGACTGGGCTAGCCCAAATCCCGGTCCACTTCGCACCCAAGCCTACGCCGTGCGCTCTAGGTCGTCGCTCACGGTGACCGCAGGCTTGGTGGCGGTCTGACGGGGGGCCGCCGTGGCGCTCGCCGACGCCGTGGGGACGGCAGCGGTCTCGGTCGAGCTGGTGAGTCGCGACACGGCATAGGCGGCGGCGACGACCACGATCGCGGCGATGGCCGCCCCCGACCGCCAGGCGGGCTCTGGGCCGCGCCGGCCCGTCGCTCGTCTCGATCACGTCCATGGTGCGCTCTAGAGTAGCGAAGCCATGCACTCTGCCAGGCCGTCCTCATCTGCCGGGCTGACCACGCTGTCGTTTCGCCTGGGCGTCGCCGGTTGTGGCGTAGCGTGGTTTGACTCGCGTGGACACGCATCGCAGCTATCACCTCGTTTGGACGACACTGCGGGTCGGCGCCGGCAGGCCAAATGGCGCGACACCCAGACCCACAAAAGGCGACGTGACAGACCGTGAACCTCTCACCGTGTGGCGGTGTGAAGCAGATGCCGGACGGGACGCGGGCGCCGGGGAGCGTCAGTCGTATCGTCAGGCGCTCTGATCGTTCCCGTCGGTTGGCTCGATCCCGTGCCGGCGAAGCAGCGTCCGCAGATGCTCGACCTCGCTGTGCAGGTTGTGGTTCTCCTGGATGACCGCGGCAAGGTCCACGTCGGCCGTCCACTCCCGCTCCCGCTTCGTCAGCCTCGTCACGAGTTCCTCCTCGGCGTTGCGCAGTTCGTTGGTCCGGTCGAGGTCCCCCGCCTCGATCGCCGCCTCCATCTGGCGCCGCAGCTGGGCGAGCTTCTCCTCGTGCTCGCGGATGTCGGCGGGCACGGTGATGCGAACCAGCCGCGTCCGCGCACCTGCCTCCTCAGCGCCTTCATGGCCACGCAGCAGCTGCATCACCTGCCGGCGGATCCGCAGCAGGTCGGCCCCGAATTGAACTAGCACCTGCGAGGCGACCCCCTCGCCCTCGCGTACCATCCCCAGCAGGATGTGCTCGGTGCCGATGTATGTGTGGCGGAGCTGCTTGGCCTCCCGTAGCGATAACTCCATGACTTTCTTGGCCCTGGGTGTGAACGGGATGTGCCCTCCGGGTGCACTGTCGCCCCGCCCGATGATCTCCTCGACCTGTACGCGGACGGCCTCCAGTGAGATCCCGAGCGACTCCAGCGCCTTGGCGGCCACGCCCTGCTGCTCGTGGATGAGGCCGAGCAGGAGATGCTCTGTGCCAATGTAGTTGTGATCGAGGAGCCGAGCCTCCTCCGCGGCGAGCACGACAACCCGCCGTGCCCGGTCGGTGAAGCGCTCAAACATGCTGCCGCCCACCCTCCCCGCAGCCCCAGTAGGCGCAACATTTGCGCCCACGGCCCTCGAGCCCAACGTCGCCGCCATAGAGTCAGCGCCTGCGTCCACTTCCACCTCAGTATCCCTCGGCGGCGCCAGACGCGACCACGCCGCCAACCACCATCAACACCACTGGGCCGACATGTTCGACCGGCTCATCACTCGCATCGACGAAGCAGCATCATGATCGAGTTGACAGCGATTACCCGCTTCTACTTGATGCCGCGATGCGCGCGCTCGGGAACGCGTCGTCGCACCGCCGCGTCGAAACGCAAACAGCAGAACGAAGGGCGGCGTCATGAGGAAACGACTTCTAGGTCCTACGTTGATCTCGATCGCTCTTGCCGCGCGCACCGGACCGGACGCTTCAAGCGACGGCGCGACCAAGCCCGCGACCTGCTCGCACGCAATCCGCAGCTGGCCGCCGAGTTACGTATCGGCCGTCCGGACCTTCCACGCACCTTCGACGACGGCGGCCTCATAGACCTCAACCACGTACCCGAATCCGTGCTCACACAGCTACCAGGCTTCACCGCCCAGCTTGCCCGGCGCGTGATCCGCGACCGTGAGTTGCGAGGACGACTGTTGAGCGTGGACGACCTCGTCGTCTTCTCTGGCGTGCCCGTCGATGTGATAGAGCAGTGCCGGGACCGGTTGGTCGTTCCGTTTCGTTAGTTAGCCTCAGCCAGCTCGCCCTCCAGTCAAGATCGGATACAGCGGAGACATCCTTGCCGCCCATCCGCACATGCCGATGAGAGTGCGACTCGCACGTGCCAGAGTTGGCGCCGGAGCTTTCGGGTGGGCGTCGACGAAATGGCTCAACAGCTAACTCGATGTCACAGGCGGCGAGTCCCGAAGGCGAACGCGCCCTCGGTGTCGGGGTCGGCCTGCAGGTGGAGGCGCAGCAAACCTGTGGTCATGGTCAACTCGGTAGAGAGCCAGGCGCCCGGCTCGGCCGTACAGGTGATCCGAATGTTGTCGTGGGTGATTCTCGATCCGTCAAACAGGTACACCAAGATCGTGCCGTGCCCGAGGCAGACCATGTCCAGGTCGTAGCGCCCTGGGCTGCCGATATGGCGATCCACTATGGCCATGGCCGCGACTCCATCGACATAGTCTGATCCAAGTACAGGTACGACGTCTCGGCGCGTGTACCGCTCGGGAAGGGAGTCGAGGGCCCTAAAGATCAGGCTCTCGGGCACATCGGCTGGCGGTCTCATGGTTGCCGGCGTTTGGAGCCACCGCTCTGGACTTGCTGTGGGGGTAGTGCCGGGAGGCGCGCCAGTCGCGTCGCCGGCCGGTCCGAGTCGGTATACGGCGTAGAGACCGGCGGTAACCATGATCGCGGCGACGACCAGGCCGAGCAACAGGCGAGCGGCGGGTCGTCTGGCGGGGAGGCCGTTCTCGATTACGTCCCCATTCATGTCCATGGTGCGGCCGAGGGTAGCGAACGTCCGCCGGCCGTACCGACCCGAAGCCCATCAAGAAACTGCCAAGAGTCGCGACCGCCCTGTCATGCCGCGAAGCGCGCACATCTGCCGAGGTGTGCGAGTGCTCTCCGCTGCCACGCCAGAATCGGTGTTTACTTCTGGTACAACGGTGTCGCATTCGCCTGTCGCCGCGAGAATGAGATCGCCGAGAGTTTTCGGCTCGGCCACTCCAACGCCGCGATGACCTTGAACGTCTACAGCCATCTCTGGCCGGACGACGAGGACCGCACGCGGCGGGCGATCGACGACGTTTTCGGCGCGAAGATCCAACCCAATGCGCCCCATGTGCGCCCCGCGAGCGGATCTTCGGCGTGCATACGCAGGTCAAGCGGGTGCCGCCGCACCGGCCGCTACTTGGCGTTGAAGTAGGAAGCCTCGGGGTGGTGGACCACGATCGCGTCGGTGGCCTGCTCGGGGACGAGCTGGAATTCCTCGGTCAGCATGACGCCGATCCGATCCGGCTCCAACATCGCGGCGACCTTCGCGCGGTCCTCCAGATCAGGGCAGGCCGGGTAGCCGAACGAGTACCGGCAGCCGCGATAGTCGGTGTCCAGGATGCCTGCAAGGTCGGGCGGGTCGAACGAGGCCAGCGACTCACCCGACGGCAGCGTCAGCTCGGAACGAACACGGCGGTGCCAGTGCTCCGCCAGCGCCTCGGTGAGCTGGACTGACAGTCCGTGCACCTCGAAGTAGTCCCGGTAGGCGTGGGCCGCGCGCAGCTTCTCCGCGTACTCGCTCACCGGCTGTCCCATCGTCACCAGCTGCATGGCGATGACGTCGAGGCCCTCCGACCGCGGCTTGAAGAAGTCCGCGATGCACAGGCGACGTTCGCGGCGCTGCCGTGGAAAGACAAACCGGGCCCGCTCGGCCGACGCGTTCTCGTCGAGCACGACGAGGGTGTTGCCCTCGGAGTAGCACGGGAAGTATCCGTAGACGACAGCTGCCTCGAGCACCTGGTCGGCGACAAGCCGGTCGAGCCAGTAACGCATCCGCGGGCGGCCCTCGGTCTCGACGAGCTCCTCATAGGACGGTCCGCTGCCGTCGCGTGTGCCGCGCAGCCCCCACTGGCCGAGGAACGTGGCCCGCTCGTCGAGCATCGAGGCGTAATCGGCGAGGGGCACTCCTTTGACCACCCGGGTGCCGAAGAACGGCGCAGTCGGCACCGGCGCGTCAGAAGCGACGTCTGAGCGAACGGAGGCGTCTTCCAGCTCGGGCAGCGACTCCATGACCATCGTTCGCTGCCGTTCCCGCCGAGCCCGGCGCTCGGCGAGCTTGCGCTCCCGCTCGGCGTCGATGATGGGTGTCTCGCCCCGCTTCGCCGCCATCACCCGGTCCATCAGCGAGAGACCCTCGAAGGCATCCCGCGCGTAGTGCACCTCGCCGGTGAAGAGATCGCGCAGGTCATCCTCCACATAGGAGCGAGTCAGCGCCGCTCCTCCCAGCAGGACCGGCCACCGCGCGGCAACTCCGCGGGCATCCATCTCCTGCAGGTTCTCCTTCATGATGACCGTGGACTTCACCAGCAGGCCGGACATGCCGATGGCGTCGGCCTTGGACTCCTCGGCTGCGTCGAGGATCGCCGAGATCGGCTGCTTGATGCCGATGTTCACGACCTCGTAGCCGTTATTGGACAGGATGATGTCGACCAGATTCTTGCCGATGTCGTGCACATCGCCCTTGACGGTGGCGAGCACGATTCGGCCCTTGCCGGCGTCGTCAGTGCGTTCCATGTGCGGCTCGAGGTAGGCCACCGCCGTCTTCATCACCTCGGCCGACTGCAACACGAACGGCAGCTGCATCTGCCCCGAGCCGAAAAGCTCGCCCACCGTCTTCATGCCGGACAGCAGCGTGTCGTTGATGATCGCAAGCGCCGAGCGCTCGGCGAGAGCCAGGTCGAGATCGGACTCCAAGCCGTTGCGCTCACCGTCGATGATGCGCCGCTGCAGCCGCTCGTCCAGCGGCAGCGCTAGGAGTTCCTCGGCCCGCGACGCCCGAGCGGACGCGGCGTCGACCCCCTCGAAGAGCTCGATGAAGCGCGACAACGGGTCGTATCCCTCGCGCCGGCGGTCGTAGACGAGGTCCAGCGCGACCTCGCGGTGGTCATCCGGGATCTTCGACATCGGAAGGATCTTGCTCGCGTGCACGATCGCCGACGTCAATCCCGCCTGCGCGCACTCGTGCAGGAACACGGAGTTGAGCACCTGGCGGGCGGCCGCGTTGAGTCCAAAGGAGACGTTGGAGATGCCGAGCGTGAAATTGATGCCCGGGTAGCGCCGGGCGATCTCCCGGATAGCCGCGATCGTCTCGATGGCGTCACGGCGTACCTCCTCCTGTCCCGTCGAGATGGGGAAGGTGAGGCAGTCGACAAGGATGTCGGCGATATTCAGGCCCCATTTCCCCGTCAGGTCCGAAATCAAGCGGTCGGCCACCCGTACCTTCCACTCCGCGGTCCGCGCCTGGCCCTCCTCGTCGATCGTCAATGCGACCACCGCCGCACCGTGCTCTTTCACGATCGGCATCACCCGCGCGTACCGCGACGTCGGACCGTCGCCGTCCTCGAAGTTCACCGAGTTGACAACGCACCGACCACCGAGCATCTCCAGCCCCGCCTCGATCACGTTCGGTTCGGTCGAGTCGAGCATGATCGGCAACGTCGAGGCGGTGGCGAAGCGACCAGCGAGCTCACGCATGTCCCCGGCGCCATCGCGGCCGACGTAGTCGATGCACAGGTCGAGCAGGTGCGAGCCGTCCCGGGCCTGCTCGCGGGCGATCTCCACGCACGCCTGGTAGTCGCTGGCGAGCATCGCGTCCCGGAACGCCCGGGAGCCGTTGGCGTTTGTCCGCTCCCCCACCATCAGGATGCTCGCGTCCTGCGCGAACGGGACGTGGTGATAGATCGAGGCGACGCCGGCGTCGTGGCGCGGCAGGCGCTCGGCCGGCGACACCGACCCGATCGCCTCGACCACGGCCGCGATGTGCTCCGGAGTAGTTCCGCAGCACCCGCCCACTAGCCGGGCGCCGTACTCGCCCACGAAGCGTCGCATCGCTTCGGCAAGCTCCTCCGGACGCAGCGGATACCGAGCGCCCGCCGCCGTGAGCTCCGGCAAACCGGCATTCGGCATAACCGACAGCGGTACGCGGGCGTACTGCGACAAATACCGCAGGTGCTCCGACATTTCGGTCGGACCTGTCGCGCAGTTGAGGCCGATCAGATCCACACCAAGCGGTTCCAGCGCCGTGAGGGCGGCGCCGATCTCCGAACCGAGCAGCATGGTGCCGGTGGTCTCGACGGTCACGTGGCAGATGAGCGGCACCCGGCGCCCAGTGGTCGCGATCGCTCGCTGGGAGCCGATGACGGCGGCCTTGGCTTGCAACAGGTCCTGGCAGGTCTCAACGATGAGGGCATCGGCCCCGCCGTCGAGCAGGCCGGCCGCGTTGAGTTCGTAGGCGTCGCGCAGGGTCGCGAAGGTGGTGTGCCCCAATGTTGGAAGCTTGGTGCCCGGACCGATCGAACCGAGCACGAACCTGGGTCGACCCGCCGTCGAATAACCGTCGGCGACCTCGCGGGCCAGCCGAGCCCCGGCCTGGGACAGCTCGAAGATCCGATCGGCGATGCCGTACTCGCCGAGCGCGGCGTAGTTGGCGCCAAAGGTGTTCGTTTCGACACAGTCCGCGCCCGCGGCCAGGTATGCGTCGTGAATTCCCCGTACGACGTCGGGGAGCGTTACGTTGAGGATCTCGCTGCAGCCCTCGTGGCCCTGGTAGTCGTCCACACTCGGGTCTGCCGCATGCAGCATTGTGCCCATCGCCCCATCGGCGACGAGCACACGGCGAGCGAGACTGTCCAGGAATTCAGCTGACACGACGTACAGGCTAGCCGGCCCTCTGACCTGCATGTCGGCGCCTACTGACCTAGACCACTACGCTGGTGAACGTGAGCGAGTTTGACGGACTGCCGGTGCTCCGCTCCCCCGTGGCCGTCGCGGCCTTCGAGGGCTGGAACGATGCCGCCGATGCGTCTACCGCGGCCGTGGAGCATCTCGAGCAGGTATGGTCCGCCAAGACGATCACCGAGATCGACCCGGAGGAGTTCTACGACTTCCAGGTCAACCGCCCCACGGTCTCCCAGGCCGAAGGACAGCCCCGCAAGATCGAATGGCCGACCACCCGGTTCGCCGTCGCCCATCCGGCCGAGGCCGACTCCGACGTGGTGCTGATCCGCGGCATCGAGCCGAGCACCCGCTGGCGCACGTTCTGTCAGGACGTTCTCGAGGTGTGCCACAGTTTGGAGGTCACCCGTGTCGTGCTGCTCGGTGCGCTCCTCGCCGACGTGCCCTACACCCGTGCGCTACCGATCAGCGGCAGCGCCTCCGACGGTACTGACGTGGAGCGCTTCGGCCTGACGGCCACCCGCTACGAGGGGCCAACCGGGATCGTGGGCGTGCTGCAGGACGCCTGCAAGAAGGCCGATCTCGACGCCATGTCCTTCTGGGTGCACGTGCCTCACTACGCCAACAACCCGCCGTGCCCGAAGGCCACGCTCGCGCTGCTGCACCGGGTCGAGGAGGTACTGGACCTTCCTGTACCCATGGCGGATCTCGCCCAGGAGTCGGCGCAGTGGGAGGAGCGCTTGCGCACTGCGGCCGAGCAGGACGCGGAGCTCGCCGAGTACGTACGAGAACTCGAGGAGCGGGCCGGAGAGGACCTCACCCCGCTCTCCGGTGACGAGATCGCGCAGCAATTCGAGCGCTATCTGCGCCGGCGGGGCGGCTACCCCGGCCCGACCGCGGGAATCTAAGACCTACTGCCGGTACGTGCCAAGGAACCGCCCAATCCGCCCGATCGCCTCCTCGAGGTCGGCCACTCGTGGCAGCGTCACCACCCGGAAGTGATCGGGGCGCGGCCAGTTGAAGCCGGTCCCCTGCACCACGAGTAGGTGTTCGGCGCGCAAAAGGTCCAGCACGAATCGCTCATCGTCGGCGATCGGATACACATCGGGGTCCAGCCGCGGGAACGCGTACAGCGCCCCGCGTGGTTTGACGCAGGACACGCCCGGGATCTCGTTGAGCAGCCGCCAAGCGGTGTCTCGCTGGTCGACGAGGCGCCCGCCGGGCAGCACCAGGTCGCTGATCCCGTGGTCCGCGCCGAGCGCGGTCTGCACGGCGTACTGCGTCGGCACATTGGGGCAGAGCCTCATGTTCGCGAGAATCTCGAGCCCCTCGATGTAGCTCACCGCGTGCTGCTTCGGGCCGGAGACGACCATCCAGCCGGTGCGAAAACCTGCCACCCTGTACGCCTTGGACAGGCCGTTGAACGTGAGACAGAGCAGGTCCGGGGCGAGCGCGGCGGTGCAGATATGCTCCGCGTCGTCGTACAAGATCTTGTCGTAGATCTCGTCGGAGAAGACGACGAGGCCGTGCCGGCGGGCCACCTCGACGATGGCCTCGAGCGCCTCCCGTGGATAGACGGCGCCGGTGGGGTTGTTGGGGTTGATGACGACGATCGCTCTCGTACGCGGGGAGATCTGCGCGGCGATGTGGTCGACGTCCGGCTGCCAGTCCGCATCTTCATCGCAGAGGTAGTGCACCGCACGCCCGCCGCAGAGGCTTACCGCGGCTGTCCACAGAGGATAGTCGGGCACGGGTACGAGTACCTCGTCGCCGTTGTTCAGCAACGCCTGCAGCGCCATCACGATCAGTTCGGATACGCCGTTGCCCAGCCACACGTCCTCGATGTCGACGCCCGCGATGCCCCTGGCCTGGTAGTGCTGCACCACGGCGCGCCGGGCCGCGTGGAGGCCCTTCGAGTCGCCGTAGCCATGCGCGGCCGGCAGGTTCGCGATGATGTCCTGCAGCATCTCCTCCGGAGCCTCGAAGCCGAACGGTGCCGGGTTGCCGATGTTGAGCTTCAGCACGTGATGCCCCTCGGCCTCCATCCGCTTGGCCTCCTGCAGCACCGGGCCGCGGATGTCGTAGCAGACGTTGGCCAGCTTCGCCGACTGGGTGACCTCCATGCGGAGACCTTAAGGGGAGCCGGCTCGGCGCGGGTTCGCGTGGTCGTCCCTCCGCTCGCCTGTTGGGATTGTGCGGCGTGTCACACGGGCTAAGCCATCCTAGGAAGCTAGGTTGAGTGGTGTGACGAATCCCGGCGCGGCCGAGCACCCGCATCGCCAGATCGCGACCTCGCTGCGCCAGCGAATCCGCACCGGCGAATGGGCGGCCGGCGACCGGCTGCCGTCGATCCCGGCCCTGGCCGCCTCGTACCGCGTCGCCAAGCAGACGGTCCAGCGCACGATCGACCAGCTGCGGACGGAGGGCGTGCTCATCACCCGCCCCGGCTCAGGCACGTTCGTCCGCGGCACCCGGCGGCGGCTCAACCGACTCTCCCGGGGCCGCTACGGCGCCCGCCGGGGATACCACTCCGACCTCGCCGCCCGCTATCGCCAGCAGCTCATCGAGGTCGGCCACTCCCCCGCACCGCCCGAGGTGGCCGACGCGTTCGGCGTCGCGGACGGAACGCCGCTCCTGGTCCGCCGTCACCTCGTACGCACCGACGAGCAACAACCCGCCGAGGTCGGCGCGTCGTGGTTTCTGCCGACCGACGCGGAGGGGACATCGCTGGCCCGGGTCGAGGCGTACGGGCGTCCGCTCTATCAGGAGGTCGAGGACGAGACCGGGCGGCGGTACGCACGCGCGGCCGATCACCTGTCTGCCGGTCTGCCGACACGGGAGGAGGCGGAACTGCTCCACATCAGGCCCGACACCCCCGTGTTGCGACTGCTGCACGTGGCGTACGACAGCGAACACCACCCGATCGAGGTGGCACAGGCGACGTGGCCAGGCCCCATGACCACGCTGACCGAGACCTATCAGGTCCCCGGTCCGGTGGACGACAGCCCGGATGAGGGCTCCGGCCTAGCACTCGCGTGAGCATCGCGCGCGGGTTCCGCCATCTTCGCCGAGCCGGGTCCGGATCTGGGTTAGCGTCGCCTCGTGGGCTGGTGTCGGGGGGCGTCGGTGTTGATCCTCGGCGTCCTACTCGCCACGACCCCGACCGTGACACGCTCCACCGTGACAACCTCTATGGTGACACCCTCTGCGGTGACACCCTCCACAGTGACAGCCAGCGCGACACGGGGCATCGTTCGGGCCGCGGCACCCCGGCCGGCCGTCACCTCATTCAACTGGTCGGGGTTCATGGCCGACGCCGGTCCGGGAACGCACGCGTACAACGCTGTTCGCGCCGCGTTCGTCCAGCCGGCCGTGAGCCGGGGGTGCCAGCCCGAGGCGGATCTGCTCACCTGGGTCGGCCTGGGCGGATTCCACCCACGGGCGAAGAACCGCGTGCTCATCCAGGTTGGCACGATCGCCGACGTCGACCTCATCAGCGGCCGGACGTATTGGGCCTTCCTGCAATTCCTGCGCACCGATCTGGGCGGCAACCAGCTCGGCGGCAGCGAGAAGATGACGCTGCCGATTCGGATCCGGCCGGGTGACGCAGTCCGGCTGTCCGTCTCAGTTCAGCGCGACGCCGGCACCGCGACGTTCGAGGTTCGCAATGCCACCACCGGTGGTCGGGTGATACGAGTCGAGGCGGTGTCGCCGCTATTCCATGATGGACGCACGGCGGAGTTGATCGCCGAGCGCACCGGTTCGATCAAGCTCGCGCGATTCGGAGCTGTGCACTGGACCGACGCGGCAGTGCGGCGCGCCGATGGCGACTGGCACCCGCTGGGCGGCGAGGCCGGACTGACGGAGATCAGAATGGCGGCGGGTCCTCGTACGCTCGCTGGCCCCGACCCGATGAGCTCGCCGACCACGTTCACGAACCGATGGCGTGGTTGCCGCTAACCGGCCGAGGTCATCAGGCGTACGCCAAGCAAGGCATCGACCGCGTCCACGATGAGACCTGGGGCCGAGGAGTCCGCGCCCACTCCGGCGAGTGCGCTCTCGGCCCACGAGTCCACCAGCGATAGCGCCAGCGGCGTGTCGAGGTCGTTGGCCAGTGCTGCCCTGAGGGCTTCGAGAAGCCCAACGCCGGATGGTCCGGACGGCGCCGCGGCGGCATCGCGCCAGATGGCCAACCGCTCCTGGCCCGCCTTGAGGGTTTCCTCGGTCCACTGGCGGTCGGCACGGTAGTGCGCGCCGAGCAGGGCCAAGCGGATCGCCATCGGGTCGATGCCGTCGCCGCGAAGCCGGGAGACGAAGACCAGATTCCCTTTTGACTTGGACATCTTCTCCCCGCCGAGTCCAATCATCCCCGCGTGGACGTAGTTGCGGGCGAACGGCGCCGTACCGGTGAGCACCTCGGCGTGGGCCGCCGAACACTCGTGATGCGGGTAGATCAGATCGTTTCCGCCGCCCTGAACGTCCACGACGTCGCCGAGTCGTTCCAGGGCGATCACGGCGCACTCGATGTGCCACCCTGGGCGACCGGGCCCCAGCGCGGCGCCGTTCCACGCCGGCTCCCCTTCCCGCGCCCCCCGCCATAGCAGTGGATCCAGCGGATTCCGCTTGCCCTGGCGGTCCGGATCTCCGCCGCGCTCGGCCGAAAGCGCTCGCATCGTCTCCCGGTCCAGATGAGACTCGTAACCGAAGTTTGGCGCTGCGGTCAGGTCGAAGTAGACGTCGCCGGTGCCGTCGGCCAGCCGGTACGCGATCCCCTTCTCGAGCAGGTATCCCACCGTCGTCACGATCGCCGGAATGGACTCGACCGCGCCGACGTAGTAGGTCGGCGGCAGGATCCGCAGCGCTTCCATGTCCTCGCGGAACAGCGCGGTCTCCCGCATCGCGAGCACGAGCCAGTCCTCGCCGTCCCGGTTCGCCCGCTCCAGCAGCGGGTCGTCGATGTCGGTGACGTTCTGTACGTACGCCACCTCATGACCGGCATCGCGCCAAACCCGGTTGACGAGGTCGAAGGCGATCATCGTCGCCGCGTGGCCGAGATGCGTGGCGTCGTACGGCGTGATCCCGCACACGTACATCGTGCGCCGGCCGACGCCGCCGCCGGCCGAGTCGCCCCCGGTCGAGTCGCCCCCGGTCGAGTCGCGCCCCGTCGGGAAGTTGCCCTGGCGGGCCGTGTCGTACAGGGCGAGGGTGGGCCCACGCCCGGCGCCGCCGTCCCGAGCCGCGATGTCGGCCAGCTCGACCCGGGCACTCAGGTCGGGCAGATCGGGCGCGATCCACGACTCCATGACCGCCACCCTAACCGCAGCCCGCCTCCAAGATCGCGACGATCATGACCTCGCGGTCGCCGAATCCCGTCGATCATGACCTCCAAATCATGATCGGCGAGGGGGGCGACGTGGGGGGTTAGATCGGGGGCCAGGGGACGGCGGGCCATCCGGGCACGGGCTCAGGAAAGACGCCATGGGCGAGCAGCCGACCCACCCGGTCCCGGGTCGCATCGACCTCCTCGACGGACACCAGTTCACACAGCCGATCGCCGAGCACCCCGGTCAGGGCGTCCTGGAGCTCGGCCAGCGCGTCATGCTCGGGTTGCGGGAGCGGCCGGCCGACCCACCCCCACAACACGGTCCGCAACTTGTCATCGACGTGGAAGCAGACTCCGTGGTCGACGCCGTAGAGATGCCCGTCCCCGGTGTGCAGCACATGACCGCCCTTGCGGTCGGCGTTATTGACCACGACGTCGAAGAGCGCCATCCGTGCCAGTACGACGTCGTCGGCGTGCGCCAGCAGATACGGCCGTCCCAACTCGTCGCGGGCGGCAGCGACCCTCAGCCAGCCATCGGGCAGCTCGTCGGCGGGGACGAATCCGACCAGCGGCGTCACGCTCTCCGGCTCGTCGATCCAGAGCTGGCAGGCTCCTTCACCGAGCGGGCCGTCGCGGAGCACCGTGGGTGGCACGACACCCCAACCGGTCGCCTCCGACACGGCGAAGGCGGCCACCTCCCGTCCGGCCAACGTACCGTTGGGGAAGTCCCACAGCGGTCGCTCGCCGCGCACCGGCTTGTAGACGCAACGGACGGTCACCCCATCGAGGCTCACAAACGCGCGCATCGTCGTGTTCGAGGCATCGACGAGACGCCCCTCGAGTTCCAGGCTGCCCTCGGTCAGCAGGCGCAAGGCCCGCGCGGGTGGCAACAGCGCCGCATCGATCACATCGCCGTCGATCACGCCGCCGTCTCCATGATCGTCGCCGTCGGTCGCCCCGCTAGCGTCGGTCGCCCCGCGAGCGTCGGTCGCCCCGCTAGCGTCGGTCGCCCCGCTAGCGTCGGTAGCCATTGTGACGCGGGCACAGGTGCCCCCCGGGATCCAACGGCTGCCCACACAGTGGGCATGGCGGCCGCCCAGCCGAGACGAGCCGCTTGGCGCGGGCGATGAACGCACGGGTCTCCGCCGGGGTCAGCCGCACTCGCAACCGATCCAGCTCGGCGAGCTCGGCCTCGGTCGGCTCGTCCGCCTCGTACTCCCCGACCGCGATGGCCTCGATCACCACGGTGTCGGATTCGCCGTCCCAGGCCAGGCCGAGGGTGCCGACCCGGAACTCCTCGTCCAGCGGAAGATCCAGCGGCTCGTTGTCGTCGGGATCGCTCGCGGTCTCGGGCAAGCCGACGCCGAACCGCCGGTGCGCCTCGGCCAGGAGCTCTTCGAGCTTCTCTGCCAGCAGGGAGACCTGGACTTTCTCCAGGACGACGCTGATCAACTGACCGCCGCCGCGGGCCTGCAGGAAGAAGGTCCGCTCGCCGGGCGCGCCCACGGTCCCGGCCACGAACCGCTCGGGCGGCTCGAACGCGTACACCTGGGACATGACAGCAGACCTTTCGCTCGCGGCTGAGCCTTGACGTGCCTGGGCGAGTGCTTGCAGAAAACCCTATCCGCCCCACACCGCACCTGCCGAACCATGGCCTCAGACCGCCCAGTCAGCCCGAGCCGGAGCCACCACCGACCGCAGCGTCGGAGCCGGCGGCCGACGGGCGGCGTCGGCGTGATCGCTTGGGCGCGACGAGCGACGTCAATGGCGAGGCGGTGTCGTTGTAGCGCACCAGGAAGGGTCGGCCGGGCGTGTAGCGGATCGCCGTCACCGACCCCGGATCGACCATGATGCGCTGGAAAAGGTCGAGATGCAGGCCGAGGGCGTCGGCGATGATTGCCTTGATCACATCGCCGTGGCTGCAGGCGAGCCACAGCGCCTCCGGCCCATGCTCGGCGCTGACGCGCTCGTCCCAGGACCGGATGGCGCGCACGCCACGGGCCGCCATCGCGGCCATCGACTCGCCCTCGGGCCCGGGGAACGTCACCGCCGACGGATGGTGCTGGACGACCCGCCAGAGCTGCTCCTTGGCCAGGCGTTTGAGCGGCTGGCCCTCCCAGTCGCCGTACCCGCATTCGACGAGGTCGGCCTCGACGCTCGGCGCCGACTCCGGTAGGGCGAGGTTAACCGTCTCGAGGCATCTGCGGAGCGGGCTCGAGACCACGGCTCGCAGTGGCAGACCCGCGAGCCGCTCCCCCGCGGCCCGCGCCTGGGCCATTCCGGCCTCATCCAGCCCTACCGCCGTGCGGCCGGCGAGCGAGCCGTCGGCGTTGGAGGTGGTGCGGCCATGTCGCAGCAGGAGCACGGTTGCCACGCCGGTGATCTTAGCCGGCCACCAACGGCGCGGGTCGGCATGATCGAGTTTGAGCGCATACTCGCCGTCCTCTGGGCGGCGCCCAGCGATTGGCTGGCCGAGGACCTCACGACAGACCCGCCAGTTGTGATCTGCGGTCGCGAGCTCGGCCGCGTAGACCTGCGGATGAAGCTCGACGAGCTCGCGGTAGATCGCCACCGCCTGATCGGCGGCACCGAGCGCGGCCGGGCGCCGGCCGGAGCGGGCCAGGCTGGCCGAGAGGTTCGTCAACGCCCGGGCAAGCGCGGGCAGAAAACTTCTCGGCTACGAGCCGGTCGGCCACGTCGTTCGCGAGTCTGGTCTTGCCGGCGCCGGCTCCGCCCTCGACCATGCCATAGCGGGCGGCCTCCGTTCTGGCACCACGCGACCATTGTCTCGATCGCGGCCAAGGCAACCAACGCGCCACCGGTGCCGGGGGCGATCGACGCAGCGTCGTCCACGAAGCGATCGTGCTGGACCCACCGCGAAACGCCCGAGACCGCGCGTCTCGTGTCTTCGTCAGGTGGCCGATAGCCAGCCCGTGGCCAGGGCCGCGATCAGCAGTGCGCCGATGCCGACCCGGTACCAGACGAAGGTGACGATCGAGTGACGAGTGACGAAGCGCAGCAGCCACGCTATCGAGATGTACGCGACGACGAAGCTCACCGCCATACCGACGGCGGTCGCGAGCCAACCCACCCGCGACGAGATCTCGTCGCGGTAGCTCACCGCCTCCAGCGCGCCGGCCGCCGTGAGCGCCGGGATGCCGAGAAAGAACGACAGGCGGGTCGCGGTCACCCGGTCGATGTCGCGCAGCAGCCCGGCGGAGATGGTGGCGCCGGATCGGGACACACCGGGCACGAGGGCGAAACACTGGGCAAATCCGATCACGACTCCGTCCATCAGGGTGATGTCGCGCTCGGTGCGCTGCTGGGTCGCGGCGCGCTCGGCGAAGACCATCACCGCCGACCACAGAATGAGGCCGCCGGCGACCACCCAGAGGCTGCGCAGCGGCCCCTCGATGAAGTCCTGAGCGGCGAGGCCGACCGCGGCGATCGGCAGGCATCCGACGACGACCGCGGTGGAGAGCCGCCAATCCGCCGTGTTCCGGGCCCTGGCGCTGAAGACACCGCGGGTAAAGGCGACAGTGATCCGGACGATGTCACGCCAGAAGTAGATGATCGCCGCGGCGATGGCGCCGACCTGGATGATCGCCGTGTACGCGGTGACCGCGACGTCATCGACCTGGAGGCCCAGCAGCTCCTCGGTGATGGTGAGGTGCCCCGTCGAGGAGACCGGCAGGAACTCGGTGATGCCCTCGACGATGCCCAGGATGACGGCCTGCCATAGCTCCACCGGTCACTCACCCACGCCGGAGCGGTCCAGGGCATCAGCGACCTGGCGCATGGTTGAGATGGCCGACTCGGAGTCCCCAGCGAAGCAGCTCACCGACAGCGTGGTGACGCCCGCTTCTGCGTACGCCCGAAGTCCGTCCGCGATCCGGTCGACGGGACCAAGCAGGGAGGTCCGGTCGATGAACTCAAGCGGCACCGCGGCCGCCGCATCGCGCTGCCGCTTGCCCAGGTAGAGGTCCTGCACCTCTCGGGCTGCGTCCCCGAAGCCCATTCGCGTCGCGAGCTGGTTGTAGAAGTTCTTCTCGCGGCTGCCCATGCCGCCCACGTACAGCGCGGCGTACCAGCGCACCGGCTCTGCGCACATAGCGACGTCGTCGCCGACCACCACCGGTACGGTCGGTACGACATCGAAGCCGATCATGTCCTTGCCCGCCTTCGCGCGGCCCGTCGCGACCGACGAGAGCAGTTCGCCGCCGAACTCGGGTGAGAAGAACACCGCGAGCCAGCCGTCGGCGATCTCCCCGGCGAGCTCAAGGTTGCGCGGGCCGACCGCGGCCAGATAGATCGGCACGTCCTCGCGGACCGGGTGAAAGCCCAGTTTGAGAGCCTTACCCGGGCCGTCGGGCAGCGGCAGGGTGTAGTACTCCCCGTCGTACGAAACCGTCTGCCGCGCCAGCGCGGCCCTGACGATCTCCACGTACTCGCGGGTTCTCGCGAGCGGCTTGCCAAAGCGCACCCCGTGCCAGCCCTCCGAGACCTGCGGGCCCGACACGCCCAGGCCGAGCCGGAACCGGCCGCCCGAGAGCGAGTCGATCGTCGCAGCCGTCATCGCCGTCATCGCGGGCGTGCGCGCCGGGATCTGCATGATGCCGGTACCCAAATCGATGCGGGACGTCTGGCCGGCGATCCACGCGAGCATGGTCGGCGCGTCCGAACCGTATGCCTCGGCGGCCCACACCACGGAGAAGCCCAGCCGGTCGGCCTCCTGGGCCAGCGCCAAGTGGTCGGCCGGGGTGGTCCAGGCAGTCTGATAGCCAAGGCTCAGTGCTAGTCGCATCTCGCTCCTCGCTTCGGGGGTCCTACCTCGCGGCAGTGTCGTACCTCGCGGCAGTGTCGTACCTCGCATCGAGGTCGTACCTCGCATCGAGGTGCCCCAGCGTACGGGCAGCAGCGTCCAACGTGGCAGCGGCCACCGGCCGCGTGGCCTCTGATCTGCACTTTCGCGGGAGGCGATCAACGCGGGTGTAATTCGCCGTCGTACTCTGGTCCAGGTCGTTTCGTTGCGGCACGATGCAGAAATGGACTACGAATATGCACCGCTGCGGTTACCGCCGAATGTCGACCGAATGACCGCTGCGGTGCAACTCGCGATCGCCGCCGAGTACTCCGGGTGGGAGCTCGCCCGGGTCAAGCTCTTCCGCGACGGCACCCGGCAGGTGCTGCTCCGGCGGAGCCGGAATATGCCGGCGCTCCCAGCGCTCTCGTACTAGATCTCGAGGCTATTTCGTCCGAGCCGTCGTCCGAGGGCCCTTCGTCCGAGGCCGTCATCCGAGGCCGTCATCCGAGGGCCTTCGTCCGAGGCCTTCGTCACGAGGCTAGGCGTCGAGCTCGGGCATGGCCCGCTCGTCCAGGCGACCCACGGTGCGGTCCGCGCCCACCAGCCGGAACGGGGCCTCGCCGTCGGATTCCGCGTGCGACTCCGGTCGGAGTGCCTCCTCGACCTCCGCCACAATCACCACGCCGTCGAGCGGATCCAGCTCCGGCACGTCGAGCATGCCCAGCGAGCCGTCGCCGGACTGAAGCAGCTCGAGCAGGGCCTCGCCCACGGACGCCACCGGCTCATTGATCTCGCCCTCCACCACCGGCGCACGGGCAGCCTCGGCGAGCCGCATCAGCGCCGACAAGCTTGGCACGCGGTAGTCGCGGCGCTGGCGAACCGAGACCACGTGGGGGTACGGGTCATCGCCGAGCACGGCGTCCTCGTCCTGGTCCCCTGACATGATCGTCGGCACCCGACCCTGGCCATCCTCGGGCGAGAGCGCCTCCAGATCCCACGGGGTCACCTCGCCGAAGACGTCGTTGAGCATCTCGTCGTACTCGTACGAGACATTGTTGAGCGCGATGAAGGCGAGCCACACCGCGTCGTCGTCGGGCTCGCCTTCCGCCGCCTTCACCGCGTCGAGGTGCGCGCGGGCCGCCGCGACCACGCGGTCCAGGGCCGCATCCAGCTCGGCGAACTTACTGCTTGTGTCCGACATTGTCCGCCCCCTCAGCAGGTGGAGAGCAACCGGTTGAGCACGCGCACGCCGAACTGTAGTCCCTCGACGGGCACCCGCTCGTCGATGCCGTGAAAGAGCGCCGCGAAGTTCAGCTCGGGCGGCAGGCGCAGCGGGGTGAAGCCGAAGCACCGGATGCCGAGCCGGGCGAACGCTTTGGCGTCGGTGCCACCGGAGAGCATGTACGGGACGGGCCGCGCCCCCGGATCTTCGGCGCGCAGCGCGGCACCCATGGCGGTGACGAGGTCACCGTCAAAGGCCGTCTCGAGCGGCGGTTGGCGCTGCACCACCTCGATGTCGAGGTCGGGCCCGACCACCGCACGGAACTGATCCAGAAATGCCTCGTGCTGACCGGGCACGGTCCGACAGTCGATGGTCGCGGTGGCGCGGCTGGGAATCACGTTCTCCTTGTAACCGGCGGCCAGCCTGGTCGGATTGGCCGTGTTCCGGATGGTCGAGCCAATGATCGGAGCGATCATGCCGAGCTTCGCGATCGCGTCCTCGGGTGCGTCGGGGTCCAGCTCGGTGCCGAGCGCATCGGAGACCTCGGTCAGGAACGACCGCACCGAGTCGGTCATGACAACCGGAAACCGGTGCCGGCCCACCCTCGCCACGGCCTCGGCCAGCGCGGTCACCGCGTTGTCGTCGTTGATCATCGAGCCGTGGCCCGGCCGACCGCGCGCGTGCAGACGCAGCCATGTCAGTCCCTTCTCGGCCGTTTCGATCAAATACAGCCGCAGGTTCTCTGACACGGTGTAGGAGAATCCACCGACCTCGCCGATGGCCTCCGTGCACCCTTCGAACAGGTCCGCGTGGTTGTCAACGAGCCAATGCCCCCCGTACTGGCCACCCGCCTCCTCGTCGGCGAGGAACGCCAGCACGAGATCGCGCGGCGGAGTGCGCCCCTCGCGCCGCATCTGGCGCACGGCCGCGAGCATCATCGCGTCGAAGTCCTTCATGTCGACCGCACCCCGGCCCCACACATATCCATCCTTGATCTCGCCGGAGAACGGATGCAGGCTCCACTCGTCGGGGTCGGCCGGCACCACGTCGAGATGGCCGTGCACGAGGAGCGCTCCCCGTTGCGGCTCTGCTTCCGCGGAGGCAACGCCACGGCTCTCGTCGCGTTGATCACCTCCGGCGCTGTTGTCGCGTTGATCGCCTCCGGCGCTGTTGTCGCGTTGGACGCCTCCGGCGCTGTTGTCGCGTTGATCGCCTCCGGCGCTGTTGTCGCGTTGATCGCCTCCGGCGATGCGCGCGACCACGCTGGTACGCCCCTTGGCGCTCTCTCTCATGACCGGATCGAGGCCGACTTCGGCGAGCTTCGCTGCCACGTACTCGGCGGCGGTCCGCTCCCCCGCGGAGGTCTCGGTGTCTCCGGTGTTCGTGGTGTCCAGGCGGATCAGATCTCGGCAGAACTCGACGACCTCGTCCGCGGCGGTTCCGGCGGCACTGCTCGGCTCATTCACGGCCCGTTCATACCACTCTTGGCCCATCTCGTGGGGTGCGGGATGCGTCCAGCCGGTAGAGTTATCCACAGATTTAGATTGCCCTCTCCCAACGCCGGTCACACGCGGCTAACCTCGCCATCGTGAGGGACGATTCCACCGCGGCTCTAACCGGGGCTCTGCCCGGGGCTCCGGCCGGGGCTCCGGCCGGAGCGGATCGCTTGCACGCCGACCCCGCCGTCATCGCCCACGCCGCCGGCCGGATGCTCGACCTCTGGCGGGAGTTGAGCGTCATGACCCGGCCGGTAATGTCCAACCTCGACACTGGCGAGCACGCCTTCGGATCGCTGCGCGGAGCCACCCAGCTGTGGCGGGCGCACGCGGAGAGCCTCGTCGAGATGCAGGCCGCGATCGACCGGCTCGGTCAGGTGCTGGCGGGTGACGCGGATCGGCTCTACCGCGTCGCCTTCGCGGTTGATGCGGCCGACCGATGCGCGGCCGACCGGATGCGCCGCGGCGGCACGTGATGCTGGCCAAGCCCGATCCCGATATCGGGCCTGGAGCAACCGGGGCGGACGAGCTGTTCACGCTCGGCGCCCGACCGGAGTTGATGATCGGCGCGGGGTCGGCCTGGCAAGCTCTGGCCGCGGCCGCGGAGACCGTGGGCGCCGACGTCGCGGCGGCCGCACAGCACCTTTTCGCCGGGTGGGAAGGCGAGTCGGCTCGGGCGTACCGGACCCACCAGGCCGATCTGGTCGAGTCCTTCCGTGCGGTCCGGAGTGTCGCTGCCTCGGCCGCGCGCACCATCGACGACGCGGCGCTCGTGGTCGGCGCGGCGCAGGCTCGGCTGGACGACGCGCGGCAGCGCCGCGATGTCGATGCGGCGGACGACATCCGCGCCGACGCAGACCAACGGCTGGCGATGGTGGCCGGTGATCTGGACCGCGAGCGACACAAGCTGTGGCCGAGCCAGGCTGTGCTCGCGGCGACCGGCGAGGCCGCGCCGTGGTTGCCTGGACCCGGTGGCTACCCGGAGCTCGCGACAGCGGGGCAGGTCATTGTCGACGGCGATCGGGTCGTGATCAACGCGTCCGGCCGCGACGACGACATCCGGGTCAGCGTGGATCCGCGTAGTGGCGAGCAGTTCGTCCGCGTCGCTGGTTCTGTTCGACGGTTCTCGCCGAGTGCCAGCATCGTCATTCGGGCCGGCAGCGGCGACGACAGAATCGCCGTCGCGCCCGGCTCGGCGATGCGGATGACCATACTCGCCGGCGCGGGCGACGACACAGTCCGCGGCGGCGCCGGGGACGAGACTGTGCTCGGCATGTCGGGTCGGGACACGGTCTGGGGCGGCGCAGGCGCCGACTTGGTCAGCGGCGGCGCCGACGCCGACTATCTGGACGGTCAGGGCGGCGATGACCGGCTCCATGGTGGTAGTGGAAACGACACTCTGTATGGGCTCGACGGCGCCGATGACCTCTGGGGCGGATGGGACCGCGACTACATCGACGGCAGCGCGGGAGCCGACGTTGTGGCCGGCGGCGCGGACGCCGACGTGCTCGCCGGCGGGCGCGGCATTGACACTGTGCTGGGTGGCTCGGGCGA
This sequence comes from Micromonosporaceae bacterium, assembly GCA_045403155.1. Lineage (GTDB taxonomy): Bacteria > Actinomycetota > Actinomycetes > Mycobacteriales > Micromonosporaceae > JAXIPB01. The sequence continues at coordinate 22,716 of JAXIPB010000080.1, forward strand.
TGATGTGCTCTACGCAGGCTCGGGCAACGGTCGTGTCAACTGCGGTCCTGGCGACGATCGGATGCACACCGACTTCGCGTCGGCGGCCGGTGGCTTCATCCGAGTGCAGGGATCAGCCGAGTTCGTCGCCCGGGTTGAGTCCGATCTGGACACGCTACGATCCTCCCCGCGCGGAACGGCGATGCTGACCGCGCTGGATGCGTCCCACGTCGATAGCGGCCTGTTGGGTACGTCCAACGGACTCGTCATCCGGGAGACCGAGGCCGCCAACGGGTTCGCCCGCCCACCACTGCTCGGTCTCGGTAACGCGAGCATCGAGTACAACCCGGCGTTCGACGACCTCCCCCTCGGCTCGCCCGTCCCCCCGATTGTCGTGCTGTATCACGAGTTGGCCCACGTCTACGACTACTTCAACCACACGCTCGCGTCGGGAATCTATATGGGTGCGGAGAACCCCGGCGTGCCCAACCTCGAACGCGAGGCTGTCGGTCTCCCGATCGACCACGACGGCGACCCCGCCACGCCAGAGGCGCCATATGCGTCCCACCCGTTCGAGTTCACCGAGAACGGCCTGCGCGACGAATTCCGCCTCCCCCCACGCCCCCGATATTGACCCCTCCCACCCCCCAACCCCCCTGCGCGCCGATCATGATTTGGA
>JAXIPB010000235.1:0-7506 GCA_045403155.1 Micromonosporaceae bacterium
GATCGCCGGCTCCGAGCCGGGGTGCGGGGCGAGCCAGAAGTCGGCGTGGGTGGCTGTGTTGGACAGCCGGGTGTCGAAAACGATCAGCTTGGCGCCGCGCTGCTTTGCCTCCCTCACCCGCTGCGCGTGCGGGTTGAAGTAGTGACCGGCCTCCAGATGCGAGCTGATCAGCAGGATCACGTCGGCGTTGGCATGGTCCGGGCTGGGCCGGTCAATCCCGGTCCAGAGGTGGTATCCGGCCCGGGCACCGCTGGAGCACACGTTGGTGTGCGAGTTGTGCCCGTCCACGCCCCAGCTGGCCAGCACTCGCTCGGTGAAGCCGTCCTCTCCGGGCCGCCCCACGTGGTACATGATCTCGTTGCGTCGGTCTTCGGCTATCGCCGCTCGGATCCGGCCGGCGATGTCGTCGAGCGCCTCATCCCAGCTTGTCGGCTCCCACCGGCCCTCGCCGCGGGCGCCGACCCGCTTGAGCGGGTGCAGGATCCGGTCCGGGTCGGTGATCTGGTTGATGGTGGCCGGACCCTTGGCGCAGTTGCGTCCCCGCGAGCCGGGATGCTCCGGGTTGCCCTCGAACTTGCGCACCTGGCCGGAGTCGCGGTCGACGTAGGCGAGCAGGCCGCACGCCGACTCGCAGTTGAAGCAGGTAGTGGGCACAAGCATGTAGCGCCGCTCGGTCGGCTTTGGCCAGTCGCGTGAATCCAGCTCGACCCACTCGTCCCAGCGTTCCTTCGGCGGGAACGCGGCCAGGTGAACCCGGCTGGGACCCTGGTAGAACGTCTCGCCGCGGGCCGTCGCCTCCGCCCGGGCCGCGCTGACCCTACTGGCGATCTCGTCAACACGGCTCACGGCCACCTCCTACGCGAGCGGAACCGACTGGCCCGACTGCACATACGCGTGCTCGTGCCCGGCAAGGCCGATGAGGGCGACGATCGCCACGGCCACCGCGAGCCAGCCACCGGCCCACGGCGTGAGCAGGCCCAGCGCGGTCAGGCAAAGCCCTACCCAGAAGAAGCCGCGGTAGCGCCCGCCGGTCATCGCGTGCGTCGCGAGCCGGGCATGCGCGGTCACGTGCGGCAGCGTGACCTCGCCAAGCACGAAGAGCAGGTGGGCCAGCGCCGCGACGCCGACCAGCCAACCCAGCGCGCCGGCGGCATCGGTGTCGTGCCGCAACATCGCCACCGGCAGCATCACCGCGGCACCGGCGAGGACCGCCTGCACCGCGAGGTGCGGTGGCAGCAGCGGGCTTTGCCACAGGTCCCGCGCCTTGGCCTGGGCGAACAGGTACGCAGTGTAGACGGCGGCGAGCAGGGCCAAGGGCAGCCCAGCCGCCGCAACGCCCGCCCGCATCCCTGCGGAGCCAAGGATGCCGGCCAGCAGGTGCAGCCCGAGTACTCCGGCGTACCCGCCGAGGATGATGCCGCCACGGACCAGCCACGACCGCCACTGCGGCCGGGTCAGGATCAGGTAGAACCGCTCCGGATGCTCCAGGTCCCAGATGAGCAGACCGGCGGTGATCGCCAGGAAGGCGGCGGCGACCAACGGGGCCGACCAGACCCACAGTGGGTTGGTGGCGTCGAGCCGGCCCGCGATCACAAGCAGCAGCGGCACGAGGTAGGCGCCGGCCGCGATGCCCTTGGTCCAGGTGTAGGCACTGACCCGCCAGTCCCAGGGTGCGCGGTGCGCGACGTCGTACGAGATGATCGCGGCCGCGCTGCTGGATTGGGTCGCGGTCGGCCCCTGCACGATGTGCGGCCCGGACGGTTGCTGCGCCCACGCGTACGTGTCGCCGGCGGGCCGGGCGGCCGCGAGCGGGTCCAAGGTGGCTTGGGTGGCGCCCTTGTAGAACAGCTTGGGCCGGGTGCCCTTCTCAGGCCGACGCACGCTCACCGGCTCACGATTGACGATCTTCGCCACCGCCGAGCCCGGATCGTTAAGATCCCCGACCATGATGGCCTGGGTTGGGCAGACGACCACACACGCCGGCTCGAGACCCACCTCCAGGCGGTGGGCGCAGAAGTTGCATTTTTCAGCGCAGTGGTCGTCCGGATTGATGAAGATCGCGTCATACGGGCAGGCGGCGATGCAGGCCTTGCAGCCGATGCAGACCTCTTTGTCGAAGTCGACGATGCCGTCGGGGCGGGTGAACATCGCGCCGGTGGGGCAGGCCGCTACGCAGGGCGCGTCGGCGCACTGGTTGCACCGGGTCACCTGAAACGCCCGCCGGGCCTGCGGGAAGGCACCCACATCGACGCTCTTAACGAACGTGCGGGTGACCGACAGCGGCACCTCGTTCTCCGACTTGCACGCGGTCGTGCAGGCGTGGCAGCCGATGCACTTGGTCTGGTCGATGACCTTGGCCCAGGAACTGGGGCGCCCGACACCGATGGTTCCGGCGATGACCTGCGGAGCGGACGACTGCGGCATGCTCTCTCCCCGGCTAGTGATCAGAGCCTGTGGAAACGAGTAGGCGTGCCCGGTTCTGCACGCTGGCGCAGACGATTTCGCAGAGCTGCTCGATGCTCTTCTCCACCACGCGGTAACGGACCTGGTTGCCGGACCGGCGGCGGGCCAGGATGCCGCCGAGGGTCAGCCGACGCAGGTGCTGGGACGCGTTGGCCATGGAGATCGCGGCGGCCTCGGCGAGCTCCCCAACGGGGCACTCGCCATGCTCCAGCAGCAGGCTGAGCAGGTGAAGCCGGGTCGGGTCGCCGAGTAGGGCGAATCGGGCGGCGGTTTCCTCCAGCACCGGGCCGGGACTAATGGCCATGGACAAACGCTATGCGCAAGCGTTCAATTAGTCAATTAAAATAGTCACCAGTATCAGGCGGTGAGTCATGGACTTCGAGATCTTCAACACCCCGGGGCTCGGCGACAGCAGCTATCTGCTGCGCTCGGGCGACGAGGGGGTCCTCATCGATCCCCAGCGCGACGCATGGCGGTTCCTCGCCGCGGCCGATCGGATGGGTGTGCGCATCCGTACGGTTCTGGAAACCCACGTCCACAACGACTACGTCTCCGGCGCCCACGAGGTCCGCGCCGCCACCGGCGCCGAACTGGTGCTACCGGCCCGCGGTGGCTACGAGTTCAAGTACCGGCCGGCCGACGAGGGCGACGAAGTCACCGTCGGGAACACACGTCTGGTCGCGCTATCCACCCCCGGGCACACGCCCGAACACCTCGCCTGGCTGGCCTACGATGCCGTCCAGCCGGAACCTCACGCGCTGTTCAGCGGCGGCAGCCTGCTCGTCGGCAGCGCGGGCCGAACCGACCTGCTCGGCGCCGCGTTCACGGACGTGCTGACCCGCGACCAGTACCAGACGCTATCCCGGCTGGCGAAACTCCCCGACGACGTGGTGGTGCTGCCGACCCACGGCGCCGGCAGCTTCTGCGTCGCCGCCATGCCGACCACCAAACCCACGTCGGTCATCGGCGACGAACGCACCCGCAACCCGCTACTGACCGCGACCGACCTGACCAGCTTCACCGCGGAGCTGTCCGGAGAACTGATGGCCTATCCGAGTTACTACGCGCACATGGCGCCGATCAACCGGTCCGGCGCGGAGGTGTTGGGTTCGTTGCCACGCCCGCCGGAGGTCTCGCCTGAGGTGGTGGCGGACGCTGCCCGCAGCGGCGTCTGGGTGGTCGACGCCCGCGACCGCGACGCGTACGCGGCGGCCCATGTCCCCGGCTCGGTGAACATCGAGCTCAATTCCGGCTTCGCCAGCTACGTGGGATGGCTGCTGCCGTTCAACGCTCCCATCTTGCTGATCTTGCCGGAGCCGGCGGACGAGTCAGCGGCTGACGCGATGACCCAGCTCATCCGGATCGGCTGGAGCCACATCGTCGGGCATCTTCCCGGTGGCATCGGGCGGTGGCGCGGGTACGGCGGAGCTGTCGCGAGATACGACGTGGTCAGCGCCGACGACCTCTGTGATGCCCACACCCGGGGTGAGCATCCGGTAGTTCTCGACGTGCGCCAGGAGTTGGAGTGGACCTGGGGGACGATCCCGGACAGTCACACGATCTTCGTGTCCGACCTGCCGGGACGCCTCGACCAGCTGCCCCGCACTGACCCGGTCTGGGTCATCTGCTCCAACGGGCACCGCGCGTCGATCGCGGCGAGCCTGCTCGACCGGGCCGGCATTCCGGTGCGTCTCGTCGGCAACGGAGGTGTGGGTGAATGGCGGGCGCGGTGTCGGTCTCTGCGGGGCGCAAGCGTCTAGCCAGGCGCATGGCCGGCGCGGTGGGCCGAGGTTTGCGCGGCATGTCGCCGCGGCGCCTGTTGCAGGGCACCGTCGTCCACGACGGCGTCGCCGGCCTCACCGTAGCGCTCATCCTGGTCCCGCAGTCGCTGGCCTATGCACAGCTGGCCGGGCTGCCCCCCGAACGGGGGTTGTACGCCGCGGCGCTGGCGCCGATCGCCGCGGCATTCGCCGCCTCCTCGCCTTACCTGCAGACCGGCCCGACGGCGATCACATCACTGTTCGTTCTTGGGACGCTGAGCGCGTTCGCTCCGATCGGCGGGTCGGAGTATGTCGCGCTGGCCGCGCTGCTGGCCATCCTCGTTGGCGGATGGCGCATGCTGCTCGGGATGATCAAGGGCGGAACGCTCGCATACCTGATGTCACAGCCCGTACTGCTCGGCTTCACCGCCGGGGCCACGGTGCTCATCATCGCGTCACAGGTGCCGGCCGTGGTCGGCGTCGGGTCGAGCTCAAGCAACCCGCTGGTAAGCGGATGGGATGCCCTGCGAGGACTTCCCTCGTGGAGCCTGGCCGCGATCGCCTTCGCGCTGGCCGCGGCCCTCATCATCGTGCTGGGCAAGCGGATGTCGCCGCTGATTCCGGGGATCCTGATCGCGACGGTGGGTGCGATCGTGGTCAGTGTCCTCATTGGATACGACGGCCCGACCGTAGGTCGCCTCCCCACCGCTCTGCCCGTTCTCAGCCTCGACCTGCCTTGGGCACATCTGCCGTCTCTACTGCTACCCGCGCTGGTTATCGCGCTGATCGGGTTCGCCGAGCCGGCCGCGATCGCCAGGCAGTACGCGACGGCCGAGCGCCACCACTGGGATCCCAACCGGGAGATGGTCAGTCAGGGCCTCGCGAACCTGGCCGCAGGCCTGGGCGGCGGATACGCGGTCGGCGGCTCGTTCTCCCGTACCGCCCTCAACCGGCGCGCCGGTGCCCGAACCCGGGTCAGCGGCGCCCTGACCGGGCTGCTGGTGCTGGCGTTTCTGCCCGTCGCCGGGCTGCTGGAAAAGCTGCCCACGGCTGTGCTCGGCGCTGCGGTGATCGCAGCAGTGCTGCCGCTCCTCAACTTCGGCACTGCACGCGAGGTCTGGGCCTACTCGCGCCCTCAGGCGGCGGTGGCCGCGGCGACACTGCTGCTGTGTCTGATGCTGGCGCCCCGCATTGACCGCGCCGTTCTGATCGGCATCGGCCTCGCCATCGCGGTCCACCTCTGGCGGGAGCTTCACGTCGATGTGCCCAGCTGGACCGAGGGCGAAACGCTGCACCTGCGACCCAGCGGGGTGCTCTATTTCGCCTCCGCGCCGCCGATCGAAGAGATGCTGACCCGGTCACTCGCCGAGCACCCCGACGCGAGCCGGCTCGTCCTGCACTGCGACCGGCTCGGCCGGATCGACCTGACCGGGGCCCTGGCTCTTCAGGCGGTGCTGCGCGACGCGCAAACGGCCGGGCTGACCGTCGAGCTGGTAGATGTGACGCCGCAGGCGCGAAGACTCGTCTCCCGCGTCCTGCCCGACCTGGTTGCCCGGGGGCCGGGTGCTCCCAACGCACAGTGAGGACACGGCCTATGGCGGAGGCGCACATGGGAGCCTCAGGCGGCACAGGATGCCCACGCGAACGCTACGGTTGGGTGCGCCTGCACATCCCGTTCGCCGTCTAATCGGGCGCAGCGTGTACCACTGATCTGATCGAGGAGCACAACCGCGCTGCCGGTTTGCGGCGTCCGCGGACGGATCTGCCGTCTTGGAGTGGTCACGTGCCCATTGTGGATAGATACTCTGGGCCGGCTCCCACTGCCATCGGGTATGGCATCCGGTTGCGTCTGGTCTGACGCCGCGGGACAACATTCGACTGGTGTCGGCGGTGACGATCGAGCGGCTGTCGCCTGACCTCCGACCGAGCTACCGGATCTCCTGGGCGTCCCGCGCGGAACCGTGTGATGTTCCGCGAAAGAAGAACATCAGAGCCCTTGGCGGTCTCGTGGTTCGCTGGCTCGCCGGTGGGCACCCGCCCGCGGCCGCTGCCGGGGTTTTCAGCGCTACAAGGGGCTAGCCCGCTGCGGCGGGTACGGCGGCCGGCACACGTCGGCGAAGCAGGAGCGCGTTGACGGTGACGATGACGGTGGACGCGCTCATCAGCAGGGCCGCCCACTCGGGGCGCAGCAGCAGGCCGAGGCTGGGGTAAAGAATGCCGGCGGCGATGGGGATGGCGAGCAGGTTGTAGATGGCCGCCCAGAACAGTTCTGTTTGATGGTGCGGCGCACCGTCCGAGCTATCGCGATGGCCGTGGGCACGTCGGCGGGGTCGTCGCGGATCAGCACCACGTCGGCGGCTTCGACGGCGACGTCGGTGCCGGCGCCGATGGCGACGCCGACGTCGGCCTGGGCCAGTGCCGGGGCGTCGTTGACGCCGTCGCCGACCATGGCGACCCTGCGGCCCTGGCGCTGCAGGTCGGCGATATGGCGGGCCTTGTCCTCTGGCAGCACGTCGGCGATGACCCGCCCGAAGTCGCTGGCGCCGCCGGCCGTGTGGTCGATGATGCCGACGGCGCGGGCAACGGCCTCGGCGGTGCCGCGTTGGTCGCCGGTCAGCATCACCGTGGTGATGCCGATGACGTGCAGGGACTGCACGGCCTGCCGGGCGGATTCGCGCACCGGATCTGCGACCGCGACCAGACCGAGCGGCTTGCCGTCGGAGGCGACATACATGGCGGTCTTGCCCCCGGCGGCGAGGGCGGCGGCCCGTTCGGACAGCTCGTCGAGCGTGATGCCGTATCGGGTGAGCAGTTTCGCGTTGCCGATGAGGACCTCACGATCCTCGACGGTGGCGACCACGCCGTGACCCGGCACGGAATCGAACCGCTGCACGGCAGGCAGCTCGATCCCGCGCTCACGGGCGGCCCGGACGATGGCCTCGGCGAGGGGGTGCTGCGACGGCTGGTCCGCGGCCGCGGCCAGGCGCAGCAGCTCAGTGTCGTCGGCGCCGCCGGCGGGCACAAGATCGGTGACGGCCGGCTTGCCCTGGGTCAGGGTGCCGGTCTTGTCGAACACGACCGTGTCGACGCCGGCCATGCCTTCCAGCGCGGCGGCGTCCTTGAACAGCACGCCGCGGCGGGCCGCGGTGCCCACTCCGACGGTGATGGCCGTCGGCGTGGCGAGGGCGAGGGCGTCGGGACAGGCGATCACGACCGCGGACACGGCGGCGGTGATTGCGAAACCGGCGCCTTGAGCGCCGAAGACGACCCACACCAGAAACGT
>JAXIPB010000217.1:0-35471 GCA_045403155.1 Micromonosporaceae bacterium
AGAGAGGCCGGCGTTCGGATGGCAACCGCAACCTCCGTGGAGGCCTTGACCCACGGGGACCATGCCTGCCTCACGTTCTCGGACCCCGACGAACGCCTCGACATCATCGCCGCGTTCGTGCGCGACGGTTTGAGTAGCTCGAGCAGGGTCATGTGCCTGACCGAGGCGATCACGCCCGACCAGCTGGCGGCCGAACTCGTCGAGCGTGGTGTCCCAGCAGCCCGGTCTTTGCCCGCCGATCAACTCACGATCGTCGGCAGCGAGGAATCATGGTTGGCCGACGGCGAACTCACGGCCGCGAAGGTGATCGATATGCTCGGACGTTATGTCGAAGCCGCCGAACGCGACGGGTATGCGGGCCTGCGACTCACCGCGGACATGAGCTGGGTAACCCGGCCGATCGCGGCCGCCGATCAATTGCCGATCTTCGAGTCGGAGGTGCCTAGACTGTTCGGAGCGGGCCGAATGACCGCGATCTGCCAGTACGACCGCGAGATCTTCGACGCCGTGACCCAGGCGTTCGCCGCAGAGGCGCATCCCTGTGCCGTCGCAGCGGCCGTCTACTACGAGGATCCGGTGCTGCGCATCTGTCGTCAGCACACCCCACCGGGTATCCGACTCGCGGGTGAGATCGACTACACGCACGTCGATGAGTTGACGCTCGCGCTGAACGAGGCGCTGCGCCTGGACCACGAGCCTCAGGTCAACCTCGGCAAGCTGCGATTCATCGACGCTGCGGCGGCAACCGCCATCACGCACGCGGCATTGAGCCTGCCCAACGGACGGGCGATGACGGTCGTCGCCCGCGGCGAGGTGCTGCGGATGCTGCGGCTTGTCGGTGCCTATGAAGTCCGGGCACTGCGGGTAATGAGGACGCATGGCGAGTCCTGAGCGGCAGCCGATTCACGTGCCGACCGACGTCTTGTTGGATCAGAGCTTCGACGGATCGAGTCTGTACGCGCTGCGTTCGGCGGTCGCCGCGCATGGATCCGATCTGGGGCTGACCGATCAACGGCTGGCGGATCTCGTCCTCGTGGCGCACGAACTGGCATCCAACGCGGTGCGTCACGGCGGTGCTACCGCGACGACACCGGGGCGGCTTCGACTCTGGCGCGACCGTCACTTGGTGGTCTGCCAGGTCACCGACAACGGGCCGGGTCTGACAGATCCCGACAGCGCCGGCCGGCACGAGGCGCCGCCCGCCGCCAGTAACGGACGCGGGCTCTGGATCATCCGGAAGATCGTAGATCGGCTGGAAATCACGTCGGGCGCCAACGGGACCACGCTCAGCGCGATAGTCAACCTCCCGGACGACGCCCAGTAGCGGCGGGTGACGAGCCGACAAACTCGGGCCTCCCCAATTGTCCGGCAATTCGGGCATGTCGGTTACGTGACTGCGGCGGCCCGTCCCGACCCCGCCGTGCCCGAATCGATGTGACGCCATTCACCGCCGCCCTTCGTGGCTTGGCTACGGCGATGCCGCGCGGGCAGGGTCATTCGGTGCGCCGCCCCCAGGCGCACCCCTTCGCCCCCGACTCCGCAGGGAGTGCCCCCGTTGTCCCGCCATCGTCGCGCCCCCCAGCCATCCATACTCGCGCCCCACATCCGGCGCATGACGTTTTACGCGCTTGGTCTCACCGTCCTGCTGGGCGGTGCACTCGGCATCGCGCTCGGGGATGACCGCGCGTCGGACCCGACGGTCGGAGTACGAACCGACAAACGCGCCTCCCGTGGCGAAACCAGGGACGGCACATCGACCTCGGGGCTGCCCGCGCAGCCATTCGGCGCGACTGCCCCGAGTGCGACCTTGGCTCCCTCCGTGACCCCGGCAGCGCTGCCCACGACCACGGTCAAGGCGACCCCACCCAAGCCGGCTCCGCCAGCGCCCGGCTGCGCCACGTACTCCGGTAACCGTCGAATAGCCTGCAATATGCTGCCGTCCTTCGGCTTCTCCACCAGCCAGATGCCTCCATTGGACAAGCTGTGGCAGCGCGAGAGCGGCTGGCGGCACACCGCCTCTAACCCGTCGTCCGGCGCGTACGGCATCCCACAGGCGCTTCCAGGCAGCAAGATGGCGACCGCCGGCAGCGACTGGCGCACGAATCCGGCCACTCAGATCAAGTGGGGGCTCGGCTACATCAAGCAGCGCTACGGCTCGCCGGCCGGCGCCTGGAGGCATTCCCAGTCGACGGGCTGGTACTGAGACTCAGCCATTCCAAGGGCGAGTACAGAGTCAGTCAGTTTCTGTCCACATTGAACGGCCATTCGACCGGCTGGTCCGGCTCCTCCGGAGTTTGAATGAGCCTGAACGTCGCCTCGTAGTCTGGACCGCGCCGCAAGCGTCCGGACTCGCTCGGTCAGAACGCCGACGCCGACATCGGTTCCGGCGGTGGCCAGCTCCTCGACCGCCATCGCCATGGCGGCCAGCGCCCGGACTCCATCGATCCGGAGCTGATGGTCCTGGGCGGCCCACGCCTGCTGGGAGGCGTGGCGAAGCACCCGAGGCTGGGCACGACGCTAGGCGGAGTCCACGATGGACCGCTCCACTCCCCAGGCCTCGATCCGGCGCTCGAGCGCGCGAGCATCGAGCGGCGCTCCCGTCTCGCGCAGCAGGTCCACGAAGACGGCCGCGGGAACGATTCCGAGACGAGCGGTGACATCGTCGGAGTCCACGCAGGCAGCCTAGTTGCTCCATCGTCAAGATCCCGGTGATCATGATCTCGCGGTCGCCGAAAGTCGTCGATCATGACCTGGAAATCATGATCGGCGGGAACGTGGTGGGGGTCAGGAGAGGGTCAGGACCGTGTCGGCTGCGGAGACGAGCACCGGATCGTGGGTGGCCACGATCACGGCGATTCCCCGTCGGGCGGCCGCCACGACGGCGGCCACGACGAGCTCCGCGTGGGCTTCATCCTGATGGGACGTCGGCTCATCTAGCACCGCGATGCGCGGCTCGACCGCCAGGACCCGGGCCACTGCCACCCGCTGGCGCTCGCCGCCCGAGAGCACCCGAACCGGCCGGCGGCTCACCGCGTCCAGGCCCAGCGCGTTGATCCACTCGTACGTCCGGGCGCCGTCGTGTGGCAGGCGCCGCGCCACCCGTACCAGGTCCAGGTTCTCCTCGGCCGTCATCGTCTCCAGCAACGCGATACCCTGCCCGGCCACGCCCAGGCTGCGGCGCCGCAACGCGGCCAGACCGTCCCGATCAAGCTCGGCCAGGTCGATTCCGGTGACGTGGACCGCGCCACGATCCGGCCGCTCGAGGCCGCACAGGATGCGCAGGAGCGTCGTCTTCCCCGAGCCGGACCTGCCCTGCACGACGGTGAGCGTTCCCGCCCGCAGGCTCAGATCAACACCATCGAGAACGCGACGGTCGCCCCGGTCGGCGCCGACCTGCTCCAGGCGCGCCACCTCGTCGTTCGTGCGGGCCCGTGACTCGGCGCTCAAGTGAGCCGCTGGCTCGGCGCTCGTGCGAGCCGGCGACTCGACGCCGATGCTGGCCGGGCCGGACGCGTCGACCGCAGCCGCACCGGGACCACCCACTTCGGCCGGTGCAGGGGACGGGGTCAGCACGATCGAGTCACCGGTCATGGTCGCACGGGCCCGTTCGATGACGCCGGCCTTGCGACGCAGCGGCTCCGGCAGGCGCACCCAGCCGCGGTCGTCGACCACAAGGGACTCCGCCCCCGCGTCCTCCGGCCGCCACTCCTCGCTGAGTCGGCCGTCCCGGATGCGGACGATCCGGTCGGCGATCCGGGTCGCTCGGGCATCGTGGCTGACCACCAACAGTGCCGCGCCAGCGTCGGCGGCGGCGGCCGCGAGCAGGTCATACACCTCATCCGCGGTGGCCTGGTCGAGCTCACCGGTGGGCTCGTCGGCCAAGACGAGGTCCGGGGAGTGGGCCACCGCGGCGCAGACGGCGGCCCGCTGGGCCTCACCGCCGGAGAGCGTGACCGGGAGTCGCGGCCCGAGGTGGGCCAGGCCGAGCCGGTCCAGAAGCGCCTGGGCCTTCGCCCGCGCTGCGCTTCGGCGCAGGCCGGCCAGGCGCAACTGCAGCGCCACGTTGTCGAGCACGGAGATCTCGGACCGCAGGCTGCGCCCGTGATGCTGATCCACGAGACCGATCCGGCGCCCGCGGAGCCGGGTGCGTTCGCCTTCGGCGGCGCCGGCCAGGTCCAGCCCGCAAACGTCGACTGTTCCCGCGCTCGGCGCCAACTCTCCGATGAGGACACGCATCAGGGTGGTCTTGCCCGACCCGTTCGGCCCGTGGACGACAACGCGTTCTCCGGCTGCGAGGTCGAGGGTGAGTCCGCGTAGCGCCGCGACGTGTCCACGCGGCGTCGGGTACAAGCAGAAGACGTCGTGCGCTCGGACGGAGAGCCTTGTCATGCGAGCCCTTCCTCCGGACGGCGGGGAAGTGGTTCGCGCAGCCCGGCTGCGGCGACGGCGGCACAGACCGCGAGCCCGGACACGACTCCGGCGCCGAGGGCCGCGACCGTCCATAGCGGACTGATGGCCAACGCCAGCGGAGGAACGGGCTCGGCGCCCACCGCGGTTACTCGTACGAAGGCGGCGGTGATCCTGGCGAGGAGAAGGCCGACGAGCAGCCCACCGGGCACGCCGACGACGACGACCGCGACGGCACGGAGGAACAATGACAGGCGCAGTACCCGCGGGGCGACGCCGTCGCTCTCCCAGGCATAGAGCTGCGCTGCCTCATCGCGGCGCTCCGCGACCACGAGCAGCACCAGTGCCACGAGAGCGACCACAAGGGCGAGCAGCGCGCTGCCGATGAGGAGGCTCGTCGCGCCGCGGGCCACGGGGTCACCAGCGAGCCGGTCTTCGCGCGCCTGGCGCAGGTCGGTACGCAACAGGTCGAACGGTGGCGCGGTCAACGCTCGGGCCAGGTCTTGGGCGCCGACCGTAGGGGCGGCGAGCCAGAGCTCGTTGACCGAGCCGGTGCCCGGATCGCGGGCGTCCAGCGCGTCAGCCAGCGCATGAACATCGGCGACGACGAAGCTCCGACCCGCCGTGGGGAACCGGGGCAGGAGCCCGACAACCCGGGCCGTGATCAGCGGACCAGCGCCCGTGGACAGGGAGAGCAGACCGGCGGCTGCGGCCGCCGCCGTGCCTGGGTCGGCGAAGACGGGAAGCGGCGGCGCGGCCACGCCATGGCCGGCCCTTACCACGACCTCGGCCCCAGTCAACGCGTAGTCGATGGTCACGCGATCGGGTTGGGCGGTGACGGTGGCGCCGTCCGAACCCCAACCCTTCCACGCGCCCGCCATCGTGTTTGCGACACCGAATCTGGGCTCGCCGAGCTCCACCCGGCCCCGCAGCGCCTCCGCGTCGAGGCCGCCCTCTCCCGTGCGGTGCTGCCGGCGGGTCGCGGCGAAGCTGGTCTCCGTGAGCGTCAGGGCGAATAGGCGAGCGCCGGCCGGCACCGCCGTTGGCAGCTCCGCGGTCAGGCGCCCGGTGGTGCTGGCGCTCGGTTCGGCCTTGAAGGGGACGCCCACATCGCGCCCGTCGGGAAGGCGTAGCCATGCGGAGATGTCTACATCGCCGAGATTTCCGGTCGCCGAAACGGCGACGGTCCTGGCACCCTCCGGCACCGGCAGGCCAAAGCTCCCAGCCGGCGGCGCCGGGGCCGCGCCGGCGGTGAGCAGGCGCCGCACCTCGTCCGGGTCGGCGCCGCCGACGACGTCGTCCCAGGAGGCGATGCGCGGCAATGCGGCCGGGTCGACTCCGATCACCTCCGGAGTGAGCGACTGAGCCGCGCTGATGCGGACCGCCGCAGCGGTCCGAAGGACGCCGTAGGGCGCCGCGCCGGTCGCGGCGTAGTCGCGCTCGGAAGCCACCTCGAGTGGCGATCGCAGGCTCTGTCCGGTTCGGACGGTCGCATCGAGAGGCACGGCGAAGGCCGCCTGGTCGGCGGCGCCCCGCGCCAATGTCGCCTGGTAGGCGCCGGCGAAGGTGACGATTCCGGTCGCGGCGGCAAGGAAGGCGGCGGTCGCGACCGGGCGCAGCGGGCTGCGCACCGCCCCGACGAGGCCCAGTCGCGGTGCCAGCAGCCGTCGGGGAAGTGCGCGCGAGGCCGCGGCGGTGAGCCACGGCCAGGCCCGGCCGACGATGAGGCCGCCGCAGATGACCACGATGACGGGCAGAGCGAGCAGCAGCGGATCGGTGCGGTCGGTGAGAGCCTCCGTCGTCACCGCGCCGCGGGCGAGGGCGAGCGCGGCGACGACGAGACCGGCGGCGATGGTGATATCGACCGTCCGCCAGGCTGTCTGGCTGCCGGTCCCTGTGCTCAGGGTCATGAAGACCACGAGCCCGGCAGCCAATGCTCCAACCAGGACGGTGAGCCACGCCGCACCGACCGCGTGTGTTGACGTCGCGACCGCGGGCAGGCTCGCGGCGTCTCCTTGCCCGGCGGCGAGCAGACCGCCGATGACCACACCAATCCCGGCGCCGACGACCACCGGCACGGCGGCGGCGACAGCAGTCATGACTCGGACGTGAAGACGGCGGGCCCCGCGCCGTCTCAGCAGCTCGACCGTCGCGCCGTGATCACGGCGTAGGCCGATCGCGCCGATCGCGGCAAAACCCAGCAGCAGAGCCATCGCGGCGCCGCCGAGCAGGGCGAAGCGGCGCGCCGAACCCTCGGCCCGGGCCGCTTCGGCCCGCAACGTCTCGTCGGGCGCGGTGAGGCTCAGTCGATCGCCGTACAGTTCGATGCTCGCCTCGGCGCTGCGGGCGAGGTAGGCCTCGACGCCAAGCTCGTTCACCCGATCCAGGTCGATGGGCGTGATCCAGGCGTAGGAGCGCTGGAAGGCGGAGAGGTACTCGAGTTGCGCGGCCGACGAAACCCGGTCGGACAGGAGCAGCGGGGCGCCGTCGCCCGGGTCGAAGGATCCGGCGAGCAGCAGGGGGTCGGTGCGCACGGCGCGGCCGACGATGACGATGCCGGTCGACTCGCCCAGGCGTGGGGTGCCCTCGCCGACGGCGACGACCTCACAGCGCTCCGGGGTGCAGGTGACCGGTAGGCGTCCCTCGGTGACCCGGACGAGCTCGGCCAGGCCGTCGGCGGCGCCGAAGTAGTAGGAGCCACCGGCGCCGTCGGAGATCGCCCGGGTGAGCATCTGCAGTCGCACCGGTCCGTCGGCGAGGTCAGCCAGAGCCCGTCGGGCCGTGGCATCGAGTTCCTCGATGCGCTGCGGCGTCTCACGCAGACCGGACCTGATGGCAGCCAGACTACGATCGCCGACCGGTAGGGCCTCGACACCGTGGCGTAGCGCCTGGGCAGCCACAACCGTCGTGGTGCTCTCGGCAAGGACGGGCAGAACGGTCGCGACCGCGACGCCAAGCGCGACGAGCAGCCATCGGGCGGGCCGATGGCGAAGTCGAGCCCAGGCCAGCCAGACGACAACGCGCACGCGACCTCCCCACACCATCCCCGCGCTAACCGGTAAACTTCGTTTGCAGGTTAACATCTTCGTCAGTGGGAGGGGCCAGGCGTGGCGTCGATCGTCGTCGACGGATTCGTTGTGCCCGTGTCGGTGGCCGGGCACCCCGCCCTCGACTTCTGCAACACCCGGGCCGGGTGGGGCGCCGCGGAGCCGAAGGAGTACCTGCACACGCACGCGCACCTGTGCGTCTGGGCGCGGCAGAACGGGCTGATCGAGGCGTCGTCGGTGCGGGCGCTCCGGCGGATCGCGGCCCGCGACCCCGACGCCGCGGCGCGGGTGCTGACGCGCGCGCTGGCGTTCCGCGACGCATTGCACGGCGCGCTACTCGAACCCGGCAAGCGGCTCAATTGGGACGCGATCAACCTCGAGGTATGCGCCGCGGCCGCCGAGTCCCGCCTCGCCGGTGGACTTCCGACGACGTGGGAGATTCGGGATCAGTCCAGGGTGGACCTTCCACTCCTCGCCGTGGCGTGGTCGGCCGCGGACCTGTTGACGTCGCCGGCGGCGACGCAGGTCGCCGCCTGCCCCGGGACCGGCTGCGGCTGGGTCTTCGCCGACCCGAGGGGCCGGCGCCGCTGGTGCTCCATGGCGTGGTGCGGCAACCGGAATAAGGTACGCCGCCACGCCGAGCGACACCGCGACGCGACTACTTCGACCCGTCGAACGGGTTAATCACCGATATTTCCACGTCGACGGCTTCCAGGTCGTAGTCCACGAATCGGATCTTGGCCGCGTTCGATGTGCACGGCGACGTCCACCGATGGTCCCGCGACCAGGTAGTCCGTGAAGCGCCCGGATGCACCTCAATGATGCCGATGGGCCAAGATATCGATGATGGCCACCTCCCCTGTTCACGTCGCTATCAAATGAGGCCGCGGTCGCGTCCGGCCGCGACGATCGCGGCGCGCACCTGGGCCACCACGCGGTCGGGGTGGCGCAGCACGTCGTCCGCGGTGAACCGCAGGACCGTCCAGCCGAGCAAACGCAGTCGGTTGAGCCGGACCGCGTCCCGTTGGAAGACCGCACGCTCGCGGTGATGATCGCCGTCGTACTCGATGCCAATGCGCAATGCCGCGTATGCCAGGTCCAACCGCGCGACGAAGAATCCACGTCCGTCGGTCACCTCGAACTGCGTTGCCGGGCACGGCAACCCGGCGAGCACCAGCAGCAACCGCAGCCGCGTCTTCATCGGCGACGCCGCGTCGTCCGACGCCAGGTCGAGCACCCGACGGAGCTGCACGACGCCGCGCCACCGCCTTCGCTGCGCGGCGAACGAGCGTAGCCCGTCCAGGCTTACCCAGCTCCGGTGCAGCAACGCGTCAATGGCGACGACCGCCTCCACGAGTGTCAGGCGACGAGCCAGATCGAACGCGGTTCGCAGAGGCGATGTCAGGGGTGCTCCGGAGTGCCGGACGATGTCCGAGGCGGGCAAGACCGAACGCCGCACGATCAACCCCGGCTGCGGATGCACGCGTAGCGGTCGCGGAATCGTGACCTCCACCGGAGAGCCCGCCCTCGGTTCGAGGTCCGGGCAGAACAGGAATGCGGCGCTTAACCCACTCACCGCCGCGCCAGGTGGCAGTAATAGTGCGGCAGCCCGGCACCACCACAGATGATCGAGCACAACGGCCGCGCTCACGTAGACGTCCTTATAGAGCCTGCGCCACGCCGGCCCGCGCAGTTGGCCCCACGTCACGAGTTTCTCGGCGACCGCGCCGCTTCCCCGAAATGGTCGATAGGCCAGCTCCTCGGGAACGTCGGCGCTTCGAGCCATTCGCAGTACCGTGCCGTACCTCGGACGACGGCGCCAGACCCTTCGTCCCGCCTGTGGATAACTGCGACGGACGTAGGTAACTCTATTGCTCGAATTTCGCTCGAAAAACAGCAACGTCAGTACCCACGTCGCGCCGGCCGCCAACGCGGCCGTGGCACGCGTCGGGTGGGTCCGTGGAGTCTGCCATCGCGAAGTCTGCCATCGCGGAGTCTGCCATCGCGGCGTCCGCGGCCCGAGGGTACGCCGTGCTCGCGGCCGGATTCGACAGCCCCGCGACGGCGCACCCACCGCTGTGGCATGACAAGGACCTCTACGCGCCCGCATTCGGGCGAAGGTCCCGGCCGCCGTCCACCCGGCGCAGGAAACCCGAGGCTGATCGAACGCACGCAACGATCGCCGTCCATCGTCACTCACAGCTTGAGTGGTACTACTTATCGCTGCTAGTGTCCGCAGGTGTCCCCGGTTGCCGCGTTGTGCGCCTCCGGCTGAGCAGTGGCCAGCGTTGGGTCGGGTGTGATGAGATCACGCGGGTCCCGTGTGCGGACTAAGGTCGTTGCCCTGCTCGTCTCGCTCGTCGCCCTCTGGGCCTTCGCCGCATTCGTGACCGTACGGGACGGACTCAACCTGCTCTGGGTCTCCACGCTGGACAAAGGTATCGCCAAGCCGGCCGACGTGCTGCTGCCGGCGCTGCAGAGGGAGCGCCGGCTGACGCTGGTGTTTCTCGCCGACCGGACGAACGGGCCCCGCGCGGCACTGCTGCAGCAACGGGCGGAGACCGATCGCGCGGCGACCGCGTTCCGGGATCGAGCCAGGGCCGATGAGGTCCAGTTCGCGGCCGGCCCGGCGCTCGAGCAGCGGCTCGCTGAGACGTTTACGCGTCTTGACCAACTCGCGGGGAACCGGGCCCGCATCGATGCCGGCGAGTTGACCCGACGCGAGGCGAGCGGAGTCTTCACCGGCGCGGTGGATTCCATGTTCCGGATCTACGACACCATGGCCAGCCTGGACGATCAGGTCATCGCGCGGGACGTACGGACTCTGATCATGGTGGTACGGGCGACCGAGCTCGTGTCGCAGGAGGACGCCCTGCTCGCGGGCGCCCTCGCGGCCGGTGAGCTGACCGCTTCTGAGCACGCGCAGTTCGTCCAGCTCGTGGGCGCGCAGCGATTCGTATTCGCCGAGGCGGCCTCGCTGCTTCCGGCGGCCGATCGGACCCGCTACGACGCTGTGGTCGGCGGGACCGCGTACGGCCGCTTCCGCGGCCTCGAGGAGACCGTCATTCAGCACGGCACCCTCGCGAAGTCCCCTGGCGTCCGGCCGGCGGAATGGGAGGCGGCGGCGGCACCCGTTTTGGCCGACATGCGAACCATCTACCTGCTCGGGGGCGATGACGTCGTCGGGCGCGCAACGCCGGTGGCGATCGGCGTCATCGTCCGGCTCGGCCTCGCCGGCGGGCTGGGACTTATCGCCGTCATCGCCTCGATCATCGTCTCGATCACGACGGCGCGCGCATTGGTTCGCCAGCTGGGTCGCCTGCGCACCGCGGCCCGCGACCTGGCTAGCGATCGCCTCCCGCGGGTCGTCGAGCGACTGCGGCACGGCGAACGGGTCGACATCGAGCACGAGGCGCCGCCGCTCGACTTCGGCCGCGACGAGCTCGGTCAGGTCGGCGAGGCGTTCAACACGGTCCAGCAGACCGCGATCCGTGTCGCCGTCGAACAGGCGGAGCTGCGGCGGAGCGTACGCGACGTCTTCCTGAGCCTGGCCCGGCGCAGCCAGGCGCTGCTGCACCGCCAGCTCGGGCTGCTCGACGCGATGGAGCGGCGGTCCAACGATGCCGAGGAACTCGCCGAACTCTTCCGGGTCGACCACCTCGCGACACGGATGCGACGCAACGCGGAGAACCTGATCGTGCTCTCCGGCGCGACCGCCGGACGCGCCTGGCGGCGCCCGGTGCCGATGATCGACGTGGTGCGCGGCGCGCTGGCCGAGGTCGAGGACTACACCCGGGTCACCGTCGTTCCCGTGGGCTCGGCGTCGCTGATCGGACGCGCCGTGGGCGACGTCATCCACCTCCTCGCCGAGCTCATCGAGAACGCGGTGTCGTTCTCGCCCCCGCAGACCGTCGTGCGGGTCTCGGGCTCCGTGGTGGGTTACGGTTACGCCGTCGAGATCGAGGACCGTGGCCTTGGTATGGGCGCCGACGAGCTCGCGGCCGCGAACGCGCAATTGAGCGATCCACCCGAGTTCAAGCTCTCCAGCACCGCACGACTCGGGCTGTACGTCGTCGGCAAGCTCGCCGAGCGGCACGGCATCCGGGTTCGCCTGGCCGAGTCCTCGTACGGCGGTACGACGGCCATCGTGCTGCTTCCGGCGACGTTGATGGCCGACGATCCCAGCGGCGAAATCGCGCGACCGGACCACGGCTCGCTCGATGGCTCAGCGCGGCCGCGGCCGGCAACACCAAGCTCCGATGAGGAGGCCACGAGCGCGATGTCACACGAGCCGATCCTCACTCCTGCCGGGCTTCCCTTCCGGCAGCGTCCGCCGGAGGCGTCGACATCAGCCTCGCCCACGCCTAGCGGGTCTGTCGAGCGCCGGCCGGAGGACACGCGCGACATGATGTCGGCCTACCGCTCCGGGACACTGCGTGGCCGCACCGACGCCGCCATTCAGTCCGGACCACAGCATCGCGCTCCTGAGTGGACGCACGAGCCGCGCGGCACCGACGAGGGAGGCCTGAGTCAGTGACGCAGAGGGCTGGAACCACCGTCGACATCGCGTGGTTGCTCAACGACCTCGCCGGCCGGTTGGTCCACGTCCAGCACGCGGCGGTGCTGTCCAATGACGGGTTGCTGATCGCCAAGTCCCACGGGTTGTCCCGCGAGGAAGCCGAGCACCTCTCCGCCCGCGTCGGGCATTATCTCTCGACCCCGGTCCGCGCGGCCCGGAACGTGGAGCGGTAGCGCTGGCGATGGTCGTGCCGGATCCACAGGAGCAGGCCTGGGTCGACGACGAGGCCGGTCCGATCGTTCGCCACTACGCGATGACGTCGGGGCGTACCCGCCCAATCCGGGGCGAGTTCGACCTCATCACGCTGATCATGGCCGCGCGGTCGACGCCGGCCAGCGACGCCGGTCTGCCGCCTGAGTACGCGGAAATCATGCGACTCTGCCAGAATCCGGTGTCGGTCGCGGAACTCGCGACCCACCTGAACCTGCCGCTGGGCACGATTCGGGTGATGTTGGGCGACCTCCTCGACCGCGGCTTCATCCGAACACGCTCCCCCGTGCCGGCGACCCAACCTCCCAACGAGCGTGTCTTCAAGGCGGTTCTCGATGGCCTTCGGTCCCTCTGACAGCCGCGTCGACGACGCCCTGCCGATCGCGCTGAAGATCCTCGTCGCGGGCGGTTTCGGGGTCGGCAAGACAACCCTGGTCGGCGCGGTCAGCGAGATACAGCCACTCCTGACGGAGGAGTACCTCACCGACGAAAGCGTGGGGGTCGACGACGTCGCCGGGGTGGAGACGAAGGCGACCACCACCGTCGCCATGGATTTCGGTCGCATCACGCTCAACCACGACCTTGTCCTCTACCTGTTCGGCACCCCCGGGCAGGACCGGTTCCTGTTCGTCTGGGACGAGCTCGCGCTCGGGGCGATCGGAGCGATCGTGCTCGCCGACACCCGCCGCCTCTCCGACTGCTTCCCGTCGGTCGACTACTTCGAGCGGCGTGGCCTACCGTTTATCATCGCGGTCAACTGCTTCGAGGGGACCCGGATCTACCAGCCTTCCGAGGTGCAGCTGGCGCTCAACCTTGACCCAGGTATACCGGTCATCCTCTGTGACGCGCGGAAGCGCGACTCAGCCAAAGAGACGCTGATCGCCCTCGTCGAGCACGCCATGAAGACGGCGTGGGGCACGTAGCCACAGGCGTACGCCGGGTCTGGCGGGCCGAGCACTTCTCCTGGTGGATGACGTCCATGCTGCACCGTTTGGCCGACACCGACCCATTTCAGCACCGGCTGCAGTTGTCGCAACTGCGCGACACGACCTCGTCGCTCGCTGCGCCAACCAGCCTCGCCGAGAACTACGTCGGCCTGCCCTGGCAGTAGATTTCTCCGTTTTCGCCCCTTTTTACGGCGACCGGTGGAGGATCGAAGTGTGGAGGGACCTGCCGGTCGCCTCGTACGTCACCACGGGGGAATGACATGACCAGCACGACAGGCCAGGGCAAGAAGCAAGCGTGGGCCATCGGCGGGATGATCTTCGCCGCCACGCTGATGCTGATCATCGGTACCTACCAGATCTTCGTGGGTCTGGCGGCGATCATTCAGGACTCGTTCTTCGTCGTCGGGCCGAACTACGCCTACGAGTTCGACACCACGACGTGGGGCTGGATCCACCTCGGCATCGGCGCACTCGCCGTGGTCGCAGGCTTCTTCCTTTTTACCGGCGCGACGTGGGCAAAGGTCGTGGCGATCGCCCTGGCCGTCGTGTCGGCCATCGCGAACTTCTTCTTCCTGCCGTACTACCCGATCTGGTCCCTTCTGCTCATCGCACTGGACGTCTTCGTGATCTGGGCGATCGCTACCGCGCGAGTCCCGCGCGATGTCGAGATCGAGGACGCGGCGATGGCGGGTAGCCGGGGCTATTACGGCGGGGCACCGCAGACCGGGGAGCGCTGGCCGGCGGAGAACGTGGAGAGCGGCCGACACTGGGCGCCGGAGCCGGCCAAGGAGGGCGCGGGCGGTCAGACCACGACCGCCGAGCAGCAAGCCCAAGACGCCGCCTCGGGCGCGCGAACCAGTGCGGGCGGAACGATGCCGCCCAATCCGCAGCAGCCGCCACCCGGAACCCCACCTCGCTAGCTGCCGCTGCTCAGGCGGAGTTGCTAGCGGCGCTCGTCAGGCGGAGTTCTCCTCGCGGTTCTTCCTCCGGCGCAGGACGTCGTCCACGACGAGGAGGTAGGCGACGAGTCCGGCTACCGCGATGCTCATCGCCCACGTGTCGTCGTCGGGGAACGCGAACGCGGTCACCGGTGCGTTCAACGCCAGCAACGCGAAGGCGAGCCACGCCCATCGCCGCTGCCGCACGTTCGAGATGCCCGTTCCGGTGAGACTCTTCGCCCTACGCACCCGGACAGTGTCGCCACAAAAGGCGCGTATGCCATCAACCGATCGGCCAGGCTAGCCGACCGTTGGTGCCAGTGGGCTCGCGGGACATGACCCGCTTCACATCCCGCGCCAGGATCATCGCAAGTGTTCGGCACGTGCCCGCCGGAGCCACACGGACCGGGCAAGTGGCCGACACTTCCGATGATCAAGGCGGCGAAACTCGCTGGTCGAGACGTGCGGGTTCGTGCCTATCCTGACCACTGCCATGAGATCTCGATCGGCGGCCACGCCGCGCGTTGACCAGGCGCTCAGTGACTTGATGATCTCCGATCAGGTCCGGCTGGGGCGTCGGCTCGATGGCGTCCGTCGGCTGCCAGACGCACGCGCCGACGCGGCCACCGCCAAGATCGACGCCGAGATCGACAAGGCCCGGCTCCGGGTGGCTCAGCGCTCGTCGGCGATCCCCGCCATCTCGTACCCGGAGCAGTTGCCCATCAGCCAGCGGAGGGACGACATCGCGGCGGCCATCCGGGATCACCAGGTCGTCATCGTCGCCGGCGAGACCGGCTCCGGCAAGACCACCCAGCTACCCAAAATCTGCTTGGAGCTCGGGCGCGGAGTCCGAGGCATGATCGGTCACACCCAGCCCCGCCGGATCGCCGCCCGCACCGTGGCCGACCGCGTGGCGGAGGAGTTGGCCGTTCCGCTGGGCGACGCGGTCGGATACCAGGTCCGCTTCACCGGCCGGGTCGGCGACACCACGCTGGTCAAGCTGATGACGGATGGCATCCTGCTTGCCGAGACCCAGCGCGATCGACTGCTGCACGCCTACGACACCCTCATCATCGATGAGGCACACGAACGCAGCCTGAACATCGACTTCCTGCTCGGCTACCTCAAACAGCTGCTGCCCCGCCGTCCTGACCTCAAGGTGATCATCACCTCGGCGACGATCGACCCCGAACGGTTCGCCGAACACTTCACCGGCGTCTCCGGCCCGGCACCGATCGTCGAGGTGAGCGGCCGGACGTATCCGGTGGAGGTGCGCTACCGCCCCCTCATCGACGACAGCGCACCGGAGGAGGACTCGGAGAGCGATACGGTCCGAGACCAGGTCCAGGCGATCTGCGACGCCGTCGATGAGCTGTGCCGGGAGGGTCCGGGCGACATCCTCGTGTTCCTTTCCGGCGAGCGCGAGATCCGGGACACGGCCGACGCCTTGCGTAAGCTGAACCGGCCGCGCGTCGAGGTGCTGCCGCTCTACGCGAGGCTCTCCACCGCGGAGCAGCACCGCGTCTTCCAGCCGCACACCAGCCGGCGCATCGTTCTCGCCACGAACGTCGCGGAGACCTCGCTGACGGTGCCCGGCATCAAGTACGTCATCGACCCGGGCACCGCACGCATCTCCAGGTACAGCCAACGACTCAAGGTTCAGCGCCTGCCCATCGAGCCCGTATCTCGGGCCTCGGCGAACCAGCGCAAGGGGCGCTGCGGCCGCACATCCGATGGCATCTGCATCCGGCTCTACTCGGAGACCGACTTCGAGGCCCGGCCGGAGTTCACCGATCCCGAGATCCTCCGCACCAATCTCGCCTCGGTCATCCTGCAGATGTCCGCATTGGACCTCGGCGACATCGCAGCGTTCCCATTCGTCGAGCCGCCCGACCGGCGATCGGTCAATGACGGCGTGGCCCTGCTGCAGGAGCTGGGCGCCTTCGATCCCGTTGTGCGCGACGGTCGTCGCCTCACCACGATGGGCCGCAAACTCGCGCAGCTGCCGATCGACCCGCGCCTGGGCCGGATGGTGCTCGAGGCGGAGCCCAACGGCTGTGTCCGCGAGGTTCTGATCATCGCGTCGGCACTGTCCATCCAGGACCCCCGAGAGCGACCGCTCGACCGACAGCAGGCCGCGGCCGAAAAGCACGCCCGGTTTCGCGATCCCGATTCGGACTTCATCGCGTACCTCAACCTGTGGAACTACTTGCAGGAGCAGCAGAAAGCGTTGTCATCGAGCCAGTTCCGCCGGCTCTGCAAGACCGACTTCCTCAACTATCTTCGGGTGCGGGAGTGGCAGGACCTGGAGAGCCAACTGCGCCAGGTCGTCAAGTCCATGGGCATCTCGCGGAACAAGGAACCGGGCGAGCCGGTACGCGTGCACACCTCGCTGCTGGCCGGACTGCTATCCCACATTGGACTCAAGGACCTGGAGAAGCCCGAGTACATCGGCGCTCGCGGTGCCCGCTTCTCCCTCTTCCCGGCCTCGGTCCTGTTCCGGCGCAACCCGCGCTGGGTCATGGCCGCCGAACTCGTCGAGACGTCCCGGTTGTGGGGGCGGGTGGCGGCCCGGATCGAACCGGAGTGGGCCGAGAGGCTCTCCGGTCACCTGGTCAAGCGAAGCTACAGCGAACCGCATTGGGAGGCCGACCAGGGCTCGGTGGTGGCGTTCGAGAAGGTCACGCTGTACGGGTTGCCGCTCGTCGCCTCGCGAAAGGTCCACTTTGGCCGCATCGATCCGGCGCTCTCGCGGGAGTTGTTCATCCGGCACGCCCTGGTCGAGGGCGACTGGAAAACACGACACCGGTTCTTCCACGATAATCGTGCCCTTCTCGATGAGGTGGAGGAGCTCGAGCACCGGGCTCGGCGGCGGGACATCCTGGTCGACGACGAGACGCTGTTTGCCTTCTACGACGAGCGGGTCGGCGCTGAGGTCGTTTCGGGTCGGCACTTCGACAGCTGGTGGAAGCGGGTCCGTCGCAGTGACCGGGATCTGCTCAACTTCGAGAAGGCGATGCTGCTCAACCAACGGGCAGCCGTCGTCGATGCCGCACACTATCCGGACGCGTGGCTGCAGGGCGATCTGGAGTTGCGGATGACCTACCAGTTCGAGCCCGGTGCCGACGCCGATGGAGTGACCGTCCACATTCCGCTGCCGGCGCTGTTCCAGGTCTCGGCCGACGGGTTTGATTGGCAGATCCTCGGGCTGCGCGAGGGCCTCGTCACCGCGCTGATCCGGTCGCTGCCCAAGACCGTGCGGCGCAACTTCGTCCCCGTGCCCGATTTCGCCGCCGCATTCCTCGAGGCGGCCGCGCCGACCGACGGCCCGCTCCTCGACGTCTTGCCGGCGCACCTGCGCCGGCTGACTGGCGTCGCGGTCGCGCCCAATGACTTCACGCTCGAGAAGGTGCCGGACCATCTGCGGGTGACCTTCCGGGTTGAGGACGAGTCCGGACGGGCCGTCGGCGAGGGCAAGGACCTCCGGGCCGTCAAGCGGCAGCTCGCACCGAAGGCCCGCGAGGTTGTCGCCGAGGTTGCCGACGATCTGGAACGAGAGGGGCTCACCACGTGGACACCCGGCACGCTGGCCCGCGTCGTCGAGCGCCGCCGCGCCGGCTACGCGGTGA
Organism: Micromonosporaceae bacterium; assembly: GCA_045403155.1. Lineage (GTDB taxonomy): Bacteria > Actinomycetota > Actinomycetes > Mycobacteriales > Micromonosporaceae > JAXIPB01. The sequence continues at coordinate 17,758 of JAXIPB010000217.1, forward strand.
AGGCGTACCCCGCCCTGGTGGACGAGACGTCAAGTGTCGCGGTGCGGGTGTTTGAGACCGAGGCGGAGCAGGGTCGGGCGATGCGGGCGGGCACCCGTCGGCTGCTGCTGATCGAGGTGCCGACGCCGGTTCCGATGCTGTCCCGGCGCCTGACCAATCAGGTCAAGCTCGGCCTCACGCGATATCCCTACTCGGGCGTGCCGGACCTGCTCGACGACTGCGTCTCGGCCGCGCTGGACGCGATTGTCGACCGGGAGGGCGGACCGGCGTGGGAGGACGCGGCATACGCGCGCTTGCGCGAGGCGGCCCGCGCGGATCTGCTCGACACGACCGTGGGCATCGTGGTCGCGGTCGAGAAGGTGGTCGCGGCGGCGCACGAGGTACGGGAACGGCTCACCGAGCCGACCCCTCCGGCGTTGCAACAGTCCATCGAGGACATACGGGCGCAGCTCTTCGCCCTCATCCGACCAGGGTTCGTCACCGCGACCGGTTATCGCCATCTTTCCGACGTGCCACGCTATCTCAAAGCCATCGGTCGGCGACTCGAGAAGCTGGCCAACAACCCGGGTCGGGACCGGGACTGGATGGACCAGGTGACGCAACTCCGCGCGGAGTATGACGACCTGCTCGCGTTCCTTCCGCCGCAGCGGCGCGATGAAGATGACGTCCGCGAGGTGCGCTGGATGATCGAGGAGCTTCGGGTCAGCCTCTTCGCGCAGGACCTGCGCACTCCGTACCCGATCTCTGAAATCCGGCTCCACCGGATCCTGGACTCTCTTCGAGGCTAGCGGCTCGTCTACGGTGGCGGAACGCTTCCGCCGTCGTACATTGTCCACAGTAGAGTCAGCGGTCACCGCCGCGACGACGCGTGTTCGCTGCGCCAGTGGGACCTCTCTAAGGACGATGCCGATGCTCTGCCTCCCTCAAGGCCGCCCACACCCGCTCGGGGGTGAGCGGTAGGTCGATGTGGCGAACGCCGAGGTGCGCCACCGCGTCGGCCGTCATGGTCGGGCATACATATGTAGGCCCGCGGCTCCATCGGAACGGGCGCAAGGCGTTGATTAATCAGTTCGCCCGTCACAACCACTTCGCACTCCGCAAACAGGTCGTCGACGCTGGGCGTGCTGTAGCTGTGAACCAGGTTCGTGCCCGCCACCGGATAAAGCAGCACATCGCCGGCCAGCGCACGGTCGAGGTCGACCAACGGCGGCTGCGGACCGTACTCTACGTCGACGAGTTGCGCTGCGTCATCGCCCTGGCCGCGCCGCTCGGCCACGATGGCGATCACGGGATCCCGACATAGCGCACGGTATCCGAGGCGAGGCACGACTGGGCCATGGCTGGCGTGGCATGGGAGAGGAAGGATGCCGGCTCGATCGATGGCAGGTCCGCGTCTCGGCCGTGAAGATCGCGATTACGCCCGCGGCCCGGCGGGCCCGGTCGACATCGATGCCCAAGATGCGCGCGTGGGCGAACGGGCTGCGGACCAGGGAAGAAATGCCGCGCCGGCCACGTCGGGACCGCGCAGGTTGTCCACATAGGTGCCTCGGCCGGTGACGAGTCGATGATCTTCCACGCGGAGCGCACATGTCCCCAAGATTCCCACCGTGTCACCGTAGCCATCCGATCATGTCAGGAGCATGCTCGGATCGGCCAGCACCTGGGCGTCGGACGGGTCAGTGACATCAACTCTTCGAGCTCCGCTCAGTGCAGGGCGCGGTTGTCGACGATTCGCCGCATCTTGCCGACGGAGCGCTCAACGGAGTCGGGCGGAACGACGCTCACCACGACCGTCACGCCGATCGTGCTCTTGACCCGCTCGGCCAACTCGGCCGATACCGCCGCGCGCTCGGAATCTGAGAGAGCCGCCCGCGACTCGACGAGCACCTCGAGCTCGTCCAGCCGCCCCGGGCGGGTAAGCACGCACTGGAAATGTGGTGCCAGCACGGGCATGTGCAGGATGAGCTCCTCGACCTGGGTTGGGAACACGTTGACCCCGCGAATGATCATCATGTCGTCACTGCGGCCGGTCACCTTTTCCATCCGCCGAAATCCCGGGCGCGCCGTTCCCGGCAGCAACCGAGTGAGGTCCCGGGTGCGGTACCGGATGATGGGCAGCGCCTCCTTGGTGAGCGACGTAAAGACCAGTTCGCCCTTCTCCCCGTCCGGCAGCACCGCACCTGTCTCGGGATCGACGATTTCGGGATAGAAGTGGTCCTCCCAGATGTGCAGGCCGTCCTTCGTCTCAACACACTCGTTCGCCACGCCCGGACCGATCACTTCGGACAGTCCATAGATATCGACCGCGTGCATCTGGGTACGCCGCTCAATCTCGTCCCGCATGTCGTCGGTCCACGGCTCGGCGCCGAAGATTCCGACCTGCAGCGATGTGCTCGCGGGATCGATGCCCTGGCGCTCCATCTCGTCGACGATCGTCAGCATGTACGACGGCGTCACCATGATGATCTCGGGCTCGAAGTCAACGATGAGCTGCACTTGACGCTCGGTCATCCCGCCGGACATCGGGATCACGGTGCACCCCAGGCGCTCGGCGCCGTAGTGCGCGCCCAGTCCGCCGGTGAACAGGCCGTACCCGTAAGCGACGTGCACCTTCATCCCTGGCCGGCCGCCCGAGGCGCGGATCGACCGTGCCACCAGGTCGGCCCAAGTGTCGATGTCCCGCCTGGTGTAGCCGACCACGGTGGGCTTGCCTGTCGTACCGCTCGAGGCGTGAATGCGCACAACGTGCTCGCGCGGGACCGCGAACATGCCGAACGGATAGTTGTCCCGGAGATCCCCCTTCACCGTAAACGGGAACCGCGCCAAGTCGGCGAGCCCTCGTAGGTCCTCCGGCCCGACTCCCGCCTCGTCGAATGACCGCCGGTAGAACGGAACATTGTCGAACGCGTGCCGAAGCGTCCACATCAGACGCTCCCGCTGCAGGGCCACGATCTCCTCGCGCGAGGCCCGCTCGATCGGCTCAAGATCCTCGGGTTCGGGACGAAGGTCGCGTAGTGCCATTGCTAGACCCCTTCCGGATCGACCAGCGTGCCCGACACTACGCGGCTGCGGCCACGGAACTCCGCGATCACCTCGGCGTGGCCCGCCTCGGCAACCCGGCTCACCGTGACGTCATACAGACCGCTGCGGCCTCGCCGAACCCGCTCAACCGCCGACGCGATCAGGGAGTCGCCGAGGCGTGCGGTCTCGAGGAAAGAGACATCGGCACCCTGGGCGACCGTACGACGGTTGTACGTGTTGCAGGCGAACGCGAACGCCGTATCCGCCAGCAGCACGATGTAGCCGCCGTGGCAGATGTCGTGACCGTTGATCATCGTCTCGGTGACCCGCATCCGCGCCGTGGCCCGTCCCGGCCCGACGGAGTCGATCGTGATGCCCAGATGCTGGGAGGCGCGGTCCTCGGCATACATCGCCTCCGCGCACCGCTTCGCCAGCGTCTCCGCCTCACTCATCGGCACATTAGATACCACAGTCTGGTGGCACCTCAGTCTGGTGGCACCTCACCCCAAGATCGCGACGATCATGACCTCACCGTTGACAATTCGCGCCGATCATGACCTCCAAGTCATGATCGGCGCGAAGGTTTGGGGGTGGCGGCCTAGAGCCAGTCTCTGATCTTGAAGATGGCGTAGAGCCCAACGGAGAGGACCACCATGATGATCGCGGAGGTCCAGACACCCGACATCTGCCCGGAGCCGGGATAGGGCACATTCTGTCCGTAGAAGCCGGTCACGGCGGTCGGGACCGCGATGATCGCCGCCCAGCTGGTGACCTTCTTCATGATGACGTTGAGCCGGTTGCCCCGAATTGTCAGGCGCGTCTCGTGGATGTTGCTGATGAGATCCCGCAACGACTCAGTCCACTCGGTGACCCGCAGGATGTGGTCGTAGACGTCCTGGTAGTACGGCGCCATCGTGGCGTCGACGACACCGAGGTCCCGGCGCAGCAAGGAGTTGACGACCTCGCGCATCGGAAGGACGAGCCGGCGAAACTCGACCAGACTCTTCCGCGCCTCGAACGCTTGGCGCTGCACCTGCACATCACGCGCTCGCTCTTCGAAGAGTTCATCCTCCAGCTTGTCGATCTCGGTATCCAGCTTCTGCACCGCGTCGAAGTGCGAGTCGACCACGTAGTCGATGAGGCCGTGCAGCAGAAAGCCCGTGCCGCTCTTGGCCAGGTTTGGCATGGCATCCCAGCGGGCGGTGACGTCGGCGATGTCGAAGCCCTCGTCGGCGCGCACGGTGACGACGGCGTGATTCGTGACGAAGACGCTGACCTCATGCGCGTGTAACTGCTGCGTCGTGGGGTCCACACTGACGGCGTACATGTTGACGAAGAGATGCTCAGCGTAATGGTCGAGCTTGGGCCGCTCGCCCGCTTGGATGGCGTCCTCCACCGCGAGCGAATGCAGCCCAAGCTCGTCGTGCACAGCGCGCAGATCGCTGTCGTCCGGAGCACACAGGTCGAACCACACCGCGTTCGCCGGGTCGGCGAGATAGTCCGAGACGTCGGCGACGGGGAAGCCCTCGGCGACGATCACGCCGTCGCGGTAGCACCGGGTGTTGGCCATCTGATCAGCGTATGGCCACGCATCCGTTCGACAAACCGAGGTCGATCCGCGCGGCTACTCCTTGGGCCGGACCGTGATATCGCCGCTGTCGGTAAATAGCTCGATTTCGCTCACGCCGCCCGGGTTGGTCGCGACCTCGATCGTCTGCTTGCCGCGGCCCGTCTCCGCGGTCACGCGGCAGCAACCGTCGGGCACGCGTACCTCGATCGAACCACTGTCGGTGCGGGCGCTAACGTCGCCGGTGCCGGCCAGGTCGAGGGTGATACCGCCGGACTCGACCTCGATCATGATTCGGGCCCCGCGAATGTCACGGCCGTCGACAGCGCCGGAGGATGTTGTGACCGTGGCGTCACCCGCGATGTTGGCGAGCTCGATCCTCCCGGAGCCGGTTCGGGCGACCACCGCCCCGCTCGCGTCGTTGACCCGGATTTCGCCGGATCCAACCCGCACGTCGACATCGGAGACTCCGCGCACGTCGATTGTTCCCGACCCGTTCTCTCCGGTCACCCGCACGCCGCGCGCCAGCCGGATCTCGTAGGAGGCGCTGCACTCGTCGCCACAATCGGTGGCGACATGGAGGACACCCTGCTCGACCCGAGTCGTTTTCCCAGGAGCCGCCCGGCCGTAGCGTACCGACCGGCGGATGTCCACACCGGACACCAAGGCGTCCGCCCGCACCGTGACGTTGCCGCTGCCGCCGGAGATCCTGACCTCCGAGACCCGATCGGGCAGCTGCTCACCGTCCTCCAGGATCTTGCTCGCCGGCCCGCATGCACCTGCCGCCACGAGCACGAGCCCACCCAGCAGCACCGCGATCAAGACCGGGGGACGTTTCATGCTCCCAGCGTAGGGGGCCAGGGATGGCGGGCGCCGTCCCGGTCGGTCAAAATCAACTCGTACGGGAGGTCCGCGTGCGGTCTAGTCCAGTGATCGACCTTGAAGCGCCCACTCCGCGGCGGCGTGGTGTCCCCGCCAGCGGGCGACGTTATGGGTTCGCGGTGGTCACCCTCGCGATCACGCTCCTGCTGGCCTTGACCGGACCTGTCCACAGTGGTCGCTTCCTGACTCTCGCCTGGCGCGCCGACGCCTTTCTTGGTTTCCACTGGGTGGACGGCGACACCGTCTACACCACCACGCGCATGGGAAACGAGCTCCACCTGGTCTCGCGCGACCTTGCCACGGGCCGGCAGCGTTGGGCGTACCGGCTGGAAGGCTCCCTCGTCGAGGCCTACCTCGGCCGGCCGACCATATTCGTGCCGCGCTTCCCCCCGTACCCGGGATCTCCCGCAACCACCCTCGTCCTCGACGCCACGACCGCGCGCCAACTTGGCAGCTACCCCGTGCCGGCGGCGCCGCTGGTGTACATCGCTGACGGCGTGGCGGTCATGGCCGATCGCGAGCCGGTACAACCGGCCAGCCCGGGCGGGTTCGACGGATGGCGCGAAGCCCACTGGGTCAGCGGTATCGACCTGGCCACCGGCCAGATGACGTGGCGGCGGCGAATCGCCGCCGGCAGTTCCTGGGCCCTCCCCGGCGTCTACCCGTGGATGGAGGGCCTCGTCGGCACCAGCGGCCGGGACCGATGGATGGCCGTCGTCGGCCCGGACGGCACGACCGAGGTATGGGATCTCGTCACCGGCACCGTCGTGGCGCGCGCGAAAATCGGGCCCTTCGACAGTTGGTCGTACGCGGTCGCGCTGCCGGACGTCCTCGTCGTCAACTCGCGGGCATTGCCAGAGATGGTGCTCACCGGTTACGACCCGCGCACAATGTCGGTGCGCTGGCGCGTTCAGCTGCCCGGCGCGCCGGACGTCGCGGCCTGGCCGATTGAATGTGTCCCGCTCGTCTGCCTGCATTCCCCGTACGCCATCTGGGCGATCGACCCGGGCCGGGGCGAGCTGCGCTGGCACCGGCGTGCCGTCGAGGTCTACCCATCCCGGTACGCGAAACTCGCCGCGTTGACCGTCGACGGGCCGGCAATGCTCGATGTCGCGAGTGGAGCGTCGCTCCCGCTGCCCGACGGGTGGCGGATCGTCGAGAAGCAGCCTCTTGGGCGCGAGCTTGTCGTGTCCCATGTGGACGCCGGTCGGACGGTGCTGGGCACGCTGGACCTGGACAGCGGCCGGATCATGATTCTCGACGACGTAGGCCACATCGGAACGGTTGGTTCGTGTCACACGACGGCGACGCATGTAGCGTGCACCAGCGGGGACCAGGTGCGGGTCTGGCGAATTCGCCGCTGAGATCGTCCGTTCGTGGCCGGCGTACGCTTCAGTGATGAGCAACCTCGAACCGGATCCGGCCGAGGCGATCTCAGGCGGCCGCGCGGGTGTGGCGACCGAGCCGGTGCGTCAGCTCCTGGCGGGCCGAGATGTCGTGCTGGGCGGCACCCGAGGAATGGCGGTCGTCCGCACCCTGCCCAACAAGGAACGACGGATGGTGGGCGCGTGGTGTTTCGTGGACAGCTTCGGGCCGCAACGCATTGACGGCGAACCGGGGATGCGCGTTCCGCCGCACCCGCACACCGGGCTACAGACCGTGACCTGGCTCGTCGAGGGTGAGGTGCTGCACCGCGACAGCCTCGCCAATGAGCAGCGGATCCAGCCGGGGCAGCTCAACCTGATGACGGCCGGCCGGGGCACCTCGCACGCCGAGGAATCACCGCCCGGCCACAGCCCAATTCTGCACGGCGTCCAGCTGTGGGTGGCCCTGCCCGACGAGCACAGCGCCGTCGCGCCCGACTTCGAGCACCATTGGGACCTGCCGGTGATGGCCGATGGCGGCGCGACCGTCCGGGTGCTCCTGGGAGAGCTCGAAGGTGCGAGGTCACCTGCCCGTGCGTACAGCCCCGTCGTCGGCGCAGAGGTTGCGCTCTCCAGCGGTGCCGACGCCACGCTGAGCCTCGAGTCGGGCTTTGAGTACGCCGCGGTGGCGCTCTCCGGCACCGTCGGGGTCGACGGGGTACCCCTTTCTCCCGGCTCGCTGCTGTATCTCGGGTGCGGCCGATCCGATCTGCCCGTCCGGGCGGAGAGGCCGGGTCGGCTGCTTCTGCTCGGCGGTGAGCCCTTCGACGAAGAGATCATCATGTGGTGGAACTTCATCGGCCGGAGCCACGACGAGATCGTCGCGGCCCGCGAAGACTGGATGGCCGGTCGTGGGTTCGGCGAGGTGCGCGGGTACGACGGTGAACCTCTGCCGGCACCGCCCATGCCCACGTCGATCCTCAAGCCTCGCGGTCGCCTCCGGTAACCCCGCTCCGCACCCGCTCCGCCCCCGCACCGCACCGCACCGCACCGCACCGCACCCGTCGATCATGAGCTCAGCGTCGCGAAAGCGCGGCGATCAGGACCTCCGGGTCATGCTCGGCGGAGGTGGAATGTTGCGTAGACAACTACTGTTGATTTAAGCGGCTATTCGGAAGCCTTCGAGGAGATGAGATGCCCGCTGTCACAGTCGAGAACATCCTGACGCTGCCCCGAGTTCCGCGGACCGACGACGCCGTCCTGCGCCCCAGACCGGTGGTCTCCGTCACCACGGCGCCGCGCGGGTTCGAGGGCGAGGGATTCCCGGTTCGGCGCGCCTTTGCCGGGGTGGATCTACGGGCCCTGGATCCGTTCATCCACATGGATCAGATGGGCGAGGTCGACTACGGCCCAGGCGAACCGCGGGGCACCTCGTGGCATCCGCACCGCGGCTTCGAGACCGTCACGTACATGATCGACGGCGAGATGGCGCACTCCGACTCCAATGGTGGCGGCGGGCTCATCAGCAACGGCGATACGCAGTGGATGACTGCCGGTGGCGGGATATTGCACATCGAGACCCCACCCGAGCACCTCGTGGCGAGCGGCGGGCTCTTCCACGGCTTCCAACTCTGGGTGAACCTGCCCCGCTCGCTGAAGATGGCGCCGCCGCGATACCAGGACATCCGGGGCAGCCGGGTCGCCCTGCTCTCCTCGTCCGACGGCGGGGCACTGCTCAGAGTCATCGCCGGTGACGTGGCCGGTCAGACCGGACCGGGCAGCACCCACACGCCGATCACTCTCGTTCACGCCACGCTCAGCCCGGGCGCGTCGCTCAACCTGCCCTGGCGGCAGGACTTCAACGCCCTGGCCTATGTGCTGGGCGGGAAGGGCACCATCGGCGACAAGGGGCGCCCGATCGAAAGCGGTCAGCTGGCCGTCTTCGGCGACGGCGAGACGATCACCATCGCGGCCGACACCTGGCAGGAGGGGCACAGCCCCAATCTCGACGTGCTGTTCCTGGGCGGGCAGCCGATCCGGGAACCGGTGGTCGCGTACGGTCCGTTTGTCATGAACACAAGGGCCGAACTGGTGCAGGCGGTCGAGGACTACCAGGCCGGCCGGCTCGGCACGATCCCGGCGGTTCACACCGCCGTCCGCGCCGACACCACCGACGACGCATGACCAGACCGGCGCACCTCAGCACCGCGCACATTCGATGATCGTGTGGTGCTTGAATGATCAAGCACCTGGTACGCTCCGCGGGTGGCCCAGACCAGATGGCTCTCGGACGAGCAGCAGACAGCCTGGCGCCGGCTCGCCGCGGTGACGATGCTGCTCCCGGCAGCGCTGGAGTCCCAGCTTCAGCGCGACGCCGACCTCACACACTTCGCGTACTGGGTCATGGCGATGCTCTCCGAGGCGCCCGGACGGGCGTTGCGCATGAGTGAGCTGGCGGCGATGGCGAACGGGTCGCAGTCGCGGCTGTCCCATCTGGTCGCCCGCCTTGAGGAGCGTGGCTGGGTCCGCCGCGAGCGCGTCGGCGACGACCGACGTGGGTATGTCGCCGTGCTCACCGACGCCGGGTACGACAAGGTGGTGCGGTCGGCCCCGGGCCACGTGGAAGAGGTCCAATCCATGGTGTTCGACGCGTTGACCGCGCGTCAGGTAGCCCAGCTCGACGAGATCTGTGCCGCGCTCCTGGCGAGACTGCCCGGGGGCGAGCCGCGATTGGCACCTCCTTCCGTGCCCGTACATTGATCGCGTGCCCGCCGTGCCCAACGAGGACGCCGATCGCGTCCGACTGAGCACCATCGCCACGGAGTGGCTGCGCATCGGCGTTATCGGCTTCGGCGGGCCGCCTGCTCACATCGCGCTGCTGCGTCGCCTCTGCGTCGATCGGCGCCGGTGGATCTCGGATCACGAGTTCGAGGACGGTATCGCGGCGACCGGCCTGCTCCCCGGCCCCGCCTCGACGCAGCTCGCGATCTACTGCGCCTGGCGCCTCCGGGGCGCGGTGGGTGCCGTGGTTGGCGGACTCGGGTTCATCCTGCCCGGACTGATCGCCATCCTCGTATTGTCTGCGTTCCTGCTGGCCGACGCGCCGAACCGATTCGTCCTGGGCGCCGCGGCCGGGGCCGGAGCCGCGGTCGCCGCCGTCGCCGTCCATGCCGCCGCCACCCTCGTGCCGAGCAGTTGGGCGCGTGCGGGCATCCAACGAGCGGCCCGCCTTCGATGGGTGGCGTACCTCGCGGCCGGAGGGCTCGCCGCAGCGGTCCTCGGCGCCTGGGTCGTGGTCGTTCTCCTGGCATCTGGATTGGCCGAGAACCTGGTCAGACGAGCGACCCGGCCGGACCGCGCGCTCGCGATCGCGCCGATGCTCTCAGGCCCGCAGACCGCGGTCGCACTGTTCGCCGGCGGCGGGCTCGCGGCACTGTCCTGGGTGGCCTTCAAGGTGGGCGCGCTGTCGTACGGCGGCGGGTTCGTCATCATCCCCCTCATGCAATCCGACGCCGTCAACCTGTACCGCTGGATGACGGAGAGCCAGTTCCTCTACGCCGTCGCGCTCGGACAGATCACGCCGGGACCGGTCACCCACACCGTCGCCGTGGTGGGATACGCGGCGGCCGGTAGGGGTGGTGCGCTCCTCGCCGCCGCGGTGGCGTTCGCGCCGTCGTTTCTGTTCGTCCTCATCGGAGCCCGCCACTTCGATCGGCTGCGCGCCAACCGCGGTGTGCAAGCATTTCTCGCCGGTGCGGGCCCGGCCGCCATCGGCGCGATCGCCGGGTCGGCGGTCGTCCTGGGGCTGGCCATCGCGCACGTATGGCAGATTGGAGTGCTCGTCGCCGCAGGGGTTTGGATCCTTGGGCTTCGGCGCGGCGTCGTCGTCGCCCTCCTCGGCGCCGCCGCGCTCGGCCTGGTCGCGGCGGCCCTGGGTTGGCCAGTCACCTGACGCCGAAATTCGCTGGATCCCAAGCGGGCGGCGGCTCTAGCGTGTCGGCATGTCTCGTCACTGCTAACTCGGCCGCGGCGCCGGCTCGGCCGGTGCCGTGATGGGTTTGCCGGCACCACGTGTCTGATCCCGCGCGCACTGCTCGCGCGGCCCACGGTGTTCGCCTCGCGGCGGCCGAACGGCGCCGATCAATACAGTGACGAGGTCCCAGTCATGCAGCTACCACAGATCGGGCTGCAGCATCCGCGCGTCAAGCAGCTACGCTCGGTGCTGCAGAACAGTTCTCCCAATCACCGCCGCCTGCTCGTGGCCGAAGGGCTCTGGGCGCACAACGTGCTGCTCGACCTCGATGCGACGGTCGAGCTCTTTCTGTGGTGCCCGGAGGCGGCATACGCCGATGAGGCGCACACGCGCAGTGCCCAGATCACGGCCCGAGCGCACTCCTCGTACCGCATCTCCCCGCGCGTACTCGAACGCATCACCGAGCGCGACCGGCCCGACGGCATGGTCTCGCTCGTATCAATGCCCACCTGGGATCCGGAGGCCATCCCGCTGCGGCGGCAGGCCCTCGTGCTTGTCGCGGATGCCATCGAGATCCCGGGCAACCTCGGCACGCTGTTGCGGACGCTGGATGCATGCGGCGCGGACTGCCTGTTGCTCACCAACCGGCGTACACGGCTGAGTCACCCGAAGGTGTTCCGGGGCAGCCGCGGCATGAACCTTCGGGTCCCGATTCTCGAATTCGCCGAGCCGGCCGACGCCGCCCTGTGGCTCAAGCAGCGGCGATTCGGCGTGTATCTCGCCACGACCGGCAAGGACGCCACGCCGTACCGGGACGTGGACTTCGCGGCCCGCACGGCAGTCGTCGTGGGTAACGAGCGATACGGCATTTCGCGCCCTTGGCTCGATCTCGGCTACGAGCAGGTGACCGTGCCGATGCTCGGTGCGGCCGACTCGCTCAACGTCTCAGTGAGTGCGTCGATCATGCTGTACGAGGCCCGCGCGCGCACCGGCGGGCTGGTGCGCGGGTCATCGGACTCGCCGGCTCAGAAGAGCTGATACGGCAGGACCTCGAACGAGACCGCGTACTTGCAACCCAGCCGTGTCCCGGTCATGCGGGCGATCGACTCGAGGAATTCCTCCGGATCCATCTCCTGACCAAGGCCGCGAAGGTACGCCTCGTGCGCGCGCAACGACGCGATCCCGCGGTCGAGAGAGTCGGTGACGTCGACGGCGTGGGTCGCGAGTGGCGATCCGCCGGCCAGCACCGCCCGTACGCCGCCCCACGGCTCAAGTCCCTCGTCGAGCAGATCACGGAAGACCCAGCGGTTCGCCGCGTCGCGCACGGCGTCGACGACGGCCCGACCGACCGCGATGTGGTCGGCCTGGTTGAGCCTGCCCGGTCCGAAACTCTCGCGGAAGTTGCTGGTGATAACGACCTCGGGGCGGTGCCGCCGAATCGCCGCGGCGAGCGTGCGGCGAAGCGGCAGCCCGTACTCGAGCATGCCGTCGGCGCCGCCGAGGAACTCCACCACGTCGACGCCCACGATCGCGGCGGACGCGACCTGCTCGATCTCGCGAAGCGGGCCCGCCTCATCGGGGTGCATTCCGTCGATCCCGGCCTCGCCGCTGGTGACCAGGGTGTACACGACGGTCTTGCCCTGGGTTGTCCAGCGCGCGACGGCGGCAGCCGAGCCGAACTCCATGTCGTCGGGGTGAGCGACGATCGCAAGCGCGCGCTCCCAGTCCTCGTGAAGCGCTTCAAGCGGCGGCGGCACCTCAGCAGCAGTCATTGCCCGAGCATACCCAGCCCAAGATCGCCCTCAAAGATCGCCGTGATCATGACAATGCTGCCCCCAAATCGCGCCGATCATGATTTGGAGGTCATGATCGGCGTGGAAGGGGGGCGCTCACGTCATGATCGGCGCGGAAGGGCGACGCTTACACCATGATCGGCGGGGTGGCCCGCGGAACGGGGGCGGGATCGTGACGGAAACGACGCCAAAACCACCGTTGACTATGCGCCAGAAGCGAGCCAAAGTGGCTGAAGATCACCTGAGACAACGATGTCATGTTTTGATCGGAGGAAGCTATGCGTCTTTCGAGGCGTGTCTCTGTCGCTGTTGTCGGGATTGCGGCACTTCTAGCACCGACCGCGTGCGGCGGCGATGACGGTGGCGGCGGTACCGCAGTCAAGAATGTCGAGGTCTTCACCTGGTGGGCCGATGGTGGCGAGAAGGCGGGCCTCGACGGCCTGGTCACCGCCTTCGGGACCGCGTGTTCGAACTTCACCTTCGTCAACGGCGCTGTCGCCGGCGGTGCCGGCTCCAACGCCAAGCAGGTACTCGCGTCGCGACTGACCCAGTCAGACCCCCCGGATACGTTCCAGGCCCACGCAGGCGCTGAGCTGAGCGACTACATCAACGCGGGACAGATCGAGGACCTCAGCGGCAAGTACCAGGAGTGGGGCCTGACCAACGCCTTCCCGCCGGGCCTGATCGCGAACCTGACCGTGGACGGAAAGATCTACTCGGTGCCGGCCAACATCCACCGCGCGAACGTGCTGTGGGGCAACAAGACCGTGCTGGCCAGCGCTGGCATCACCCAGAACGCGACGAGCCTCGACGCGTTCTTCGCCGACCTGGAGAAGCTGAAGACCAAGGGTGTCACGCCGCTCGCGCTGGGCAAGGACTGGACTCAGCTGATGCTCTTCGAGTCCGTCCTCATCAGCAACCTCGGCGCGGACAAGTTCATCGGCCTGTGGAACGGGTCGACCCCCTGGGACGGCGCCGATATCACCAAGGCGATCGCCGACTACCAGAAGCTGATGAGCTACACCAACAAGGACCGCGACACCTTCGACTGGACCGACGCCGAAAAGCTCATCATGGAGGGCAAGGCCGGATACCAGCTGATGGGTGACTGGGAGGCGGCCGACCTCGACGCCAAGGGCTTCAAGGACTACAGCTACACCGCCTTCCCCGGCAACACCGGCGTCTTCCAGTGGCTGGCCGACTCGTTCGTCCTGCCCAAGGGCGCGAAGAACGTCCCCGGCACCGAATGCTGGCTGAAGACCGTCGGTAGCGCCGAGGGTCAGAAGGCGTTCAACACCAAGAAGGGCTCCATTCCGGCCCGTACCGATGCGAACGCCGCCGACTACCCGGCGTACCAGCAGGCGGCCATCGCCGACTGGAAGAGCCTCAAGCAGGTTCCGTCGTGTGCACACGGCGCGGGCTGCTCGCAGGGCTACATGGGTGCGCTGAACTCGGCAATGGGCAAGTTCTCCAGCGATGGCAACGCGACCGCCCTGCAGGCGGCTCTCGTGGCCGCGGCAGGGCAATTCGCCAAGTAACAGGGCTCGACTGCCGGGAGCGTAACCGGCAGAGTAGTTGGCAACGCGGTACAGCAAACCTCGCGCGGCGGGGCAGGTCACCTGCCTCGCCGCGCGACGCGTCGGAGGCGAAGGAGTCCTGATGGCCACGAATGTGCAGACGGCGGCACCGCCACCACAACAGGACACCGCGCGCCTTCGAGACGAGGCGCGGCGGCACCGCCGGCTGCGACTGCTGGGCAGGCTGCGACAGTGGGGACCGGGCCTGCTGTTGCTGGGGCCGTCGCTGATCCTGTTGGCCGTGTTCGTGTATGGGCTGATCGGGTGGACCATCAACCTGTCCATGCAGGACAGGCACAATGCCCGTCCCTCCAAGGGTTTCGTCGGACTGGACAACTACGTCAACCTGTTCACCAACGACATCAGCGACCGATTCGTCCATTCACTCAAGAATCTCGGCGTCTTCACCGTCGTCTTCATCGGCGGCACGATCCTGCTCGGCCTGCTCTGGGCGTTCCTGCTCGAGCGCGGTACGACGGCGGAGGGCGTGTTTCGCACCGTCTACCTCTTCCCGATGGCGGTCTCGTTCGTCGCCTCGGGTGTGGTGTGGCGCTGGCTGATGAACGCCGGCACGGGTGACAACGCCGGCGGCATCAACGCCATCTTCCACGGCCTGGGTCTGACATTCCTGGAGAATCCGTGGTGGACGCACCCGAACTGGGGCATGGCGGCCATGGCGATGCCCGCGATCTGGCAGCTCTCGGGTTACATCATGGCCCTGTTCATCGCCGGGTTCCGCGGCATTTCACCCGATTTGCGCGAGGCCGCCTACATGGACGGCGCCAACTCGTACCAGCTCTACCGGCACGTGCTCTTCCCGCAGCTCACGCCCACCCTGCTCTCGGCGCTCATCATCACCGGGCACATGTCGATGAAGATGTTCGACCTGATCATGTCGGTCTCCGGGGCGCAATGGATCACCGAGGTGCCGGCGGTCTATGTCTGGCAGACGCTGCTCACCAGCGACTACGCCAAGTCCGCGGCGATCTCGGTGTTCCTGCTGGTCGTCGTCGCCCTCGTCATCGTGCCCTACCTCGTCTACATCAACCGGGCGGAGAAGCGCTCATGAGCACCGTAATCACGCCGACCCTCCCGGGACAGGATCTCGTCGCCCCCGCGCGGCGACCGCGGCCACCCGCGAGGCGCGGCGACGTGGTGGCCCGCACCTTGCGCTACGCACTGCTGATCCTCTTCGTCCTCGTGATCCTGATGCCGCTCTATGTGCTGATCGTGACGAGCTTCAAGTCCGGCCGTGAGATCGGTGTCAACGGGCAGTGGAACCTCCCCTCGGAGTGGACGTTCGCCTCCTGGGCCAAGGCGTGGACCGCGCTCGGCCCGTCCTTCGTGCGTACCCTGCAGCTGGCGATCCCGGTCGCGCTCATCTCGTCGTTCATCGGCGCCGCCAACGGTTTCGTACTTTCCCGCTGGCGCTTCCCCGGCGCCGACGTCGTGTTCACGCTGATCCTGTTCGGCATGTTCATCCCGTACCAGGCCGTGATGATCCCGCTGCGCGAGGTCGTGGTCTGGCTAGGCATCCCGTCGGGCGTTCCGACTCTGATCTTCGTGCATACGGTTTACGGCATACCGATCTGCACCCTGATCTTCCGCAATTACTACGCGACCATCGTCCCGATAGAGATCATCGAGGCCGGAAAGGTGGACGGCGCCGGACTGCTCCGTACGTTCTGGTCGATCATTCTGCCGATCTCGATCCCCGGCTTCGTCGTGACGATCATCTGGCAGTTCACCTCGGCGTGGAATGACTATCTCTTTGCGATCTTCCTGTCGAACACGCGCAACGGCCCGATCACCATCGCGCTCAACGCGCTCGCCGGCGCGCAGTCACCTGACTATGCCGCGTCGATGGCGGGGGCCCTCATCACGTCGCTGCCGACCCTTGTGGTGTACGTGCTGCTGGGTCGCTGGTTCATCGGCGGCCTTATGGCGGGATCGGTCAAGAGCTAGCTACAGTCGCAGGATGCCGCGAGGGTCCGACCAGCTTACGCGCCTCATCGCCGCGCTCGGCGCCGTACCGACCGGTGAGCGGGCGCAGCGGATTCTGCGGTCGCCGCAGTTTCGCGACGGGGTGTTCCGCAACACTGTGCCCGGCAGCACGATCCCGCCGGGCAGCGGTGGGAAGGCGTTTCGGGAGTGGCGCGAGGGTGGCCAGATCCGCCGGCCGACCGAGGCCATCCCGCTCGCCGCTCCGGCCCCGATGGGTGCCCGACCCGCCGACGCCCTCGACATTACGTGGTACGGCCATGCGTCCACATTGGTCGAGATTGCGGGTCGGCGGATCCTTCTCGACCCCGTCTGGAGCAAGCGGTGCTCGCCGTTCCAGTCCATCGGTCCGCGACGCCTGCACCCGCCACCGGTCGCGCTGCGCGACCTGCCTGCGCTGGACGCGATCGTGATCTCGCACGACCACTACGACCACCTCGACATGGCCACGGTCAAGGCTCTGACGACGTCGCAGTCGGCACCGTTCCTCGTGCCCCTGGGCGTCGGCGCCCATCTCGATCGGTGGCGCGTGCCCTCGGACCGGATCATCGAGCTCGACTGGGACGAGAGCGCGACCATCGCCGATATCCAGTTCACCCTCACCGCGGCGCGCCACTTCTCCGGGCGTTCGTTGACCCGAGACCAAACGCTGTGGGGATCGTGGGTGCTCGCGGGGCCGAGTCGGCGGGTCTTCTACACCGGGGACACCGGCTACTTCGACGGCTTCGCCCGCATCGGCGCCGCACACGGTCCCTTCGACGCCTCGCTCGTGCAGATCGGTGCCTACGGCGAAGGCTGGCCCGACATCCACATGACCCCGGAAGACGCGGTCACGGCCCACCTCGACCTCGGTGGCGGCCTGCTGATCCCGGTGCACTGGTGCACGTTCGTCCTGGCCTTTCACGCCTGGCGCGAACCGGCCGACCGGCTGTGGCGCGAGGCCAAGGAGCGCGCTGTCACACTCGCGGTGCCGCGGCCCGGCGAGCGCATCGACGTCGACAGCCCAGCCGAGGTGGACGGATGGTGGCAGGCAGTCGCCTAGGTGAACCGTCCACAGTGGCGTCTTTGACTGCGCTCCTCGTTGTGATTGGCGCGTCCTCGCCCTGGAAGCGCCTCGCCGGTCTGCCCTGACCGCCCCGGCACGCCCTCACGCTCAGTGATACGCGTTTCCCGCAGCCGCTGACAAAGGGTTGCAATCGTCATCCGACAAGACCCGCTTGATTCCTCTCGGCTTTACGCGTGCCGATATGGGTATATGATGGCGGCCATGGCACGAGCAGCGACGACGTCGGACGTCTTCAACGCGATCGCCGAGCCGCGGCGCCGGGAGATCCTGGTGCTGTTGCGGGCGGGTGAGCGGCCGGTGACCGAGTTGGCCCAGGTGCTGGGGATGCCCCAGCCGGGGGCGTCCAAACACCTGCGGGTGCTCCGGGAGGTCGGGCTGGTGCGGGACCGCAAGGCAGGCAAGCAGCGGCTGTACGGCCTTGACGCCCGCGGGCTGCGACCGGTCCACGAGTGGACCGGCGGGTTCGAGCG